>NC_020504.1:2750698-3057860 GCF_000349325.1 Streptomyces davaonensis JCM 4913
CCACATTTCTATACAGGCCCCCGCTATTTCTATACAGGCCCCCGCTCGACCGGGCAGCTCATGCACCGCGGGCCGCCCCTCCCCCGCCCCAGCTCGCTCCCCGGGATCTCGATGACCTCGATGCCCTGCTTGCGCAGGTGAGTGTTGGTGGTGGAGTTGCGCTCATAGGCCACGACCACGCCGGGCTCGACCGCGAGGACATTGCAGCCGTCGTCCCACTGCTCACGCTCGGCCGCGTGCACATCCTGCGTGGCGGTCAGCACCCGGATCTCGCTCAGGCCGAGCGCGGCGGCGATCGCGCGGTGCATGTGCTCCGGCGGGTGGTCGGTGACCTTGAGCTCCTTGCCGTCGACGCCCGGTTCGATGGTGTACGAGCGGAGCATGCCGAGCCCGGCGTACTGGGTGAAGGTGTCGCCGTCGACCATCGTCATCACTGTGTCGAGGTGCATGAAGGCCCGCCGCTTGGGCATGTCGAGCGCCACGATCGACTCGGCGGAGCCCGCGGCGAACAGTTTGTGGGCGAGCATCTCGACGGCCTGCGGGGTGGTTCTCTCACTCATCCCGATCAGCACGGCGCCGTTGCCGATCACCAGCACATCGCCGCCCTCGATGGTCGAGGGATAGTCGGCCTGACCCTCGGACCAGACATGGAACGTTTCCTCGCGGAACAGCGGGTGGTGCCGGTAGATCGCCTCGAAGTGCACGGTCTCGCGCTGGCGGGCGGGCCAGCGCATCGCGTTGACCGAGACGCCGTCGTAGATCCAGGCGGAGGTGTCCCGGGTGAAGAGGTGGTTGGGGAGCGGGGCGAGGAGGAAGTCGTCGAGGTCCATGGCGTGGAAGCGCACGGAGGTCGGTTCCGGGTGGGCGCCCAGGAACTCCCGCTTGGTCATGCCGCCGACCAGGGCCTCCGCCAGCTCGGGGGCGGGCAGGTTCTCGAAGGCGGCGCGCAGATGGTCGGTGGCGAGGACGCCGTACTCCTTCTCGTCGAAGACGCGGTCCAGGACGAGGGTGCGGGCCGCCGGGATCGCCAGAGCCTCGGTGAGCAGGTCGCCGAAGAGGTGGACGGTGACACCGCGGTCGCGCAGGACGTCGGCGAAGCCGTCGTGCTCGGCGCGCGCCCGGCGCACCCAGAGCACATCGTCGAAGAGCAGCGCGTCCTTGTTGCTGGGGGTGAGCCTTTTGAGCTCCAGATCCGGCCGGTGCAGGATGACGCGGCTGAGCCGCCCGGCCTCGGAGTCGACGTGGAATCCCATGCCTCCATCCTGACCACCAGGGGCGATATTCACCCCCTTCTTGACCACTTCCCTCGCAAACCCTGCCGATTCTCGTCCTCTTGACGACAAGCGCGCCTCCACTTATCGTCGGTATGACGAAAATCTGCGAGGGGGTCGCTCATGGCCGACATCACCCGGCGCCTCGGCTGGCGCCATCTGCGGGGCGCGCCGACGGCGCACATCCGGCACCACCGCTCGGGCAAGCTGGCGCACGACGGGCCCGGGATCAGCTTCTGGTTCCGGTCGCTGAGCGCCGCGCTGTCCGAAGTCCCGGTCGACGACCAGGAGTTGGCGATGACCTTCCATGCCCGTACGGCCGACTTCCAGGACGTGGCGGTACAGGCGACGGTGACGTATCGCGTCAGCGATCCGGCCGTGGCCGCCGCCCGGCTGGACTTCTCCATCGACCCCGACACCGGGGCCTGGCGCGGCACCCCGCTGGAGCAGCTCGGCACGCTGCTGACCGAGACGGCCCAGCAGCACGCGCTTGACGTCCTGGCCCGTACGCCGCTCGCGGCGGCCCTGGTGGACGGGGTGAGTGCGGTCCGGGAACGGGTCGCCGCGGGCCTCGCCGCCGAGCCGCGACTGCCCGCCACCGGCATCGAGATCGTGGCCGTGCGCGTGGTGGCCCTGCGTCCGGAGCCGGAGGTCGAGCGGGCCCTGAAAACGCCGGCCCGTGAGCTGATCCAGCAAGAGGCCGACCGGGCCACCTACGAACGACGCGCCGTCGCCGTCGAGCGGGAGCGCGCCATCGCCGAGAACGAACTGGCCAGCCAGATCGAACTCGCCCGCCGCGAGGAGCAGTTGGTCGAACAGCGCGGCACCAACGAACGCCGCAAGGCGCAGGAACAGGCGGCGGCCGACGCGGTGCGCGCCGAGGCGGAGGCCGCGCGGGCGGTACGGCTCGCCGATGCCGAGGCCACCCGGTCGGTACGGCTCGCGCGCGCCGAGGCCGAGGGTGCCCGTGCGGTGGGCGAGGCGAAGGCCGAGGCGCAGGCCGCCTGGCTGCGGGTGCACGCCGAGGTGGACGTCGCCGTCCTGCGCGCCCTGACCGGGACGCGGCTCGCGGAGAACCTGCCCCGGGTGGACAGCGTCACGATCTCGCCGGACGTGCTCACCGGACTGCTCGCCAAGCTCGGCGGCGACGGGGAGCGGGCGTGAGCCTCGCGCCGCGCGCCGTGCTGGTCCATCGCACCACGGAGTACGAGGAGTTGGTGGCCCGGCACGGCACGCACGGGCAGGCCGCCTACTTCCTGCGCTCCCGGGGCCGGGACATCGAGGAGGTCGCCGAACGGCACCACCGCACCCGACGGGCGCTGGCCGAGGTGGTCTCCGCGATCCCGCTGACCTGGCGTCAGGCCCGGGTCGAGCGCGCGGACCTGGACCGCTTCCTGTTCGCGCCGCAGGACGTGGTGGTCGTGGTCGGCCAGGACGGGCTCGTCGCGAACGTCGCCAAGTATCTGGCGGGGCAGCCGGTCATCGGCATCGACAGCGATCCCGGGCGCAACCCGGGTGTCCTGGTACGGCACCGGCCCGCCGATGCGGCAAAGCTGCTGGCCTCATCCGGAACGACTCCTGCCGACGAACTCACCATGGTCGAGGCCGTCGCCGACGACACCCAGCGCCTGGTCGCGCTGAACGAGATCTATCTGGGTGCCGCCGGACACCAGACGGCCCGCTATCGCCTGGGCCTGGAGGACGACGGGGGTGTCGTCGAGGCCCAGGCCTCGTCCGGGGTGCTGGTCGGCACCGGGACGGGGGCGACCGGCTGGCTCCGGTCGGTGTGGCAGGACCGGGGAGGGCGGCTGCGGCTGCCCTCCCCGGCGGAGGAACGCCTGCTGTGGTTCGTCCGCGAGGCCTGGCCCTCCCCGGCCACCGGGACGTCCCTGGTGGCCGGGGAGCTGACCGCCGCGGCCCACCTCACCCTCACCGTCGAGTCCGAACGCCTGGTGGCCTTCGGAGACGGCATGGAGACCGACTCGCTGGAGCTGACCTGGGGACAGTCGGTGCGGGTCGGGGTGTGCCGGGAGCGGCTGCGGCTGGCCGGCTAGTGCCCGGTCACAGCCGAGGGTCGACCGGCTCGGATTCCAGGGCCAGTACGCCGAACACCGCCTCGTGCACCCGCCACAGCGGCTCGCCCTCGGCCAGGCGGTCCAGTGCCTCCAGGCCGAGCGCGTACTCGCGGATCGCGAGCGAGCGCTTGTGGTTGAGGAAGCGGCGGCGCAGCCGGGTGAGGTTGTCCGGGCGCGTGTACTCGGGACCGTAGATGATCCGCAGGTACTCGCGGCCCCGGCACTTGATGCCGGGCTGCACCAGGCGGCCCTCCGGACTGCGCACCAGCGCGCCGAGCGGCTTGACGACCATGCCCTCGCCGCCGCGGCCGGTCATCTCCAGCCACCAGTCGACGCCCGCCCGCACCGACTCCGGGTCGGCGGTGTCGACGTAGAGGCGCCGGGTGGTCCGGAGCAGGCCCGAACCGTCGTGCTCCACCAGCCGGTCGAGGAGCGCCAGCTGCTCGTCGTGCGGGAGCCCGGCGAGGCTGCGGCCCTGGACCGCCAGGATCTGGAACGGCGCCAGGCGGACGCCGTCCAGGCCCTCGGTGGTCCAGCAGTAGCGGCGGTACGCGTCGGTGAACGCGGCGGCGTCCACGGCCCGTTCGCGCTGCCGCGCCAGCAGGTCCGTCACGTCGACCCCGCGGGCAGCGGCGCCCTCCAGCGCGGCCAGCGCGCCCGGGAACACCGCCCCGGAGGCGGCGCCGACGGCCGCGTACTGCGAGCGCAGCAGCCCGGACGCCTTCAGCGACCAAGGCATCAGCTCGGCGTCCAACAGCAGCCAGTCCGTGTCGAGTTCGTCCCACAGTCCAGCCTCGCCCGCGGCCTGACGGACGCGGCCGAGGATCTCCTCGGTCACCGACTCGTCGTCGAGGAAAGGCCGTCCAGTGCGGGTGTACAGGGCTCCGGTCTGGCCGTCGACGCCGAACCGCCGCTTCGCGGCCTCCGCGTCCCGGCACACCAGCGCCACCGCCCGCGAGCCCATGTGCTTCTCCTCGCACACGACCCGCGCGACACCGTCCTCCCGGTACTGCGCGAACGCCTCCTCCGGGTGCTCCAGGTAGCCCTCGACCTGAGAGGTCGCCGTCGGCGCCATGGTCGGCGGCAGGTACGGCAGCAGCCGCGGGTCGACCGCGAAGCGGCTCATGACCTCCAGGGCCGCCGCCGCGTTCTCCTCCCGGACGGTGATCCGTCCCGCGTGCCGGGTCTCCACCGTCCGGCGCCCGTGCACGTCCGCCAGGTCCAGCGGCCGCCCGTCCTGCCCGCCCGGCGCCTCGGAGCGCAGCGGCTTGGTCGGCTCGTACCAGACCTGCTCGGCCGGTACGTCGACCAGCTCTCGCTCCGGATAGCGCAGCGCGGTGAGCTTGCCGCCGAAGACGGCACCGGTGTCCAGGCAGATGGTGTTGTTGAGCCACGTGGCCTCGGGGACCGGAGTGTGGCCGTAGACCACAGCGGCCCGGCCTCGGTAGTCCTCCGCCCACGGGTAGCGCACCGGCAGGCCGAACTCGTCGGTCTCCCCGGTGGTGTCGCCGTACAGCGCGTGCGAGCGGACCCGGCCGGAGGTGCGGCCGTGGTACTTCTCCGGCAGACCGGCGTGGCAGACGACCAGCTTGCCCTCGTCGAGGACGTAGTGGCTGACCAGGCCGTCGATGAACTCCCGTACCTGGCGCTTGAACTCCTCGCTCTCGCCCTCCATCTGCTCGACGGTCTCGGCGAGGCCGTGCGTGTGCTGGACCTTGCGGCCCTTGAGGTAACGGCCGTACTTGTTCTCGTGGTTGCCCGGGACGCAGAGAGCGTTGCCGGAGCCGACCATCGACATCACCCGGCGCAGCACGCCGGGACTGTCGGGGCCGCGGTCGACGAGGTCGCCGACGAAGACCGCGGTGCGGCCGTCCGGGTGGACGCCGTCGACGTAGCCCAGCTTGCCCAGCAGCGACTCCAGTTCGGCGGAGCAGCCGTGGATGTCGCCGATGATGTCGAAGGGGCCGGTGAGGTGGGTCAGGTCGTTGAAGCGCTTCTCGGTGACCACGGTGGCGTGCTCGATCTCTTCGACGCCGCGCAGCACATGCACCTTGCGGAAGCCCTCGCGCTCCAAGTGCCGCAGGGAGCGGCGCAGTTCGCGGATGTGGCGCTGGATGACCCGGCGGGGCATGTCGGCACGGTCGGTGCGGGCCGCGTTGCGCTCGGCGCACATCTCCTCCGGCACGTCCAGCACGATGGCGATCGGCAGCACGTCGTACTGCTTGGCCAGCGCGATCAGCTGCTTGCGCGCGTCGGACTGGACGCTGGTGGCGTCGACGACCGTACGGCGGCCGGCCGCGAGCCGCTTGCCCGCGATGTAGTGCAGGACGTCGAAGGCGTCCCGGGTGGCGCTCTGGTCGTTCTCGTCGTCGGAGACCAGGCCCCGGCAGAAGTCCGAGGAGATCACCTCGGTGGGCTTGAAGTGGCGCCGGGCGAAGGTGGACTTGCCCGAGCCGGAGGCGCCGACGAGGACGACGAGGGAGAGATCGGTGACGGGCAGGGTGCGCCCCTGGGTCTCGGTCATGCGGCCTTCGCCTCCTTGTCGGCGCGGTCGGTGGACGGGTTGGTGTCGAGCTCGAAGACGGCCATCTGGGTGGGCGGTCCCACCTCGGGGTCGTCGGGTCCGACGGGGACGAACTCCACGGTGTAGCCGTGCCGTTCGGCCACCGCCTCGGCCCAGGTGCGGAACTCCGCGCGGGTCCACTCGAAGCGGTGGTCGCCGTGCCGGACGTGCCCGGCCGGGAGGGACTCCCAGCGGACGTTGTACTCCACGTTCGGGGTGGTCACCAGCACGGTCCGGGGGCGGGCGGCGCCGAACACCGCGTACTCCAGTGCGGGCAGCCGCGGCAGGTCGAGGTGCTCGACGACCTCGCTGAGCACGGCCGCGTCGTAGCCCTTGAGCCGGTGGTCGGTGTAGGCGAGCGAGCCCTGGAACAGCTTGACGCGGGACGCCTGCCGCTCGCCCATGCGGTCCAGCTTGAGGCGGCGCGAGGCGATGGTGAGCGCCCGCATCGAGACGTCGACGCCGACGATCTCGGTGAACGCGCTGTCCTTGAGCAGCGCCTGCACCAACTGGCCCTGGCCGCAGCCGAGATCGAGCACCCGGGCGGCTCCGGCGGCGCGCAGCGCGGCGAGGATCGCGTCCCGGCGCTGCACGGCGAGCGGGGTGGGCCGCGCCTCCTCCTCGGCCTCGGCCTCGACCGCGTTGTCCAGGTCCTCGACCTCGCTGTCGTCGGCCTCGGCGAGCCGCACGAGCTCAAGGCGTTCCATCGCCTCGCGCGTCAGCGACCAGCGGCGGGAGAGATAGCGGCTGGTGATCAGCTTGTGCTCGGGGTGGTCGGCCAGCCAGCCCTCGCCGACCCGCAGCAGCTTGTCGACCTCGTCGGAGGCGACCCAGTAGTGCTTGGCGTCGTCCAGGACCGGGAGCAGGACGTAGAGGTGGCGCAGCGCCTCGGCGAGGGTGCGCTCCTCGGATTCGAGCAGGAGCCGCACATACCGGGAGGCACCCCACTCGGGGAACTGCTCGTCGAGGGCGACCGGTTCGACGGTGACCGTCCAGCCGAGCGGCTCGAACAGGCGCTGGACGAGCGCCGGGCCGCCGCGGGCGGGCAGTGCGGGCACCTCCACGCGCAGCGGCAGCGGCTCGGCGGCGCGCTCCGGGCGGGCGGTGCACACGCCCCGCATGGCGCTGGAGAACACCGCGCTGAGCGCCACCGCGAGCAGCGAGGAGGCCGCGTACGGGCGATCGTTGACGTACTGCGCGAGCGCCGCGTCGGGGGCGCCGCCGCGGCCCTTGCCCTTGCCCCGCTTGACCAGTGCCACCGCGTCGACCTCCAGCAACAGCGCCGCCGTGCAGCGCTCGGCATTCGCCTCTGGGTAGAGGACGTGGGCCTTGCCGTAGGACGTGGAGAACGCCTGGGCCTTCTCGGGATGCTTGTGCAGCAGGAAACCGAGGTCGGTGGCGGGACGTTCCGGGGTGCCGGTGGTGCTGATCGTCAGGAACATGGGCAGGGCCTCTGAGGCTCGATGGACAGGTTCGTCGCCGTACGGCGAAGGCCCCCAGGAGGGTGATCCTGGGGGCCTTCAGGACGACGGTCACACCTTCGCACACCGGGCGCGACCGGCGCCTTTGTTTATTCCTACGGTTCCGGCGCTTCGTGCGGTACTACGACAGCTGCGACTGGACCTCGGAGGAGATCAGCTCCAGGTGGTCGAGGTCGGAGAGGTCGAGGAGCTGGAGGTAGATCCGGCGGGAGCCGATCTCGGCGTAGCGGCCGATCCTGTCGACCACCTCGGCCGGGGAGCCTGCCAGGCCGTTGCTCTTGAGTTCGTCCACCTCGCGGCCGATGGCGGCGGCGCGGCGGGCGACCTCCGCGTCGTCCTTGCCGACGCAGACGACGAGGGCATTGGAGTACGTCAGCGCGTCGGCGCCGCGGCCCGCCGCCTCGGCCGCGGCCCGGACCCGGCCGAACTGGCGCTCGCTGTCCTCGATGCTCGCGAAGGGCATGTTGAACTCGTCGGCGTACTGGCCCGCGAGGCGCGGGGTGCGGGTGGCGCCGTGGCCGCCGATCAGCACCGGGATCCTGGACTGGGCGGGCTTGGGCAGCGCGGGCGAGTCGGTGAGGTCGTAGTAGGTGCCGTGGAAGTCGAAGGTCTTGCCGGGTTCGGTGGCCCACAGGCCGGTGACGATGGCGAGCTGTTCCTCCAGGCGCGCGACCTTCTCCTTCGGGAAGGGGATGCCGTACGCCTTGTGCTCCGCCTCGAACCAGCCCGCGCCGAGGCCGAGTTCGATACGGCCGCCGGACATCTGGTCGACCTGCGCGACCTGGATGGCGAGCACACCGGGGAGGCGAAACGTCCCTGCGGTCATCAGGGTGCCGAGGCGGATGCGCTTGGTCTCGCGGGCGAGTCCGGCCAGGGTGATCCAGGCATCGGTGGGGCCGGGCAGGCCGTCCACGGAGCCCATTTTCAGATAGTGATCCGACCGGAAGAATGCGTCGAAGCCCAAGTCCTCAGTGGCCTTCGCCACGGTGAGCAAGGTGTCGTAGGTGGCCCCCTGCTGGGGCTCGGTGAAGATGCGAAGATCCATACCTCCATCCTGCACGGCCGGGTGGTGGTCAACCCCGTCGACCCCTCCGGCCCCACTCCGCCACGGTCGGGTGAAAATCGCGGGTCGCGCACCGTGGGCGGCTGCGGGCCAGTGACCCGGTTCGGTGATGATCGTTGGCTCGGGCGGAGCCGGACCGGCCGGCTCCCCGAGGAGGCGGTCAATGTCCGATGAATCCCAGCCGAAGGGGCTGCTCCAGCAGATGGAGGAGCTGATGGCGGCGCTGAACGCGGATCTGTCCGCGCTGGACAAGGATTTCCAGTCGGCCGGGGGCTCGGGGCGGGGCGCGGGCGCGACGGCGGGAGCGAGGGAGGACGGCGACTAGGCGTTGCGTCCAGGGGGTTGCGTCCGAGGAGGGGGTCACGTTCGAGGGGCCTGCGCCCCGCTCAGCCCGCTTCTCTCTCGGACTGCCGTAACACCTGGTCTCTGTCCCGGTCCGCGAGCTTGCGGAGCATCTCCAGGACCCGGTCGCGGGACTCGTCCGCCGCGTCGATGGCCTCCATGCACTGCCAGTAGGTGCCCTCGTCGTCCGCCGCGCTCGCCAGGCCGACGAGGGCGATGCCGACCTCGCCGAGGAGGCCGCCGAGGTACATCAACGCCTGGCGGGCGTCGCCCAGTTCGCCGAGCTGGGCCGCGCGCAGGTCCTTGGTGTCGAGTTCGGGGGTGTCCAGCACCCCGCAGCCCCGGCCCGCCAGCTCGGTCAACCCCAGTGCCTCGCCGCGCAGTTCGGGTGGGCCGAAGACCGCGAGCCGGCTGCCTATCGCCTGCGCCAGGGCCTGTGCCTGCCACACCTCGGTCATGATGTCCGGCGCGCGCTCGGTCCCCGCGAGGGCGCGCCTGCTCGTCACGATGAGCCGCACCGCATCCATGCGCTGCCCCCGTCTGTCCGACGCGCTCATGGCACGTCCGCCCGAACTCCGTTGTTCACTACCCAGAGTGAGGGTGTGTGAGACGAAAAGCCAGAGGAAGACGGAAATCTGTGGACAACAAATCGGCTTCGGGCGGCTGAACAGACACGCAGAGTGAAAGTGGATTGTTGGACTCCCGGACGTGGTCCAGGAGTCACGGCGCCGGGAAGCGCCGTTCGTTCCGGTCGATCTTGGCGGCGAGGGCGGCGAGCGGGTCGATGTCGAGCACCTCGCACAGCTGAAGCAGGTAGGCGAGCACATCGGCGACCTCGTCGGTGACCCGGTGCGCGGTGTCGGGGTCGGACATCACCCGCGCCGACTCCTCCGGGGTCAGCCACTGGAAGATCTCGACCAGTTCGGAGGCCTCCACGCTGAGCGCGGCGACGAGGTTCTTGGGGGTGTGGTACGGCTGCCAGTTGCGGGCCGCGGCGAACTCGGCCAGCCTGCGCTGGAGCTTCGCCACATCGAGGTCTTCGGTCACGGGTTCAGGTCTACCACCGCGGCCCCGGGCGTTCCGCGGGCCCAGGCCGGGTCGCCGGCCGTGCCGAGGAGGCGGATGTGGCCGCGTTCGCCCATCCGGGCCGCGAGGGCGAGCAGTTCGGTGCGCTGGCGTGGGTCGAGGGCGCGTTCGAGGCCGTCCGTGAGGACGGTGAGGGTCCGCATGGCGGGGGGCACCTCGCCGGGCGGGTCGACCTCCAGCACTCCGGGGCCGGTGAGCAGGACCAGGGTGAGCGCGAGGTAGCGCAGTTCGCCGTCGCCGAGGCGGCCGAAGTCCGTGCGGTTGCCGTCGCCCCGGTCCAGGACGCCCCGGACGGTGCCGTCGCCGAGCGGTTCGGCGAGAACGTCGGTGACGGGGCCGAGGCATCCGGCGCGGACGGCCGTGACGAACTGCTGATGGCGGCGGGCGCATTCCTGGCGGGTGCGCCACAGGACGTCGGCGAGGTTGTCGCAGCCGCCGAGGAGCCGGCCCGGGCCGATCGGGACGGGGACGCGCATCCAGTCGGGGCGGGGATCGCAGGGGAAGACCGAGCGCAGGGCGACGACCATCTGCTCGGCGGCGGCGAGGACCCTGCGCTGTCCGTCCGTCTTCCCGGCTACGCGCAGGGGCAGCAGGGCGGTGCCGAGGTGGTCGTCGGGGAGTGGGGCGCGGGTGACCGGCGCGGATCCGGCGGTGTGCCAGGCGGCCTGCACGGCGCGGCGCCCGGGATCGCGCAGGGCGGTCTCCAGGAGGGTGACGCCGTCGGCGGTCAGCCGCTCACCGACGATGCGCAGGTCGGGTTCGGCCTGTACGGCGACGTCGAGCCGGACCGGGCCTTCGGGTCCGTCGGCGGTGCATCCGATACGGAAGCCCCGGCGCCGCTGGGCGTCGGGGCGTGCCCCGTCGGGGACACAGGAGACGGGGTCCGGGAACACCTCGGCGAGCGGGGCACCGGAACCGAGCCGGGCGAGCGCCTCGTAGGCCCGCAGCGCGGTCGTCTTGCCGCATCCGCTGGGCCCGGCGAGCACCGTGACAGGCCCGAGCGGCACCCCGACCCGCCGGTGCCCGGCGAAGGCGGAGAGCCGTAACTCGCTGATGTGGGGACGTGCGGGCCCGGCAGCAGTTGCGGGGCGGGGCGCACGCGTGGAGGGCTCCGGTGGCGGCTCGGACGCGGTGGACTCGGGGACATGACGGGACGTCCCGGGGATGGAGGGCACGGGCATATGCGGACCGTAGGACTCCGTCGGAGGGTGAACCGTTTTGGCGGTGGAAGCTTCCTACGATCGGGGGACGCCGCGGCCCTGTCCCGCTTCCGGGCCGCGGGGGTGAGGCCCCGGGCGGGTTCGAGCATGGCGCGAGGCCGACGCAGATCCTGTTGCCCCGAGCGAGCCCGGAACGCTGGTGTCGGCCACAACCGCGCGGGCCATCGAAAGGAGTTCGCGGCCGACTCCGCCGGGGTCAGGGCCCCGGGACGCCCGCGCCTTCCATGATTCCGCTCACCTCGGTGCCGTTCGGCGTCAGCAGGAAGACGTTGCGGTCGACCCGGTGCATGCCGCTGGACAGGCCGAAGACGACGCCGGTGCTGAAGTCGAGGACGCGCTTGGCGACCTCGGTCTCGGCTCCGGTGAGGTCGAGCAGGACCGGGATCCCGGCCATCAGCGTCTCGGCGACCTCACGGGCGTCGCCGAAGACGTTCACCCGCAGCACGACGAAGCGGCGGCGCGGCTCCGTGTCGGCCTCCGGGTGCGCGCGGTGGTCCACGGCGGACGGCCACGCGTCCCGGCCGCGCAGGGGTACGACCTGGGCGAGCCCCTCCCACTGTTCATCGGTGACGTCGTAGCGGCGATTCACCGGATCCCCCCGAACTGACTGGTACGCAAAACCTGCACCGGCCAATTCTTACGCCAAGTCACCCGTTCGGCCCAACTGCGACACGGACGGCGACCGGGGAA
Source organism: Streptomyces davaonensis JCM 4913 (assembly GCF_000349325.1). Lineage (GTDB taxonomy): Bacteria > Actinomycetota > Actinomycetes > Streptomycetales > Streptomycetaceae > Streptomyces > Streptomyces davaonensis. Next base: position 2,762,490 of record NC_020504.1, read on the forward strand.
ACCTCCGCGATCGCCGCGCGGAGGGGCGGCTCAGGCGTCCCGGCGGGTGAAGCGGAGGGTGGCGGTGACCGTAGTGAGACCGCGCATCATGCCGAGTTGGTTCCAGCCCATGCCGAACTGCTCGCGGTCGACGGTGAACTCGGCCTCCAGGGTGACCGAGGAGGCGTCGGACCCGGCCAGGCGGGCGGTGACGGGCTGCGGCCTGCTGATGCCGCGGACGGTCAGCTGCCCGTCGACGTGCACGGCGTCGGCGCCGCGCAGTTCGGCGCCGCGCACCGCGAAGGTGAGCTCGGGGTGGTTGTCGGCGTCGAAGAAGTCGGCGCCGCGCAGGTGCTCGTCGCGCTTGGCGCTCTTGGTGTCCAGGGAGGTCGCGTCCAGGGTGACGGTACCGACGGCGGACCCGTCGGGCCGTACCTCGCCCTGCCCCGCGACGCCGGTGAAGGCGCCCTTCACGGTGACCAGACCCCACATCGTCTTGTGCTTGAGGGCAACGGTGGTGGCGGCGGGGTCGAGCTGCCACAGTCCGGTCTCAACGGCGACGGTCATGGTCCTGCACTCCTCGGATGGGTACTTCAAATTTGGATGACTCTCACGCTAACCGACGATCCAAATTTGAACAAGCCTCTCGTCCAAAATTGGACAACAGGTAGAATCGACGCTATGGCCGACCCGCAGGAGACTCCTACCGACCAGCTCGGATGCCCCGCCGCGTCCGCGGACAGCCTGCTCCCGGCCGAGCTGCGCTCCTGGATGCGGATGCTGGCCGCGACGGCGGCGGTGGAGCAGCGGCTGCGCTCGGTGGTCAAGGAGACGCTGGACGTCTCCCACGACGAGTTCCTGATCCTCTGCCTGCTGGCCGAGCAGCCCCGCGAGGGGCTTCGGATGAGCCGGATCGCGGAGCTGCTGGGCCGGCCGAAGACCCGGCTGACGTACCAGATCGCCTGCCTTCAGCACGCCGGGCTGGTCACCCGGCAGTCGGTCTGCGGTGACAAGCGGGGGATCGAGGTCGGCCTCACGGCCAAGGCCCGCGAGCTGCTGACGCAGGCCTCCGGGACGCTCGCGGGGACGGTCACCGAGGCCCTGGGGGAGATCTTCGGCCCCGCCGAGCGCGAGGCGATGTGCGGGCTGGTGCCCGGACTCGACGAGGAGACCTCGGGCTCGGGGCGGTGAACGCCCCGAGCCGCGCCGTCACGCGTGGCAGGTGGGCAGGCTCCCGCCGTTGTACGTGATCATCTCGCCGAAGGCCTCCGCCACGTCCACCGTCCGGCCGGAGGCGATCGCCTCGCGTTCGTCCAGTTCGGCGTAGGCGCGGTGGAGGTTGCCGACGACGCGCTCGAACTCCGTGAGGTGGCTGAAGGCGCCCTTGCCGGCCTCCTTCGCCGCGACCAGCGGAGTCAGCCCCTGGGCCCGCCCCTCCGCCGCCACCCGCTGGATCCAGCGCAGGTACTCCTCCGTCTCGTCCAGGACCTCGGGGCCCCGGACCGGACCGTGGCCGCACACCACCGTGCGGGGCCTGAGGGCGCGCAGGCGGGCCAGCACGGCCAGGGAGCCGGAGACCGAGCCCATCAGGACGAACGGGGAGCTGCCCGCCATCGCGACGTCCCCGGCGAACAGGACCCGCTCCTCGGGCAGCCACGCCACCACGTCGTCGTTGGTGTGCGCGGGGCCCAGGTGCAGCAGCCGGATCTCGCGGTCGCCCCGGTACAGGGTCAGCTCGTCCGTGAAGGTGAGGTCCGGCAGCCGTACCGACAGCTCGCCCCACGCCACGTCCGGCCAGACCCCCGTGAGGGCCAGGCCGTTCTTGACCATCTCGGCGCGGGTGCGGGCGTGCGCCACGACCGTCGCGCCGCCGAACGCGCCGTTGCCGTGGGTGTGATCGCCGTGGTGGTGGGTGTTGACCAGCACCCGGACCGGGCCCCGGCCGAGCCCGTCCACGGCCTCCCGCAGCGCCGCCGCCCGGGCCGCGGTGGCCGCCGTGTCGACGAGGACCAGGCCCTCGGGACCGGCGATCACGCCCGCGTTGCTCAGGCACCAGCCCCCGTCGGGCTGGAGGTGGACGTACACGCCGTCGGCGACCTCGGTCAGCTCGGTCCGCAGCTCGGTGACCGGTCCGCTCATGACATCGCCGCCCAGTACGGGTACCCCGGCGCCGCCCAGCTCGTCCCCCCTCCGGTGGTCTGCGCCCAGGACACCGCGGGCGGCTGGAGCGGCAGCGGTTCGCCCTCCGCCTGCCCGTCCTGGCGGCCGGAGAGGGCCAGCAGGACCGTGAGCACGGCCGAGAGTTCTTCCGGTGTGGGTTCGCCTCGTAGCACTCGTATCACCCGTTCCTCGGAGTCCGCCCCGCTCACTGGGGCTGGTTCCCGTGCTTGCGGGAAGGCCGGTCGGCGTGCTTGCGGCGCAGGGTGCGCAGGGCGTCGATCAGCCGGGCGCGGGTCTCCGCCGGGTCGATCACGTCGTCCACCAGGCCACGCTCGGCGGCGTAGTAGGGGTGCATCAGCTCCGAGCGGTACTCCTTCACCAGCTGCTCGCGGGTCGCCTGCGGGTCGTCGGACGCGGCGATCTCCCGCCGGAAGACGACGTTCGCCGCGCCCTCCGCGCCCATCACCGCGATCTCGTTGGACGGCCAGGCGAAGGAGACGTCGCAGCCGATGGACCGGGAGTCCATGACGATGTACGCGCCGCCGTACGCCTTGCGCATGATCAGCTGGACCCGCGGCACCGTCGCGTCGCAGTACGCATACAGCAGCTTGGCACCGTGCCGGATGATCCCGCCGTGCTCCTGGTCCACGCCGGGCAGGAAGCCGGGCACGTCGACGAGGGTGAGCAGCGGGATGTTGAAGGAGTCGCAGAACCGCACGAACCGCGCCGCCTTCTCGGAGGCCTGGATGTCCAGCGCACCGGCCTGCACCATCGGCTGGTTGGCGATGACGCCGGTGACGTCGCCGCCCATCCGGACCAGCGCGCAGACCACGTTGCGGGCCCAGTTCTCGTGGACCTCGAAGAGGAACCCGTCGTCGACGATCTCCTCGATGACGTCCCGGACGTCGTAGGAGGCGCGCGGGTCGGCCGGGACCAGGTCGAGCAGGGCCTCGGTGCGCCGGTCGGCGGGGTCGGACTCGGCCACCTGGGGCGCGAGTTCGCGGTTGTTCGAGGGGAGCAGGGAGAGCAGGAAGCGGACGTTCTCCAGGCACTCCTCCTCGTCGTCGAAGACGGCGTGGGCCACCCCGGAGGAGGTGGAGTGCGGGTCGGCGCCGCCGAGCCCGTCCATGGTGATCTCCTCGCCGGTCACCGCCTGGACGACATCCGGTCCGGTGATGAACATCTGCGAGGTGCCGCGCACCATGAACACGAAGTCGGTGAGCGCCGGCGAGTAGGCGGCGCCGCCCGCGCACGGGCCCATGATGACGCTGATCTGCGGGATGACCCCGGAGTTGCGTACATTGCGGGAGAAGATGCCGCCGTATCCGGCGAGCGCGGTGACGCCCTCCTGGATCCGGGCGCCGGCGCCGTCGCACAGGCCGATCACCGGGGAGCCGGCCGCAGTCGCGAGATCCATCAGCTTGTGGATCTTCTGCGCGTGCGCCTCGCCGAGGGCACCGCCGAAGATCCGGAAGTCATGGGCGTAGACGAAGGCGGTACGGCCGTTGACGCGGCCCCAGCCGGTGATCACACCGTCGGTGTGCGGGCGGCGGGCCTCCAGGCCGAAGCCGGTCGCCCGGTGCCGGCGCAGGCCCTCGGTCTCGGTGAAGGTGCCCTTGTCGAAGAGCAGGTCGATCCGTTCGCGTGCGGTCAGCTTCCCCTTGGCGTGCTGTGCCTGGGTCGCCCGCTCCGAGGGACCGCGGTGCACCGACTCGCGCAGTTCCAGCAGTTCGGCCGTCCGTTCCCGGAGTGGAGGGGTAGTGCGGTCCATTGACGCTCCTCACAAGTCGTCAAGAGGCCTGTAGGGCCTGTTCCGAGTTCCCCGTCGTCCGCGCGCAGCGACACCGCACGGCGAGGGTGCGGCCGGGCGTCGGGGCGCAGGCGGGGAACTCGGAACAGGCCCTAGCCCCTTCTCGGAACGCGTGGCCGACAGAGTGCGTCGGGGGGCTGGAGCGCTGGTGGAGTGGGGCTTAAGCACGCCCACCAGGGCGTCGAGCCGCATTCAACCGGCGCGAAGCAGAATCAGGGCGTCCGCACGGGAAATTCCGCACGGGGGACGAAGGGAAGTGGGTCTCATGACGTACCCGTCCGGTGAAGAGCCCCTCGGAGTCAGTCGATTTCCCGCGGCCGGGGCACCGGTCGCCCTGGTGACGGAGTGCGCCTCGGGGATCGGGGAGGCCGTGGCGCGGCGGCTCGCGGCCGAGGGGCTGCGGGTGGTCGTGAACTGCGAGCACAGCGCCCGAACCGGTGAGCGGCTCGCGGCGGAGCTGCCCGAGGCGATGTGCTTCGCCGCCGACACCGCGGTGCGCGAGCAGGCCGAGGCGCTGGTCGCGGCGGTCGTCGAGCGGTACGGCCGACTGGATGTGCTGGTGAACTCCGCGGGCGTGACGCAGGTCCCGCTCCAGCGGGACGGCGAGGCGGCGGACGCCGAGGTGCTGCGGAAGATCTTCGACGTCCATGTCCTCGGGACCTGGCAGATGTGCGTGGCCGCGATGCCGCTGCTGCGGGCGGGCGGCGACGGGTGCGTGGTCAACGTGTCGACGGTGACGGGCGTACGCCCGGCCGCCGGCTCCGTGCCGTACGCCGTGAGCAGGGCGGCCCTGGACAACATCACCCGGCTGCTGGCGGCGGTGACCGGTCCCGAGGTCCGGGTGCACGCCTTGGCACCCGGACCGCCGGACGCCTCCGCCCTCCACCACCCGGGCACGCCGGAGGAGGTGGCCGAGGCCGTGCTGGCGATGGTGCGCTCCCACCTGCCGTCCGGTCAGGCGCTGACACCCCTGCGCTGACCGGACGGGCCCGCGCAGGGGCTACGGCCGTCGCGTCTCCGCGAACTCCTTCGCCCGCCGCAGGGTCGCCCTGCTGTTCGTGCCCAGCGCGTTGCGCACCGTCTCCCGGGCCTTGGGGTCGGCCAGGATCACGCTGTGCCGGGACGTCGCCAGGGTCGTGCCGTCGGGCAGCGCGTCCAGCCGCCACTCCCCGGTGTGGGCGACCAGCACCGTCGGCGTGCGGATCTGCTTGTAGGCGATGCTGCCGACCTCGGGCCTGCACACCCGTACCGACTCGCTGTGGTGCAGGATCCCGTCGGGGCCGCGGGTCTCCATCGCCATGCGCTGGATGCCCGGGGCCTCGTCGGTGAGGTCCAGCGAGGCCACGTGCGGCAGCCGCTCCGGCCAGCGGTCGGCGTCGTGGAGGAAGCCGTAGACGATCTGCGGAGGCGCCGTGATGCGCAGGCTGTCCTCGAAGGTGTACGGCGTCCTGGGGTTCTCGGCGGCGATCCGCACCCCCGCCAGCTCGGCCGGAGTGTTCTGGTGCAGGGTGTGCAGGACGAAGTGCTCGTCGGTGAACGCCTCGAACTCGTGGTGGAGTTCGAGCAGGGTCTCGCCGCCGCCGAGGTCCTTGGCCAGCCAGCGTCCGCTCATCGAGGCCAGCGGCGCGGCCGGTTCCTCCTGGCGGAAGTCGACGGTCAGGGCGTGCGGGTCGAGGACCCGCTCGGAGGTCCAGCTGCGGATCTCCGAGCCCGCGAACGCCCAGATGCGGATGCGCTCGCGGCCCTCGGTGCGCGGGCCGCCCTCGACGTACTCGGCGTGGATGTTCGGCTCGAACATCAGCGGCCAGACGGTCACATCGGCGACGAGCGCGTGGACGGCCTGCGCGGGCGCCGCGATCCGGGTGGTGTGGACGGTGTTCGGCATGCCGGTCCCCTCGACTGTCGGTGACGGTCTGTCAGTGACTTGCCAGGCCGCCGCAGACATTGATCGCCTGCGCCGTGATGCCCGCGGCGCTGTCGCCGGCCAGATGCCCGACCAGGGCGGCGACCTCCTCCGGGGTGCTGCTGCGGCCCATCGGGGTCTCCATATGCCCGGGGCAGACCGCGTTGACGGTGACGCCGGTGGTGGCCAACTCCCGTCCGAGGGCCTTGGTGAAGCCGATCACCGCGTGGTGGGAGGCGGAGCGGGGGGCGTCGAGCGCGACGCCCTGTTTCCCGGCGGTGGAGACGACGCTGATGATCCGGCCCCAGCCGCGGTCCAGCGCGCCGCCCCGGCGGAGCATCGCCCGGGTGACGCGGAAGACGCTGTTGAGGTTGGTCTCGATGATGTCGAGCCAGAGTTCGTCGCCGAGTTCGGCGGTGACCCCGCCGCCGGCGCGGGCCGCGCCGTGGACGAGGACGTCGAGCCGGCCGTAGCAGCCGACGGCGGCCTCGACCAGCTCGCCTGCAGCCCCGGGGTCGCGGACGTCGAGGGCGAGGCCGTCCGCCTTGACGCCCTTGGCGCGCAGGACGGCGACCGTCTCGGCGACGTCGTCGCCGTCCCGGGCGCTGACGAACAGGTCGAAGTCGTCGTCCGCGAGACGTTCGGCGACGGCCCGGCCGACGCCGCCGGTCGCTCCGGTCACCAGCGCGGTGCGGCCGGGGCCCCGAGGGCCCTTGCGGTCGCCGCTGTCCAGCGCCCCGGCCCAGGAGCCGGGGACGGCCTTCCGGGTGGTCACCTCACCACCACCGCGGCCGAGTTGAACCCGCCGTGGCCGCGCGCCAGCACCAGTGCGGCGCGCAGGTCGACCGGGCGCGGGGCGCCGGTGACGAGGTCGAGGTGCCAGCCGTCCTTGGGCCGGTCCACGTGCGCGGCCGGCGGCAGCACCCCGTCGCGCAGCGCCAGCAGGGCCGCCACCAGGTCGAGCGTGGAGCCGCCCGCGCCGATCCGTCCGGTCATCGTCTTGGGTACGGCGACGGGGACGCCGTACGGCCCGAACAGGTCGCCGATCACCTGGGCCTCGGCCTCGTCCAGCGCGGGCACCCCGGAGGCGTCGGCGAAGACGACGTCGATGTCGTCGGCGGTCGCCCCCGCGTCCTCCAGGGCGAGCCGGGCCGCCCGCCCGAGGTTGCCGGGCCCGGTCGGCGGGTCGAACGCGGCGGCGTACCCGGCGACCTCGCCGAGCACCTCCGCGCCCCGCTCCTCGGCGGCGGATCGTTCCTCCAGTACGACGTAGGCGGCGCCCTCGCCCGGCACGTACCCGGAGGCGTCGTGGTGGAAGGGCAGGTAGGCGCGGTCCGGGCGGCTGTGCGGGCTGACCTGTCCGGTGGCGAGGTGACCCGCCCAGCCCAGCGGGCACAGGCCCGCGTCGGAGCCGCCGGCCAGCAGCACCCGGGTGCCGTCGCCGAGCCGGCGCCGGGCCTGGCCCACCGCGTCCAGGCCCCCGCACTGTTCGGTGACGAGGGTGCCGCTGGCGCCGCGCATCCCGTGCCGGATGGAGACCTGGCCGGTGCAGGCGGCGTAGAACCAGGCGAAGGACTGGTACGCGCTGACGCTGTCGCTGCCGGTGCGCCACAGGGCGCTCATCTCGTGCTGCCCGAACTCGTAGCCGCCGGCCGAGCTGGCGGTGAACACGCCGGTGCCGTACTCCTCCATCGAGGCGGGGTCGACATCGGCGTCGTCCAGGGCCTCGGCGGCCGCGGCAAGCGCCAGCCGGGTGAAGCGGGCGGTCTGCGGCAACAGCCTGCTGGGCACGTACTGTTCGGCCACGAACGAGGCGACCTCGCCGGCCACCGGGGTGCGGTTGACGGGCGCGTCGCGGGCCGGGCGCAGGGCGCTGACCCCGCGCAGGGTCGACTGCCACCAGGCGCGGGTGCCGACGCCGTTGGGGGCGACGACTCCGAGGCCGGTGACGGCCGCGCGCACCCGGGCCTGCGGTGCGGAGGAGAGGTCGGGGGTCATTCGGGCTTCCTCAGGACGAGGGCGCTCTGCAGGCCCCCGAAACCACTGCCCACGCTGAGTACCGTATTGAGGGGCTGAGCCCGCGCGGTCAAGGGTACGTAGTCGAGATCGCATTCCGGGTCCGGGGTGTGAAGGTTCGCGGTGGGCGGGACGGCACCGTTCTCCAGGGCCAGGGCGCAGGCGGCGGCCTCCAGCGAGCCGATCGCGCCGAGCGAGTGGCCGATCATCGACTTGATGGAGCTGACCGGCACGTCGTAGGCGTGCGAGCCGAGGCTCAGCTTGAGCGCGTTGGTCTCGTGGACGTCGTTCTGCCGGGTCCCGGAGCCGTGCGCGTTGACGTAGTCGACGGCGTCGGCGGGCAGCCGGGCCTCGTCGAGGGCGGCGCCGACCGCGGCGGCCAGCTCGGTGCCGTCGGGGCGCAGTCCGGTCATGTGGAAGGCGTTGCCGCGGGTGGCGAACCCGGCGATCTCGGCGTAGACGTGCGCGCCACGGCGGCGGGCGTGCTCCTTCTCCTCCACGACGAGGATGGCGCCGCCCTCGCCGAGCACGAACCCGTCGCGGTCGAGGTCGAAGGGGCGGCAGGCCTCGGCGGGGTCGTCCCCTTCATAGGGGGTGGTGGCCTTGATGGCGTCGAAGGAGGCCGCGGTGATGGCGCACACGGGCGCCTCGGCGGCGCCGGCCAGCATCACGTCCGCCGACCCCTCCGCGATGATCCCGGCGGCGTGCCCGAGGGCGTCCAGGCCGGAGGTGCAGCCGGTGGAGACCAGGGCGACCGGTCCCTGCGCGGCGACGGTCCAGGCGACCTCGCGGGCGAGCGCGCTCGGCACCATGTAGTCGTACAACTGCGGTACGGCATAGGTGGTGTCGGTGCGCCAGTCGCGGCCCTCGTCGCTGAGCAGCGGGTAGGCCTGGTCCAGGCTGGTGGCGGCGCCGACGGCGCTGCCGATGCTGACGCCGGTGCGCAGCGGGTCCAGGCCGCCGAGGGCGAGTCCGCTGTCCGCGACCGCCTCCCAGGCGCTGACCACGGCGAACTGCGCCGAGCGGTCCATGCGGTGGATCTCCCGCACCCCGAGTCCGGCGGCCGCGGGGTCGAAGTCGACCTCGGCGGCGACGCGGGAGCGGTAGGTCGAGGCGTCGAAGAACGTGGTGTACCGGGTCGCGGCCCGGCCGCCGGTGAGCAGCGCCCAGTAGTCCTTGGTGCCGATGCCACCGGGGGCGACCACACCCAGCCCTGTGATCACTGCGCGTCGGGTCATGCGGCGATGGTCAGGGCGCACGCTCAAGGTGCGGTGGAGCAGCGCCCGATGTGGCCAGGACCCGTCGGTCGGCACAGCCTCCCCTGGTGCACCGCTTCTTGACCACCCCTCTAGGCGGCCTACCCAGACTGCAACCGCCGTGGGCACCCCCCGAGAGAGAGGTAGAGGCTCGGTGACAGCAGTTCCTCACCCCAGCACCCATCCACCGGCGGCCTCGGAGGCTTCCTCGGAGACCTCCTCGCGGACCGAGCAACTGTCCCGTGTGGTCATCCGGTTCGCGGGCGACTCCGGAGACGGTATGCAGCTGACGGGTGACCGGTTCACGTCGGAGACGGCGTCGTTCGGCAATGACCTGTCGACGCTGCCGAACTTCCCCGCCGAGATCCGCGCCCCCGCCGGCACCCTGGGCGGTGTCTCCTCCTTCCAGTTGCACTTCGCGGACCACGACATCCTCACGCCCGGCGACGCCGTGGACGTGCTGGTGGCGATGAACCCGGCGGCGTTGAAGACGAACCTGGCGGATCTGCGCGCGGGCGGTGAACTCCTCGTCAACAGCGACGAGTTCGACTCCCGGGCGCTGACCAAGGCCGGGTACGAGCGCTCCCCGCTGGACGACGACTCCCTCCAGGGGTACCGGCTGCACCCGGTGCCGCTGACCAGCCTCACCGTCGAGGCGCTGAAGGAGTTCGGGCTGAGCCGCAAGGAGGCCCAGCGCGCGAAGAACATGTTCGCGCTCGGTCTGCTGTCGTGGATGTACCACCGGCCCACCGAGGGCACGGAGAAGTTCCTGACGTCGAAGTTCGCCAAGAAGCCCCAGATCGCGGCGGCCAACATCGCCGCGTTCAAGGCCGGCTGGAACTTCGGCGAGACGACGGAGGACTTCGCGGTCTCCTACGAGATCGCCCCCGCGGCGGACGCCTTCCCGTCCGGCACCTACCGCAACATCTCCGGCAACCTCGCCCTGTCCTACGGTCTGCTCACCGCGGCCCGGCAGGCGGATCTGCCGCTGTTCCTCGGCTCGTACCCGATCACCCCGGCCTCGGACATCCTGCACGAGCTGTCCAAGCACAAGAACTTCGGGGTGCGCACCTTCCAGGCCGAGGACGAGATCGCGGCGGCGGGCGCGGCACTCGGCGCGGCCTTCGGCGGCTCGCTGGCGGTGACCTCCAACTCCGGCCCCGGGATGGCGCTCAAGAGCGAGACCATCGGTCTGGCCGTCGCCCTCGAACTGCCGATGGTCATCGTCGACATCCAGCGCGGCGGCCCGTCGACCGGCCTGCCGACCAAGACCGAGCAGGCCGACCTGCTCCAGACGATGTACGGCCGCAACGGCGAGGCGCCGGTGCCGATCGTCGCCCCCCGCACTCCGGCGGACTGCTTCGACGCGGCGCTGGAGGCGGTGCGGATCGCGCTGACCTACCGCACCCCGGTCTATCTGCTCTCCGACGGCTACCTCGCCAACGGGGCGGAGCCGTGGCGGATCCCCGAGCTGCACGAACTCCCGGACCTGCGGGTGAACTTCGCCGACGGGCCCAACCACACGCTGGAGGACGGCACCGAGGTCTTCTGGCCGTACAAGCGCGATCCGCTCACCCTGGCCCGCCCCTGGGCGATCCCGGGCACGCCGGGTCTTGAGCACCGCGTCGGCGGCATCGAGAAGCAGGACGGCACGGGCAACATCTCCTACGACCCGGCCAACCACGACTTCATGGTCCGCACCCGGCAGGCGAAGGTCGACGGGGTCTGGGTGCCGGACGTGGAGGTCGACGACCCGCACGGCGCGAACACGCTGGTGCTGGGCTGGGGTTCGACCTACGGGCCGGTCACCGCGGCCGTGCGCCGGCTGCGCGCCGCCGGGGAGCGGATCGCGCAGGCGCATCTGCGCCATCTCAGCCCCTTCCCGCGCAACCTCGGCGAGGTGCTCGGGCGGTACGAGCGGGTCGTGGTGCCCGAGATGAACCTCGGCCAGCTCGCGTCCCTGCTGCGCGCCCGCTACCTCGTCGACGTACGCAGCCACACCCAGGTGAGCGGCATGCCGTTCAAGGCCGAGCAACTCGCCGCGGTTCTGAAGGAGGAGATCCATGCGGCTTGAACTGTCGGCCCGTGACTTCAAGTCCGACCAGGAGGTGCGCTGGTGCCCGGGGTGCGGTGACTACGCGATCCTCTCGGCCGTGCAGGGCTTCATGCCCGAGGTCGGGGTGGCGCGGGAGAACATCGTCTTCATCTCGGGGATCGGCTGCTCGTCCCGCTTCCCGTACTACATGAACACGTACGGCATGCACTCCATCCACGGCCGCGCCCCGGCGATCGCCACCGGGCTGGCCGTGAGCAGGCCCGATCTGAGCGTGTGGGTGGTGACCGGTGACGGCGACGCGCTGTCCATCGGCGGCAACCACCTCATCCACGCCCTGCGCCGCAATGTGAACCTCAAGATCCTGCTGTTCAACAACCGGATCTACGGACTCACCAAGGGCCAGTACAGCCCCACTTCGGAACTCGGCAAGATCACCAAGTCGACGCCGATGGGCTCGCTGGACGCGCCCTTCAACCCGGTGTCGCTGGCGATCGGCGCGGAGGCGTCCTTCGTGGCGCGGACCGTCGACTCCGACCGCAAGCACCTCACCGAGGTCCTGCGCGCCGCGCACCGGCACCCGGGCACCGCGCTGGTGGAGATCTACCAGAACTGCAACATCTTCAACGACGGCGCCTTCGAGGTCCTCAAGGACAAGCAGCAGGCGCAGGAGTCGGTGATCCGGCTGGAGCACGGCCGCCCCATCCTCTTCGGGACCGACGGCGCCAAGGGCGTCGTCCGCGACCCGGCCACCGGTGATCTCCAGGTGGTGGACGTCACCCAGGACAACGAACACCGCGTCCTCATCCATGACGCGCACGCCGACTCCCCCACGACGGCCTTCGCCCTGTCCCGGCTCGCCGATCCGCAGACCCTGCACCACACGCCGATCGGTGTCTTCCGGGACATCGAACGGCCCGTCTACGACACGACGATGGCCGACCAGTTGGAGGCCGCCGTCCAGCAGAACGGCAAGGGCGACCTCGCGGCCGTCCTGGCCGGCAGCGACACCTGGAGCCGCTGATCCGTTCCCGCCCCGCACTGCCCTTTCGTAAGGAGACCCAGTGAGCTCTGCCGCTGCCGCACACTCCGAGTGGTTGACCACAGCCGTGATCGGCGGCATCGCGCTGGCGTTGCTGGTGGGCGTCGCCTTCGCCGCGGCCGCCCGCCGGATCCGACAGCCCGCCGTCGTCGGTGAGATCGCCGCCGGTATCTGCCTCGGCCCGAGTCTCCTCGGGCTGTTCCCCGGCGATCTGCCGGAGAAGTTCTTCCCGGCCGAGGCCCGCGCCCATCTGGGCACCGCGGCCAACATCGGTCTGATCCTCTTCATGTTCGTCATCGGCTGGGAGTTCGACGGCACGAGCTTCAGCGGACGCCGAAAGTCCACCGGCATCATCTGGCTGAGCTCGATAGCCTGCCCGCTCGCCCTGGGCATGGGCCTCGCCGCCCTGATCTACGGCACCTACGGCACGGTGAACGGCAACAAGGTGGGGATGTTCGAGTTCACCCTCTACCTCGGCGTCGCCATGTCGATCACGGCGTTCCCGGTACTGGCCCGCATCGTCGCCGACCAAGGGCTCCAGTTCAGCCGGGCCGGGGCGCTCTCGCTGGCGCTGGCCGCGGCCGACGACGTCCTCGCCTGGTGCATGCTCGCCCTGGTCGTGGCGCTGGTGACGGCCAGCGGCACCGGCGCCTTCGTCACGATGCTGCTGTGGTCGCTGGTGTACGTCGCCGGCATGCTCTGGGTCGTCAAGCCTGCCCTGCGCAAACTGACCGAGCGGCTGCCGCAGACCCCGCTGCCGCAGCTCATGGTGGTCGCCGCGTGCGGCGCCTTCGGCTCGGCCTGGCTGACCTCCGAGATCGGAATCCACGCCATCTTCGGCGCCTTCTTCTTCGGTCTGGTCATGCCGCGTGACCGGCGCCTGATGCAGTCGGCGTTCGGGCCGATGGAGAGCGCCAGCAAGCTGCTGCTGCCGCTGTTCTTCGTCGTGACCGGTCTGTCCGTCGACCTCACCACGATCACCGGCCAGGGTCTGCTGGTGATGCTGGCCGTCATCGCGGTGGCCTGTGTCGGCAAGCTGGGCGGGGTCGCGATCCCGGCCAAGCTGACCGGGATGAACTGGCGCGACGCCACCGTGCTCGGGCTGCTGATGAACACCCGCGGTCTGACCGAGCTGGTGATCCTCAACGTGGGGCTCCAGCTGGGCCTGCTCACCGTGGAGCTGTTCAGCGCCATGGTGATCATGGCCCTGGTCACCACCGCGATGGCGGCGCCCCTGCTCTCCGCCCTGCTGGCCCGCCAGAACGAGCGCGCCCACGAGGAACTGCTCAGCACCCGGACCGCGGTCTCCGTGGCCTCTTCCCCAAAATAGTCGAAAGGCAGGCACGCGCCATGGACTTCGCCTGGACCGAGGAACAGCGGCAGGCATACGACCAGACCCTGACCGCCGTACGCGAGGCGTTCCCGCCGAGTGACGGCACGGCCGAGTACTACGACCGCGGTGACTTCAAGCAGCTCGGCACGCTCGGCCTGCTGGGCCTGTCCGTGCCGGCCGAGTACGGCGGCGGCGGGCTCGGCGCCCTGGACACGGCACGGCAGGTGGAGGCCCTCGGCCGCGGCTGCGACCGCACCGGGCTGGTCTTCGGCGCCTCGGCGCATCTGTTCGCCTGCGCCATGCCGATCGTCGACTTCGGTGGCCCGGCCCTGAAGTCCCGGGTGCTGCCCGGGATGTGCTCGGGCGAGCTGATCGCGGGCAACGCGATGACGGAGGACGAGGCGGGTTCGGACGTCTCCAAGCTGTCCACGGTCGCCGAGCGCACCGAGGGCGGCTGGATCCTCAACGGCGAGAAGAGCTTCGTCACCAACGGGCCGGCCGCGGACGTCTTCACGACGTACGCGACCACCGACCCCAAGGCCGGCTACCTGGGCGTCACCGGGTTCGTGGTGGAGCGGGGCGCCCCCGGTCTGACCATCGGGGAGCCCTTCGAGAAGATGGGCATGGCCCATGTCCCGGCCGGGCGGCTGAAGTTCGACAACTGCTTCGTGCCGGACGGCGACCTCCTCGGCGAGGAGGGCCAGGGCGGCTTCATCTTCCAGCACTCCATGGGCTGGGAGCGGTGCTGTCTGTTCGCCGGGTTCCTCGGCCTCGCCGACCATCTGCTGGACCGGGCCGTGGAGCAGGCCCGCACCCGTAAGCAGTCGGGGCGCCGGATCTCCCGCTTCCAGGCCGTCTCCCACCGGATCGCGGACATGAAGCTGCGCACCGAGAGCGCCCGGCTGCTGCTGTACCGGGCCGCCTGGGAGATGGACCGGGGCGGCCCGGCCACCCTGTGGATCGCCCTGTCCAAGCTGGCCGTGTCGGAGGGCGTGATCTCCACGGCGCTGGACGCCATCCGGCTCTTCGGCGGACGCGGCTATCTGCGCGCCGAGGGCATCGAGGCCGCCCTCAGGGACGCGGTGCCCTCCGTCATCTTCTCCGGTACGTCGGACATCCAGCGCGACATCATCTCCAGGGAGCTGGGACTATGAGCACCAACGTCAGCCTGCACCGCCTGCTGTACGACTCCGCCCGGCGCTACCCGTACTCGGTGGCGGTGCACGGGGCGGACGGCCCCATCGACTACCGCAAGCTCGACCGCCTCGCGGACCGGTACGCCGCGGCCCTGCTGGAGAGCGGGGTGGGGGTCGGCGACCGCGTCATCATATGGAGCCACAAGAGCGTCGACGCCATCGCCGTGATGCAGGCCGCGCTGCGGATCGGCGCCATATACGTGCCGGTCACCGGCTCCAACCCGCCCGCCCGGGTGGCCCGGATCGCGGCCGGCTGCGAGCCCAAGCTGGTCGTGGCCGACGCGGGCGGTGTGGAGCGGGCCAAGGCGGCCGAGTTCGACGCGGCGCCGCTGGCCGGTTTCGAGGAGCTGCGTCTGCGGGCCGAGGAGGGCGCGCGCCCGACGCACTTCAAGAACGAGCCGGACGACCCGGCGTACATCCTCTACACCTCGGGTTCCACCGGTGAGCCCAAGGGCGTGATGATCAGCCACCGCAACGCACTGGCGTTCGTGGACTGGGCGGTCGAGGAGCTGGAGCTGACCGTCTCCGACCGGCTCTCCAATCACGCGCCGTTCAACTTCGACCTCTCCGTCTTCGACCTGTACGGCGCCTTCGCCTCGGGCGCCTCGGTGCATCTGGTCCCTGAGGAACTCGCTTACGCGCCCCTTCAGTTGGCGGAGTTCATGCGGCAGCGGCTGATCACCGTCTGGTACTCGGTGCCGTCCGCGATCAGCCTGATGATGCGCGAGGGCGGCCTGCTGGAGGGTCCCCCGCCGTCGAGCCTGCGGGTCTGTCTCTTCGCCGGCGAGCCGTTCGCCATCCACCACGTCCAGGAGCTGCGCAAGGCCTGGCCCGGGGTACGGCTGCTGAACTGGTACGGCCCGACCGAGACCAACGTCTGCACCTCCTACGAGGTCACCGAGGCGGACCTGGAGCGGGAGACCCCGCTGCCGATCGGCACGGCCTGCTCCGGCGACACCGTCACCCTCGACGGACCGGAGGGCGGTGAGGGCGAGGTCGTCGTCACCGGCCCGACGGTGATGCTGGGCTACTGGGGGCGCGGCCCCCACGAGGGCCCGTACCGCACCGGCGACATCGCGCGCCTGGACGCGGACGGGAACCTGGAGTACGTCGGACGCCGCGACCACATGGTGAAGGTGCGCGGCAACCGGATCGAGCTGGGCGAGATCGAGGCGGCCATCGGCACCCTCGAATCCGTCGCCGAGGTGACGGTGCTGGTGATCGGCACCGGTCTCACGTCCCAACTGCACGCCGTCGTCGTCCCCTCGCCGGGGCAGCGGCCCTCCCTGCTCGCCATCAAACGCCGCTGTGCGGAAAGGTTGCCCACGTATATGAACATCGACCGTTTGCACACCGCCGAGGACCTGCCCAGGACCCCGAACGGCAAGCTGCACCGCGCCGCGCTGGTCACGGCCGTAGAGGCGGGTGAGCTGTGATGCAGACCGCCATGCCCACGATGGCCTCGTCCGTCGACATCCAGCTGTTCCGTACCGTCATGGCCTCGCTGGCCAGCGGGGTCTCCATCGTGACCACGCTGGACAAGGAGGACGAGCCGCGGGGTCTGACCTGTTCCGCGGTGTGCAGTGTCTCCGTGGATCCGCCGCTGCTGCTGGCGAGCGTCAGCAACCGCAGCGGTACGCTCCGCGCGGTCCTGGACCGGGCCCAGTTCTCGGTCAACATCCTCGGTTCGCAGGGCCAGATGGCGTCCCAGCTGTTCGCCTCGGGCGCCACGGACAAGTTCGAGCGGGTCCGCTGGACCCCGGGTCCGGCGACCGGGACCCCGCTGCTGGCGGTCACGGTCGGCCACGCGGAGTGCGAGCTGCACGACGCGGTGGAGGCCGGCGACCACACCCTGCTCATCGGCCGGGTGGTGGGCGGCGGCACCGCTGAGGAGCGGTTCCCGCTGACCTACTGGCGGGGCGGCTACTCCCGCCTGCTGCCGTCCGCGGCGGCCTGATCCTCCGGTACCTACGACAGTGCCGCCGTCCTCCCCTCGGAGGACGGCGGCACTGTCGTAGGTGATGCGCGCCTAACGGGACGTCGCCGAGGTGACCGAGGTGACGTTGTCGCGGGTCAGCAGGCGGCGGAAGTCCGCGGGGGCGGAGGTCTTGACCCACCAGAGCATCTTCAGGCGCTTGGGGATCGTGAAGTGGTAGACCTTGGCCTCCGGGTCACCGAAGGCGTACAGCGGGGGCACGAACTTCTCGCGGCGCAGCTCGGCGAAGATGCCGTCGGCGGCCGACGCGGCCGGGAGATCGCCGGTGCCGACGCTCTCGATCGCCCTGAGCGAGCGGTCGATGAGGCCCCGAAGCCCCGCGGGGGCGTGGAACCAGATGCCGCCCAGCTCGAACCGCTCCACCGGCGTCCAGTCCCGGCCGGCGCTCGCCTCGACGTCCAGCCGGGCCCGCTTGAGCGAGAGGTCGGCGAGGATCTGCCAGAGCAGCCAGACCCGGGAGAAGGCGTTCCAGAGGCGGAAGTCCCGGCCGGCGACACGGGCGGCGGACAGCCATCGGTCGTTGAAGGCGGCGAGCTCGTCCTGGAAGGCGGCGATCCGGGCGAAGGGCGCGGTGGCGAAGTCGTCGCGGCGCACCGCGGGCACCAGCGCCGTGGCGAGGGCGTGGACCATCTCCGCGGCCATGGTGACGTCGCGGGAGAGGAACAGGTCGTTGCGGGCCGCGGTCCGCTCCAGCGCGAACCAGCGCTCGCCGTGGCTGCGGGCGGCGGTGCGCTGGTACAGGGGGGCGTTCGTCCAGGGCCGTACCGCCTGTGCGGAGGCGAACTGCCGGGCCAGGTCGGGGTATCGCTCGACCACGACCCGGAATGCCTTCTCGGGGTCGTCCGGCAGGCCCTCCCAGCGGCCGGGGTCGAGGCTGAGCGTCACTCCGGTGGCGGGGTTGTCGCCGCCGGAGTGATTGTCGAAGCGGACGAGCTGGATCCAGCCGCCGTCGAAGATGTGGTGCACCGTGCCCTGGGACCAGGGGGTGGTGCGCGGGTACTCCGAGGGGCTGCGCACCTCCTCGAACCGGGTGACGCCGGTCATGTGGGTGGCGATGACCCGGGAGCGCAGCCCGAGCCGCGGCTCGGCGTCGTCGCCGCCGTGGCGAGCCAGCAGCGGGGAGTCGGGGCCGCTGACGTCCACGAGGTAGCGGGCGCGCCAGACACGGCCGTCGCTGGTCTCGACGCGGGCGCCGTCCGGGTCGGTCCACGCATCGGTCATCTGCACGCCGTGCGGCAGGACGGCCGCGCCGTAGCGGTGCGCCAGGCGCACGGTGTACATGTCGACGCCACGGCGCTCCAGGTGCCACTCCGCGTGCTCGCCGGGGACGTTGAACTGCACGCTCTCGTCGGGGCGCTGGTCCTCGCCGGTGCGGTGGTAGAGGAACCCGAGGCTCTTCTTGATGCCGCTGTCCCGGCGGATGTCCTCGGGCAGGTCCGGGAAGAGGCCGAAGGCCGCGATCTCCGGGATGCCGAAGCGCTTGGCCAGCAGCAGGAAGACCTCGGCCGTGTAGGGCACCGTGGTCTCCCCCGAGGCCTCGGTGCGGTCGTGTGCGGCCGGCACGATCAGGACGCGCACGCCCTGGCTCGCCAGCACGGCGCCGAGCAGTCCGCCGGCGAGGGTGCCGCCGAGGACGGCCACGTCGTACTTCTCCGCGGGATCGGGGGCGCGGGCGCTGCCCGGCTCGGGCAGCGCGGACGCCTGGTTTTTCGTCACGCTCTCCTCCTGATGTATGGCCTGTGGTTCGGGTTCGGCGCCAGGGGCGCCGTTACAGCCCTGAGGCCGGCGGGACATGACGTCCCACCGGCCGCAAGCAGGGCCGCGCGTGCGCTCAGAAGATGCGCTTGCCCTTCACGAAGTGCTTGATCGCCTCGACCGCGGTGCCCACCATGTACGGCCGCATGTCCTCGGGCGCCTTGGTGCGGGACCAGAGCAGCATGTTGCGCAGCCGCTTCGGGCTCGGGTCGATGAACCTGACGTCACGCTGGGCGATCTGCAGGGACGGCGGGATCCAGTCGGCCTTGCGCATCTTGGCGAACAGCTTGTCCGCGGCGTCCTGGGAGTCCATCTCCCCGGCTTCGACGGCCTCGCAGTAGTCGGCCATCTCATCGAAGATCTCCCGGTACTCGGGCTTGTCCGGCCACCACAGACCGGGGCTCGGCACGTCCTCCATCGCCTTCCAGATCTCCGGGTCGTTCTGCCGCCGCGCCTTGAGGTCCTCGTGGATGACGCGGAAGGCGCCGGGCAGGGAGCCGTAGCTCCAGATCCGGAAGAGGGCGTTCCACAGGTCGTAGTCGGAGAAGCTGATGAAGGCGGAGTTGACCAGGCGGTCGTTGAAGGTGAGCAGGTTCTGCTCCAGCTTCTCGACGTACTCGAACTGCGCCGGGTCGAAGTCGTCCCGCTTCAGCGCCCGGATCAGCCGCCAGGCGAGCACGTTGAGGATCTCCGCGGTGTTGGACAGGCCGCGCGAGAACAGCGGGTCGACGAAGCCTGCCGCGTGCGGCAACAGGACCCAGCGCTCGCCGACGACCTGCTTGGAGGAGTACTGGAGTCGGCCGGTGCTCACCCACGGGCGGACGCTGCGCGCGTTGGCCAGCTGCCGCTTGACCAGCGGGAACCGGTCGACGTGGTGCCAGAACTCCTCCTCGGCCGTCATGTCGCTGGGCTTGGGGTAGCGACGCGGGTCGAGCTGGAGGCCCACACTGCACAGCGGGTTGGTGCTCTTCGGGTGGTTGTCGAACGGGATGATCCAGAACCAGCCGCGCTCGAACATGTGGTGCATGGTGCCCTCGTGCCAGGGGCGCGGGGGCACGTCGTTGGGGCCCATGCGGGTGTGGTCGTCGACGCGGTCGACGTTGATCATGTGGGTGAAGATCGAGCGGGCGTGGTGCTTGAGCCGGCTGGGCTCGTCCCGCAGACCGAGCTGGTCGGCGAGCGGGGACCGGAAGCCGCTGCCGTCGACGACGAAGCGGGCACGGTGCGTCGTGCCGTTCTCGCCGATCACCGTGACGCCGTCGTCGTCGAAGTCCACCTTCTCGACGCGGTAGTTCTGGATCGCGGTGCAGCCGTATTTCAGCGCCACGTGGAAGAGGTACTGGTCGATGTCCTGGCGGAAGTAGTGGCTGGCCAGGTGGAGCACCTTCGGCAGCCGGAACTGGTTGATCTCACGCGGGTCGGGCTCCTGGCCGTCGCGGTGGATCATGAAGCCGAAGTGCCGCTTCAGTCCGGAGGTGCTGCTGATGTACTGGTTGCACTCCTCCAGGCTGCCGAGGTGTCCGATCTCCGGCACGCCGTAGCGGTGGGCGAGCATCCTCAGGTGGACCAGCGTGTAGCCGACGGTCGACTCACCGATCGCGAACCGCGGATGGGACCCGGCGTCCAGGAGCAGAACCTTGTTCCCGGCCTTGGCGAGGATCGCGCCGAGGACCGAGCCGGCTAAGCCGGTGCCCAGGATGACGACATCGTAGTTTTCGCTCGACTGCTGCTTCATTTCACTCCCCGTGTGGGTGCCCATCAGCTCGCGCTCGCGGACCGGCGCTTGATGACGTCGCCGATGACGGGCCAGTACGCGGCCATGTGCTTCAGCTCTTCGGTGACCTTGAATTCCTCCTTGTCGAACCGCTTGCGCAGGAAGAGGGTGAGCCCGTCGTAGACCAGATCGCCGATCTCGTCCGGGGCGTCCTTCTTCGCCCACTGGAGGGTCTGGAGGACCTTGAGCGTGGTGGCGTCCGTCCAGTGGTTGTCGGGGTCGGCGAGACCGAAGGCAGGGGGTACGAAGTCGGCCGCACGGAGCTGCGCGAGGATCTCCTCCGAGGCCTTCCTCGGGTCGAGGTCCCCCTTCTGGACCTCCTGCACGAGGGTGCTGACGTTCTTCAGCAGCTGGCGGACCGGGGCGTAGTCGGGAATCGCGCCGTCCGGGGCCTGGCGCTCCAAACGTTCGAGGCCGCCCGGGTCGCGGCTGTCCAGGTAGGTGGCGTAGGCGCGGTTGATCTCGAAGGTGGCGAGGATCTGCCCCAGCGACCACACCCGGAACCAGGCGTTCCACAGGAACCAACTACCGAAGGACGTATAGGCGTTGGCGACCAGGTCGTCGTTGAAGTCGAGCAGGCCCTGCTCCAGCTCCTGGACGTAGGCGAACCGCTCCTCGGAGAAGTCGTCCTCCTTGATGGCGTCCAGCAGCCGCCAGCCCAGCGCGTGGATGATCTCCATGGTGTTGGACAGGCCGCGCGAGAAGAGCGCGTCGACGAACCCGGCGGCGTGCGAGGTCAGGCACCAGCGGTAGCCCATGGTCTGCTTGGAGGAGTACTGGAGCCGGCCGGTGCGCACCCAGTCGCGGACCGCGACCGCACCCTCGAACTGCGGGGCGATGTCCGGGTACTTGGCGATGAACCGGCGGAACTCCTCCTCCGGCGTGCAGTCCGGCTGCGGGTGGATGCGCGGGTCGAGATTGATGCCGACGCTGCACAGCGGGCTGGTGGCCAGCGGGTGGTTGTCGAAGGGGATGACCCACATCCAGCCGCCGTCGAAGAGGTGGTGGAGGGTCCCCTCGCTCCACGGGCTGGGGTTCTGGTGCGTGCCCTTGGGCACGGTGTCCTCGTACGGCTTCACCCCGATCATGTGGGTGAACAGCGAACGGGACTGATGGCGCAGCCGGCTCGGCTCCTCGCGCAGCCCGAACTTCTCGGCCAGCGGGGAGCGGTGACCGCTGGCGTCCACCACGAACTTCACCCGCACCGGGTCGCCCTGCGCCGGGATCACCGTGACCCCGTCGTCGTCGACATCGATGTCCAGGACCTTCGTCTGCTGACGGATCTCCGCGCCGTACTTGATGGCGACATTCACCATCCAGGCGTCGGTGTCCTGGCGGAAGAAGTGGTTCTCGGTGTGGGTGATCTTCGGGATCGGGAACATGCTGGTTTCCAGCGGGTTCTGCCGAGCGCCCTCGCGGTGGTAGAGGAAACCGAAGTTCCGCTTCACCCCGCAGTTGGTGGAGATCTTCGACTGCACGGCCTCGAAGGTCGTCAGCCACTTGATCTCCGGCACGTTGTACCGCTCGCTGACCAGCCGCATCATCATCGAGGTGTACGGGATCGTGGACTCGCCGATGGCGAACCTGGGGTGGGTACCCGCATCGAGGACGAGCACCTTCGCTCCGTTGCGCGCAAGGCAAGCGGCCAGCGTGGTACCCGCCAGTCCCGATCCCAGGATGGCCACGTCGTACCGCGGCGAAGCCATGGCTTTCGGTGTATTGGCAGGGGGCATGGGGCTCTCCTAAGTGGATCCCGGCATCCGATTCCCGGCACCTTAGGAAGAGCGACTCAAGGCCCGATTGGCCAACGCTTGCGAAGCGCTCGACAACCCATGCCCAGTACACGTGTTGAGCAGGTGCTGCCTCCCCCGAGGCAGCACCTGTGAAGATTCGGTGCGATCAGCTGCGGACCCAGCGGAGCAGAGCCGCGGGGAGTTCGGCGACCGCGCGGGCACGGGTGCCCGCCCAGGCGCAGTAACCGTCGGGGCGGACCAGGATCACCTCGGGGGTGCGCCAGGGACCCGGCGCGTAGGAGATGCGGCCGGCCAGCCGGACCAGGCTGCCGTCGGACTCGGGGACACCGGGGAGCAGCGGTGCGCCGCTGCCGGTGTCGATCAGCACGAAACTGCCGGTGCGCAGGGCCTCGTAGAGGTTCTCGGCGGACCGTCCGGGAGAGGCGATCCGCAGATCGGGGACCCGGGTTCCGACCAGGGCGGAGGCACCGGTGGCCGCGGCCATCGCGGGGTAGCGGGTGAAGACGCCCGACAGATGTCCGACCGCGGTCAGATGCGTCCGCGGAATCCGGCTTGCCACGGCGACCACGGCCTTGCGTGCCACCCTGGCCGGCAGTTGGTCGGAGGTCATGATGCGGGTGGCGATGTCGGTCACCTTGATCACGCCCTGCGACACCGGGCGCCGCTCGGCCGCGTAGCTGTCGAGCAGGTCCTCACCGGCCCGCCCCTTCACCACGGCGGCCAGCTTCCAGCCGAGGTTCATCGCGTCCTGGATACCGAGGTTGAGGCCCTGCCCGCCGAGCGGCGAGTGGACGTGCGCGGCGTCACCGGCGATGATCATGCGCCCCTTGCGGTAGAACTCCGCCTGCCGCTCCTGGATGTGGAACCGGGACGTCCACAGCGGTTCGCTGGGCCGCATGTCCCGGCCGAACAGCTTCTTCAGCGTCGCGTCGACCTCGCCGAGCGTCACCGGGTCGTCCGACCACGGCTTGTCCCGGTCGATCACCCCCATGCGGTACCAGCCGTTGCCGAAGTCCGTCGCCACCACGAGCCCGGCCCGGCCGACCCGGATCAGCAGCTGGTCGTCGAGCGGAACACCGAGCCGGACATCGGCGACGATGATGGTGTACGGGTAGGTGGCCCCGGTGAATTCCGCGCCCATGGACTGGCGCACCTGGCTGCGCGAGCCGTCACACCCGATGAGCCAGGGTGCGGACTCCTCCCAGACCCTGCCCTCCTTCTCCAGCGTGACATGGACGGTCCTGCCCTCCTGTCGGCAGTCGGTGACCGTGACCCCGCGCTCCACGGTCACCCCGAGGTTGACCGCGCGCTTCTCCAGGAGCTCCTCGGTCTGTCCCTGCGGGATGATGGTGAGCTGCCCGAAGTCGGAGACCAGCTTGCCCATGTCGAACAGCGACTGGCCGAGGGAGACCCGGACCCGTGGCACGGGGTTGGCCCGTTCGAGCACCTCGTCGGCGACCCCGCGCATGTGCAGGACCTCCATGGTGCGTCCGTGCAGGCCGAGTGCCCGGGATTCCTGGGTGCGGTGTTCACGCCGTTCCACGACCCTGCACCGCACTCCCGCCAGGGCGAGTTCCCCGGCGAGCATCAGTCCGGTCGGTCCGGCGCCCGCAATGATCACGTCGTAGGCGTCTGCGTTCTGGTCCATCACGATGAGCCTCAGTTCGGTGAGTTCAGTGGGGGGGTTCGGCGTGCTCTGGTCAGCGGGAGACCGTTCAGCGAGAGGTGGCGGACGTGACCGAGGTGACGTTGTCCCGGGTCAGCAGGCGGCGGAAGTCCTCCGGAGCGGAGGTCTTGACCCACCACAGCATCCGCAGTCGTTTCGGAAGAGTGAAGTGGTAGACGCGGGCGGCGGGATCGCCGAAGGCGTACAGCGGCGGTACGAACTTGCCCTGGCGCAGGGCCGCGAAGATCTGGTCGGCGGCCGCACCGGCGGCGAGTTCGCCCGCGCCGACCCGCTCGACGGTCTTCAGGGACCGGTCGATGAGGTCCCGCAGTCCCTCGGGGACGTGGAACCAGATGCCGCCGAGTTCGAAGCGCTCGACGGGGGTCCAGTCCAGGACGCCGCCGCCGGCCTCGCAGTCCAGGCGAGCCCGCTTGAGCGAGAGGTCGGCGAGGATCTGCCAGAGCAGCCAGACCCGCGAGAAGGCGTTGTAGAGCTTGAACTCCCCGGCCGCGATGCGGGCGCAGCGCAGCCAGCGGTCGTTGAACGCGCCGAGCTCGTCCTGGAACGCGGCGACCCGCGCGAACGGCGCGGTGGCGAAGTCGTCGCGGCGCACGGCCGGGATCAGCGCCGAGGCCAGCGCGTGGACCAACTCGGTGGCCATGGTGACGTCGCGGGAGAGGAACAGGTCGTTGCGGGCCGCGGTCCGCTCCAGGGCGAACCAGCGGTCGCCGTACGTCCGGGCGGCGGTGCGCTGCCACAGCGGTGCGCTCGTCCACGGCCGTACCGCCGTGGCCGAGGTGAACTGCCGCTCCAGATCGGGGAATTGCTCGACAACCGTGCGGAAGGCTTTCTCCGGGTCGTCCGCCAGGTCCGCCCAGCGCCCGGGGTCGAGGCTGAGGGTGACACCGGTGGCGGGGTTGTGGCCGCCCTGGTGGTTGTCGAAGCGGACGAGCTGGACCCAGCCGCCGTCGAACAGGTGGTGCACCGTGCCCTCGGACCAGGCGGTCGCGCGCGGGTAGTCCGCGGTGTCGCGGACCTCCTCGAAGGGCGCCACGCCGGTCATGTGCGTGGCGATGACCCGGGAGCGCAGCCCGAGCCGCGGCTCGGCGTCGTCGCCGCCGTTGCGTGCCAGCAGGAACGAGCCCGGTCCGCTGACGTCGACGAGGTAACGGGCCCGCCACACATGGCCGTCGGCGGTCTCCACGCGGGCCCCGTCGTCCTCGGTCCACGCATCGGTCGCGTGCACCCCGTGCGGCAGCACGGCGGCGCCGTAGCGGTGGGCCAGGGTCACGGTGTACGCGTCGACGGTGCGCCGCTCCAGGTGCCACTCGGCGTGTTCGCCGGGGACGTTGAACTGGATGCTCTCCTCGGCGCGCTGCGACTGCCCGGGGCGGTGGTAGAGGAAGCCGAGGCTCTTCTTGACGCCGCTGTCCCGGCGGATCTCCGCGGGCAGGTCCGGGAAGAGGCCGAAGGCCGCGATCTCCGGGATGCCGAACCGCTTGGCCAGCAGCAGGAAGACCTCGGCGGTGTACGGCACGGTGGTCTCACCGGACGGCTCGCCGCGGTCCTCGGCGCACGGGACGACGAGCACCCGCACGCCCTGGCTCGCCAGCACGGCGGCCAGCAGGCCGCCGGCCAGGGTGCCGCCCAGGACGGCCACGTCGTACCGCTCCTTGGGATCGGCGGCAGGAGCGGCGCGGTGGCCGGTCGGGGTGGGGCGGTTGGTCTTCATTGCAGTGGACTCCCCTGTCGCATTGCGGTCGGCCGCCCGCCGGCGGAGACCGCGCCCCAGGGGGCGCGGGGCGTCCGTCCGGCCGGGCGGTGGGTGTGCCCTAGAAGATGCGCCTGCCCTTGAGCTTGGCCTTGACGGCCTCGCGGGCGTTGCCGGTCATCATCCGCTTGACCACGGGGTCGGCCTCGGTGTGCAGCCACCGCGCGGTCTTGGCCATGACCTTGGCGTTGGGGATCATGAAGCGCAGGTCGCGCTCGGCGAAGCCGAAGTGCTTCGGCACGAAGTTCGCGCTCTGCAGCTGGTCATAGACGGTGTCGGCCGCCTCGCGCGCGGTGACCTTGCCGGCCTCGTAGGCGAGGCACTCCTCGATCAGGCTGTCGTACAGGCCCTTGAAGCCGTCGTGGTCCGGCCAGTACAGGCCGAGATGCGGGGCCTTCTCCAGGTCCTTGAAGTGCTGGTCGCGGCCGTCCTTGTAGTACTTGAACAGCCCCTCGGACAGCCGGTAGGTGCCCGCGTTGGCGCCCCAGGACCAGATCCGGTAGACGGCGGTCCACAGGTCGTAGTCGCTGAAGGAGATGAAGGAGGCGTTGACGAGCGAGTCGTTGTAGTCGAACAGGCCCTGCTGGAGCCGGTCGACGTAGTCGAAGCGCTCACGGGAGAAGTCGCCGTCCTTGACGGCGTCAAGCAGCCGCCAGGTGAGGCTGTTGATGGCCTCGGCGGTGTTGGACAGGCCCCGGGAGTACAGCGGGTCCAGGAAGCCGGCCGCGTGCGAGAGCAGGAACCAGCGGTCGCCGGCGCACTGCTTGGAGGAGTACTGAAGGCGGTCCGTGGAGACCCAGGAGCGGACCGGGCGGGCGCCCTCGAACTGCCGGGCGATGTCGGGGAAGCGCGCCGCGTGGTGGTAGAACTCCTCCTCCGGCGTCATGTCCGCGGACTTGGGGTACTTGCGCGGGTCGAGGGTGAGACCGACGCTGCACAGCGGGTTGCGGGAGGCGGGGTGGTTGTCGAAGCCGATCACCCAGAACCAGCCGCGCTCGAAGAGGTGGTGCACCGTGCCCTGGTACCAGGGCGAGGGCGGGGTGTCCTCGGGGGCGCGGTCGAACAGGTCGTCGGTGGGCCGTACCCCCGCCATGTGGTTCCAGATCGACCGGGAGTGGTGGCTGAACCGGCAGGGGTCCTCGCGCAGGTTGAACTTCTCGGCGAGCGGCGAGCGGTAGCCGCTGGCGTCGACGACGTACTTGGCGCGGTACTCCTCGCCCTCGGCGGTGCTCAGGGTGACGCCCGCGTCGTCGAAGTCGACGTCCGCGACCCGGAAGTTCTGCCGCGCCACGGCGCCGTACTTCAGGGCGACGTGGTACATGTACGCGTCGGTGTCCTGCCGGTACAGGTGGCTCGCCTCGTGCAGCAGGCCCGGGGTGCCGAACTGGTTGACCTCGCGCGGGTCCTGGTCCTGGCCCTCGTGGTGCAGCAGGAAGCCGAAGTGCTTCTTCACGCCGAACCTGGGGCCGAGCACCTTGGTGGCGTTGGTGAAGGTGGCGAGCGTCTTGATCTCGGGGACGTCGTAGCGCTCGGCGATGGTGCGCAGGCAGACCAGCGTGTACGGGATCGTGGACTCGCCGATCGCGAAGCGCGGGTGGGCCGCGGCGTCCAGGAGCAGGACCTTGACGCCGTTGCGGGCGAGGACCGCTGCGAGCATGGAGCCGGCTATACCGGACCCCAGGATCGCCACGTCGTGTTCAGGGGACGCGCCACCGGCCGGGGTCGGGGTGTCGGACATGAGGTCTCCAGGAGGTTGAGCAGTCGAGGTGAGGAGGGGCGCTGTGCGCTGCGGTCACTTGGGCTGGGGCACCCTGAGCGCGCGGCCGATCAGCGGCCAGCCCGCGGCGATGTGGGTGAGCTCTTCCGTGATCTTGAATTCCTCGCGGTCGAACCGCTTCTTGATGAAGAGCGTCAGCCCTTCCCAGGTCAGGTCCCCGATCTCCTTGGGGGCCTGGGTCCGCGACCAGCGCAGGGTCTGGAGGATCTTGGCGGTCGACGCGTCGGTCCAGTGGTTGTCGGGGTCCGCGAGACCGAAGGCGGGCGGCACGAAGTCCGCGTCGCGCAGCAGTTGAATGAGGGCGTCGGCCGCCTCGCGGTGCCCGAGGTGCCCGTTGTGGACCTCCTGGACCGTCTCGCTCATCGACTTGAGCAGTTCCCGGGCCGGCGCGTAGTCCGGGATGGCGCCGTCGGGGGCCTGCCGCTCCAGGCGTTCGAGGACCTTCGGGTCGTGGTTCTCCAGGAAGCGGGCGTAGGAGCGGTTGATCTCGAAGGTGGCGAGGATCTGCCCGAGCGACCACACCCGGAAGTAGGCGTTCCACAGGAACCAGCTGCCGAACGAGGTGTAGGCGTTGGACACCAGGTCGTCGTTGAAGTCGAGCAGGCCCTGCTCCAGCTCCTGGACGTACTCGAACCGCTCGACGGAGAAGTCGTCGTCCTTGATGGCGTCCAGCAGCCGCCAGCCCAGCGCGTGGATGATCTCCATGCTGTTGGACAGACCGCGCGAGAAGAGCGCGTCGACGAACCCGGCGGCGTGCGAGGTCAGGCACCAGCGGTAGCCCACGGTCTGCTTGGAGGAGTACTGGAGCCGGCCGGTGCGCACCCAGTCGCGGACCGCGACCGCACCCTCGAACTGCGGGGCGATGTCCGGGTACTTGGCGATGAACCGGCGGAACTCCTCCTCCGGCGTGCAGTCCGGCTGCGGGTGGATGCGCGGGTCCAGGTTGAGGCCGACGCTGCACAGCGGGCTGGTGGCGCGCGGGTGGTTGTCGAAGGGGATGACCCACATCCAGCCGCCGTCGAAGAGGTGGTGGAGGGTCCCCTCGCTCCACGGGCTGGGGTTGTGGTGGGTGCCCTTGGGGACGGTGTCCTCGTACGGCTTGACGCCGACCATGTGGGTGAACAGCGACCGCGAGTGGTGGCGCAGCCGGCTGGGCTCCTCGCGCAGGCCGAACTTCTGGGCCAGCGGGGAGCGGTGACCGCTGGCGTCCACCACGAACTTCACCCGCACCGGGTCGCCCTTGTCGGGTATGACGGTCACGCCGTTGTCGTCGACGTCGACGTCGATGATCTTCGTCTGCTGACGGATCTCGGCGCCGTACTGGATGGCGACGGTGGCCATCCAGGCGTCGGTGTCCTGGCGGAAGAAGTGGTTCTCGGTGTGGGTGATCTTCGGGATCGGGAACTCACTGGTCTCCAGCGGGTTCTGCCGAGCGCCCTCGCGGTGGTAGAGGAAGCCG
This sequence comes from Streptomyces davaonensis JCM 4913, assembly GCF_000349325.1. Taxonomy (GTDB): domain Bacteria; phylum Actinomycetota; class Actinomycetes; order Streptomycetales; family Streptomycetaceae; genus Streptomyces; species Streptomyces davaonensis. The sequence goes on from NC_020504.1 coordinate 2,791,190, forward strand.
AAGTTGCGCTTCACGCCGCAGTTGGTGGAGATCTTCGACTGCACGGCCTCGAAGGTCGTCAGCCACTTGATCTCCGGGACCCCGTACCGCTCACTGACCAGCCGCATCAGCATCGAGGTGTACGGGATCGTGGACTCGCCGATGGCGAACCTGGGGTGGGTACCCGCGTCGAGCACGAGCACCTTCGCTCCGTTGCGCGCGAGGCAAGCGGCCAGCGTGGTTCCAGCCAGGCCGGACCCCAGGATGGCCACGTCGTACTGCGGCGACGTGGCTTGATTCGAGCGGAGGGCGGCAGAAGGCATGAGCCTCTCCTTAGCCAGATTTAGCCGTTCCGGGCTTCCGTTTCGGCCAAAGTAGAGGCATCGGCTCAAGGGTCACTCACATTCCGGTCAGGCCGATCTGGAAATAGGTGGGTGCGCCCGTCAACTAACGTCATGTATAAGCCAAATGTTCTACCCGCCGACTTGCGTCCCGCCCGCTGAACGCGGGCGTGTCCCGCGGCGGGCTCGCGGGAGCCGCCGCGGGACACGCCCGCACAACGCGAACGGCCGGCTTCCCCTGGTGGGGGAAGCCGGCCGTCGCGGCCTTACGGAAGACTCAGCCGAGGTGCGCCATCGGAGACCCTTGGGCCTCCCCCGGCGAAGGCTTCGGCGTGTTCATCAGCGCGGCCAGAACCACCGCACCGCAGGCCATGATCGCGCCGGCCCAGGTGAAGGCGGTGGTGAAGCCCTCCACCATCGCCGCCTTCTGAAGCAGCTCGGGGCTCTTGGCCCCGGCCGCATGGTCGGCGAAGTACTCGGCCGCCGCGTCCGCGGCCAGCGTGCTCAGCAGCGCCGTACCGATCGAACCGCCGATCTGCTGGGCGGTGTTGACGCTGCCCGAGGCGACACCGGCGTCCTCGTCGGCGACCTTGTAGGTGCCGTAGTTGACGGCCGGCGCGATGAGCAGGCCCATGCCCACGCCCAGGACGTACAGGGCGGGCATGACCATGCCCCAGTAGGAGGAGTCCGCGTCCAGCATCGCCAGCCAGAACAGTGCGCTGGCCGCGATGAGCATGCCGGGCACCATGATGGCGCGCGGCGGGACCTTGGGGAGGATCTTGGGCGAGATGCCGCCGGCGAACATGCCCACGCCGACCGGCATCGGCAGGAAGGCCAGACCGGTCTCGACCGGCGAGTACCCCTTGACCAACTGGAGGTAGAAGGTCAGGAAGAACAGCGCGCCGAGCATGGCGACCATGCCGACCGCCATGGCGAGGTAGGCGCTGCCCCGGGTACGGTCGGCGATCACCCGGAGGGGCACCAGCGGGTGGCTGGAGCGGGCCTCCACAGCGAGGAACGCGGCCAGCAGCACCGCGCCGGTCACGAAGAGGCCGAGCACCAGGCCGGAGCCCCAGCCCTCGGACTCCGCCTCGCTGCACGCGTACACGATGGCGACCAGGCCGGAGGTGACCAGCAGGACGCCCGGGATGTCGAAGCGGGCACGCACCGCGGCGCGCTGCTCCGGACCGAGGTACATCACACCGAACGCGGCGATGACGGCGATCGGCGCGTTGACATACATGCACCAGGTCCAGTCCAGGTACTCGGTGAGGAAGCCACCGAGCAGCAGACCGATGACGGCACCGCTGGCGACGATGCTGCCGAAGATACTGAAGGCCTTCGCCCGTTCCTTCTGGTCGGTGAAGTTCACCGAGATCAGGGACAGCGCGGTGGGGGCCAGCAGGGCGCCGAAGACACCCTGGAGAGCACGCGCGGTCAGCAGCATCTCGATGTTGGGGGCCGCACCACCCAGGCAGGAAGCGATCGCGAAGCCCGCCAGGGCGATCAGGAAAGCTCGCTTACGACCCGTGTAGTCGGCGATCCGGCCGCCGAGCAGCAGAAGGCTGCCGAAGGCCAGTGTGTACGAGGTGACGACCCACTGCCGGTTCTCGTTCGAGAAGCCGAGGTCGGCCTGCATCTCCGGCAGCGCGATGTTCACGATCGTGATGTCGAGAACCACCATGAGCTGGGCCAGACAGATGAAGACGAGGGCCGTCCAGCGCTTGGGGTTCGCTAACGGGGCCGCTCCGACGGCGGTACCGCCGGGGACCCGGTCTTCGGATGTGGTCATGGGAGGGAGATGCCTTTCTCCGTCGTGTCTCCGCGGCCCCGGCAGGGGGGCCGCGGACGTGGGCTCGGCCGTGCGGGTCGGCCTCCGCCACGGGCGGGGGCGTCACCGCGACATGAATTCACCCGTTGATGGATTCATCCTGCCATGAATTATTCTCCCTGACCGACGGTGCAGGCAAGTACCCAGTTCGGACCATCCAGTCGAAGTACAGCGACAGCAGTGAGCCGTCAAGCGGAGGACAAGCGATCCCCGAGCCGACCAGGCCCTGGACGGTGTTCGTGGCGTCGTAGTCGATGGCCTCCTCGCCGCCGACGACGAACTCCTCGACCACCCCCATGACGGGGTGCAGCTCGTTGTCGTTGACGGCGAAGGAGTCCTGGAGGGTCCGCCACCACTGCTCCACCGGCACCGTCCGGAACTCCCAGCCGTGCCGTTCCATCGCGAGCAGCAGCTCCTTGAAGGCCGCCTTGCGCCGGTTGACCAGGTGGTACGTCAGCCCCCACGCGTGCTCGCCGCGGGAGATCCGCACCAGGGCCGAGGTGACGTAGTCCACCGGGGTCATCTCGATCTCCAGATCGAGGTCGGGAGCCATTCCCAACTGCACACAGCCCTTGATCACCCGGGTGGTGAAGTGGGTGGTCAGACAGGCCCCGGTGCGCGAGTCGCCGAGGACGCGGCCGGGCCGGTGCATGTCCACCGGGATTCCGCGCTCCTGCGCCTGGCGGACCAGCAGTTCGGCCGCCCACTTGGTCTGGACGTAACCGGTCACCAGCTTGCCGGCGCCGAGGATGTCGTCGCCCTCGGCGATCACGGTGCGGCCGTCGGCGGGGATGCCCCAGATGCCGTACGTCGACACGTACGAGACCGGGATCTGCGTCGGGCCGGAGCAGGCGAGGCGGAGGATCTCCTCGGTGCCGGTCACGTTGGCGGGGCGCAACTGCTCATAGGTGTAGGAGAAGTTGACCCAGGCGCCGTTGTGGTAGATCGCGTCCAGGGTGCCCGCGAGCCGGGTGAAGTCCTCGTCCGTCAGGCCCAGTCGGGGCTTGGCCAGGTCGCCGGGGACCACCTTGACCCGGTCGTCGGCGCCCTCCCGCCAGGTCAGGTACTGCTCCAGGTTCTGCCGGACCCGGGCCAGGCCCGACTCCGGTGTGTCGCAGCGGACCAGGCAGTGGACGGTGGCGTCGGTGGTGGCCAGCAACTCGTCGAGGAGGTAGGCCCCGAGGAAGCCGGTGGCGCCGGTGAGCAGGACGTCGGTCGGGTCGGTGTAGCCCGCGCCGACCGGGCCGGCCGGGACGATCGCCGGGTCGAGGTCGATGTCGGCGGCGATCAGCGCCGGCTCCGTCCAGTCCGCGGCCGATTCCGGCGCGGCCTCGCCCTCGCCGCCGAGTTCGGTGTCGAGCAGCCGCACCCAGTCCTCCAGCGTGGTCCGCTCGAAGAACTGGCTCGGGCGCACGCTGATGCCCAGATCGCCCTTGCAGCGCTTGACGACCTCCATGACCATCAGCGAGTCCAGGCCGTGCGACATCACGTCGGCCTCCGGGAGCACCGACTCCGGCGGCACCGCCAGCACCTCGCCGAGCACCTGCTGGAGATAGCCGGTCAGCACGGTCGCCCGGCCCGCCGCGTCGGCGCCCTCCAGAGCCTGGAGCACCGCCGTGGACGTACCCGATCCGATGCCCTCGTCGATCTCCACGGTGCGCAGCACCGGACGGTCGGCGCGGGCCTCCATGACCGGCTTGTACACCGACCAGTCGGCGGAGCAGACCACGGCCTGCGGAGCGCCCTGGGCCAGCAGCGCGTCCAGCAGCCGCAGACACTGCGGTGCGGAGAGCATGCGCAGTCCGGTGGAGGTCAGGAACTCCACGACGTCGGCGCCGAACAGGTTCGACGTCAGCTCCCACGGTCCCCAGCTCACGGTGAGCGCGGTCAGGCCCTGGGCCTGGCGGTACTCGGCGAGCGCGTCGAGGAAGGAGTTGGCGGCGGCGTAGCTGGTCACGTGCTGCGAGCCCCAGGTCGCGGCGATCGAGGAGAAGCCGAGGAAGAAGTCCAGCTCCAGACCCTCGGTCAGCTGGTGCAGCAGCCAGCCGCCGACCACCTTGGGCCGCCACACGGCGTCGTAGTCGCTCGGGTCCGACACCGGGATGTCCCGCAGGAACTGCGGGACCGAGGTGCCGGCCGCGTGGACCACTCCGCGCAGCGGCATCAGGCCGGTCGCCAGGCCCTGGATCACCGGGAGCATGTCCTCGATGTCGTTGACGTCGGCCGCGACCACGTCGACCAGGACCCCGGTCTCCTCCAGCGCGGACACGAAGTCGACGCGTTCGCGGACCGAGCCGGTGAGCGTGGGGTCGTTCCACCGCTGCCGGGGCGGCAGTGGGGTGCGGCCGAGCAGGACGAGCTTGCCCGCGCCGCTGTCGGCGAGGTTGCGGGCCAGGGCCTGGCCGATGCCGCCGAAGGCACCGGTGATCAGATAGGTGCCCAGGCGGTCGATCGTCGGCCGCCGCCGCAGTTCCTCGGCGGTGAGCGGGAACTTCACCAGCCGGGCCACCCGGCGGGCCTCGCCGCGCAGCGCCTGCTGGTCCTCGGCGGCGGTGTCGGCGAGCGCCGCGGCCAGCGCCGAGCCCTCGTCGGTCTCCCCCGCCTGCGGGTCGAGGTCGATCGCGCCGGCCCAGTGCTCGGGGTGCTCCAGCGCGATCGCCCGGCCGAGGCCCCAGAGCGTCCCGGCGAAGGGCGAGGTGACGCCCTGTCCGGCGAGCGCGGGCACGGCGCCCCGGGTGACCAGGCTGAGCCCGGTCCGCGTGCAGGCCGCGCGGGCCGTCAGGCCCTGGACCAGGGCGACGGCGGCCAGTTCGGCACGGTCCCGGAAGGCGGTCAGCGACTCCGCGTCGGCGGCGTCCGGGCGCGGCGCGTCCAGACCGGTCAGCAGGACGACCCGGTGCGGGGCGACCCCGTCGGGCAGGTCGCGCAGCCAGTCGTCGAGGTCGGGGGCGCCGGACTCCTCGATCCGGCAGTGCGCGCCGAGGGCCCTGAGGGCCGTGGCCAGTCGGCGGGCGGTGCCGGTGCGGTCGGGCACCAGCAGCCAGCCCTGCCCGGACAGGTCCGGTGCGGCGGCGGCCGGTTCGGTCTCCTGCCACTCCAGCCGGGTGAGCAGCTCCTCCGGGTCCCGCCAGGGCGCCGGGGCGGGGGCCGAGGTCGCGGACTCGGTGACCACCATCAGCTCGCGCATGCCGCCCAGGTAGGCGCCGTCCTCGGAGAACAGGTCGACGCTGCCGGAGACCGTGCCGGGCTCCTTGCCCGCCTGGGCGATGGCTCGGACGTAGCGGGCGCGGTCCAGGGACTCCATCGTGGCCTCGGTGATCCGGCCCGCGAAGCCCGCCTTGCTCAGGCCCGCGCTCCAGGAGACGGCCGCGACCGCCGCGTCGAAGACCTGCACCGCGTGGTCCGCGATCTCCTCACCGTCCAGGCCGAGGGCGACCAGTACGCCCTCGTCGCCACGCCGCGCCGAGACCACGGCGCCGATCAGCGCGTCCGACAACGAGGCCGTCTCGTAGTGCAGTTCGTCCTCGTACTCCTGTCCGGCGAGGGTCGGGGCGGCGTGCCGCGAGCGGGTGCTCGCCCGGCGCCGCAGCACCGCGCGGGCATGCCGGGTCCAGGGCGCTCCGGCGGCCGCCTCGGCCGGGGTCTGGCTGTGCAGGGTGACGATCGCGCAGCCGTCCTCGTCGGTGTCGACGGTGATCTGGAGGACCCGTCCGGCCCGGTCCATCGGCGGCGGCCGGTCCACGTCGAGCTTCTCGACGCAGGACCACACCCCGCCGAGCGCGTCCGCCGCGGCCGCCCGCGCCGCCCGGCCCAGCGAGCCGACGGGCAGGAACCGGAAGCCGTCCGCACCGGTGCGCGCGAAGCGGTCCCAGTCCGGCGCGTCGAGCTGGATCTCATAGGTCGGTACGGCGCTGTGCAGCCGGGTCCCGGCCTGCGGCACCGGAGTGCCCGCGGCGGCGGCCCGGGGCGCCTCCCGGCGCTCCTCGTACCAGTAGCGCTCGCCGTGCCAGGGGGTGACCGGCAGGGCCACCCGGCGCGGTGTGCGTCCGGCACCCGAGTGCACCGCCGTCCAGTCCACGGTCTCACCGCGCAGGTGCAGCAGACCCAGCGCCCGCTGGACGGCGGTGCGGTCCTCGGGTGCGCCGGCCCGCGGCCTGTACAGGGACGGCACGTACAGGCAGTCGCCGTCCAGGCCGGTGCGCTCCCCGATGCCGCTGAGCACCGGGGAAGGGCCGATCTCCAGGAAGGTGCGGGCCCCTTCCGCGTGCAGCGCGGTGAGGCCGTCGTGGAAGCGGACCGTGCCGGCCGCGTGCCGCACCCAGTACTCCGGGCCGCTGTCCTCGGCGGTCCAGGCGCGTCCGGTGTGGTCGGAGATCAGCGGCAGGGTCGGCATCCGGTAGGTCAGCGACTGGGCGACCTCGCGGAAGTCGGCGAGCATCGGTGCCAGCAGCGGGGAGTGGAAGGCGTGACTGACGGTCAGCCGGGTGGTGCGCGTCCCGCGCGCCTCCAGCGCCGTGCGCACCGCGTCCACGTCGGCGGCGGCACCCGAGACGACCACGCTGGAGGGGCCGTTGACCCCGGCCAGCGACACCGTGTCGCGGTAACCGGCGATGGCCGCGCGGGCCGTCGCCTCGTCGCAGTCCAGGGCGGCCATCGCGCCGCCCGCCGGGAGCGCGGCCATCAGGGCGGCGCGCGCCGCGACCAGCCGGACGGCGTCGGGCAGTTCGAAGACTCCGGCGATGCAGGCGGCGACGATGCCGCCGATGGAGTGGCCGAGCAGTCCGCTGGGCTTCAGGCCCCAGGACTGCCACATCCGGGCGAGCGCGTACTCCACCGCGAACAGCGCGGGCTGGGTGTAGCGGGTGTCGTCGACCGGGGAGTCCTGGCCGGGCTCCGGCCACACCACGGATGCCAGCGGGCGGTCCAGGTGGGCGTCGAAGAGGGTCGCGGCCTCGTCGAAGGGGCCGCGGAAGGCGGGCTCCTCGGCCAGTCCGCGGGCCATTCCGGCGTACTGCGAACCCTGGCCGGTGAACAGCCAGGCCGTCTTGCGGTGCTTGTGGACGGGCAGTTCGGCGGTGACGACGCCGGAGGCCCGCTCACCGCGCGCGAACGCCTCCAGCGCCTCGGCGAGTTCACCCGCGCCGGTGCCGGTGACGGCGAGCCCGTTGCGCTGCCGGGACCGGCCGACCTGGCTGGTCCAGCTGATGTCGGCGAGCGGCGTCTGCGGGTGGGCGCGCAGGTGTCCGGCGTACCGTCCGGCCAGCGCGGCGAGGCCCTCCGCGGAGTGCGCGGACAGCGTCAGCACCTCGGGGCCGCCGAACTCGACGGGCTCGGCCCGCTCGGGTACGGCGCTGATGACGGCGTGCGCGTTGGTGCCGCTCGCGCCGAAGCTGCTGATGCCGCCGATGCGCGGCCGGTCGCCGGTGTCGCCCCAGGCGCCGCCGTCCTTGGTGACCTCGACGTTCAGCTTGCCCCAGTCGACGTTCGGGTTGGGGTCGTTGAAGTGCAGGTGCGGCGGGAGCTCGCCGTGCTGGAGGGCGAGGACCAGCTTCAGCACACCGGCGATGCCCGCCGCCGACTCCAGGTGACCGATGTTGGTCTTGATGGAGCCGACCTTCAGCGGGCTGTCCGCCGGGCGGTTGCGCCCGATCACGGCCTGGAGGGCGCGCAGTTCGATCGGGTCGCCGAGCGCGGTGCCGGTGCCGTGCGCCTCGACGTAGTCCACGTCACCGGGGGCGATCCCGGCCTGCTCCAGGGCGCCGCGGATGACGCCCTGCTGGGCGGCCGGGTTGGGCACCGTGAGGCCACTGCTGCGGCCGTCGTGGTTGACGGCCGAGCCGCGCACCAGGGCGAGCACCGGGTCGCCATCGCGCTGGGCGTCGGAGTACCGCTTGAGGACGACCACACCGGCGCCCTCACCGCGCACATAGCCGTTGGCGCTCGCGTCGAAGGTCTTGCAGCGGCCGTCCGGGGAGAGCCCGCCGAACTTGCTCATCATGACGAAGCCGTACGGCGAGAGCATCAGGTTCACGCCGCCGGCGAGCGCCATGTCGCACTCGCCGGTGCGCAGGTCCTGGCAGGCCTCGTGCAGGGCGACCAGGGAGGACGAGCAGGTCGTGTCCATGACCTTGCTCGGTCCCATCAGGCCGAGGGTGTAGGAGATCCGGCCCGCGACGAAGCTGGGCTCGCCGACCAGTTGGTAGGCGTCGACGTCGCGGATGTCGCCCTCGCTCTGCCGGAGCCGGGCGTAGTCGGTGGTGGAGACGCCGAAGTAGACGCCGGTGGAGCTGCCGGTCAGCCGGTCCGGTGCGTAACCGGCCCGCTCCAGTGCCTCCCAGGCCACCTCCAGCACGATCCGCTGCTGCGGGTCCATGCCGACGGCCTCGCGCGGCGAGATCCCGAAGACGCCGGGCTCGAAGCGGTCCACGCGCTCGTCGAGGAAGCCGCCCTGGGTGACGTACGCCTTGCCGGGCCGGTCGGGGTCGCTGTCGAAGACCGCCTGGGCGTCACCGCGTTCCGCCGGGAACTCCCGGATGGTGTCGGTGCCGTCCACCAGCATCCGCCACAGCGAGTCGGGGCCGTCGGCGCCGCCGGGCAGGCGGCAGCCGAGCCCGATGACGGCGATCGGCTCGTCCAGCGGCCGGCTGCGGTTCTTCGCCAGCTCGCCCTGGAGCCTCTCGATGGTGCGGACGGCTTCGACGAGGCGGGCCCGGTAGTCCGGGGTCGTCATGGTCAGTCTCCCTCGGTCAACAGGGCTTCGGACGACGCCAGCGCGTCGTCGAGACGGCTCAGCAGGTCGTCGTCGTCGAGATCTGCGGGATCTTCCAGGTCCGCGGCCGGCTCCTGGGCGGCTGCCGTCGCCGCGGGTTCGGCCTGGTCCTGCGGTTCGGTGAGCACCTCGTCGAGGACGAAGCGGGCGAAGGACGTGACATTGGGGCACTCGAACATGACGGTGCCGGGCAGTTCCAGGCCCAGCTCGCGTTCGGCGCGCTGCTTGAGGTCCTGGGAGAGCACCGAGTCCATACCGAGGTCGAAGAAGCCCTGGTCGGGCGAGACATCGGCCTCTTCACCGAGGACCTGCGCGACAAGCCTGAGCAGCAGGTCGACCAGCCGCTCCGCCCGCCGGTCGGGCGGCAGCGCGAGCAGCTCGGTGGCGAGATCACCGGCGGGCTCCGGCGCGGTCTCGGCCGCGGGCTGCGGCTCGGACTGCGGGCGGGGTTCCACCGCGTAGGGAGTGTCCACCCAATAGGGCTTGCGCTGCCAGGGGTAGGCGGGCAGGGTCACGGGCCGGTGCGGGCCGGGGACCAGTCGGTCCCAGTCGACGTCCGCCCCGTGGGCGTGCAGGCCGGCCGCCAGTTCCAGCAGGTCGACCGGGCCGAGGTAGGCCTTCTCGACGCCGCTGGGCTGGCGCTTGCGCGGCGCGGTGAGCTGGACCGGGATGGTCTCGCCGGGTTCCACCGCCGCGTCCAGGGCGGCGCCGAGCATGCGGATGGCGCGGCTGCCGGTGCCGATGTCCAGCAGGACGTCGATGCCGGACATGATGACCTCGTTGGCCAGACCCGACCAGCCGTTCGCGGCGGAGTGACGGGCCACCCTCGCCCCGTCGGGCTGCGCGGGCACGGGCACTCCGGCCGCCAGCAGCCGTACGGCGTTCAGGAGGGTGAGGTCGCCCGCGACGACGGCGGCGGCGTACTCGCCGATGTCCCAGCCGACGACCGCGTCGGGCTCGACACCGAACGCCTTCCACAGCGCGGTCGTGGCGAGTTGACCGGCGAAGACCTCGCCCGCGTGTTCCACGCTGCCCGGGAGTGCCGGGCCGTCGCTCTCGCCGAGTTCGGCGCGCAGCGCCTCGCGGGCCTCGGCCAGGGCCGCGCGGTAGAGCTCCGCGGCCTCGGGGTCGCCGGCCAGCGCTTCCTCGTAGCCCGACATGTCGGCGGGGGTGCGGCCGAAGACGAAGAGCACGGCCGCCTCGTCGCGGGCCTGCACCGGGCGGGCCCGGTCCAGTGCGGCGAGGAGTTCCTCGCGCGTACGTCCTACGGCGGTGACCCGGTGCGCGAGATGGGACCGGCGGGCGCCCGACGTCCAGCACAGATCGGCGAGTTCAGCGTCCGGGGTGGCTGCCACCCGCTCGCGCATGAGGGCCACGGCCGCGGTCAGGGCGTCCGGCGTCGCGGCCGACACGGTCAGCACACAGGGCCGTGCGGGCCCGGTCGCGGCCGGGGTCGCCGGCTGCTCGGGGGCCTCCTGGACCAGGACGTGGGCGTTGGTGCCGGTGAAGCCGAAGGCGCTGATGCCCGCGATCCGGGGCCGTTCGCCGCGCGGCCACGGCACGGGTTCGCCGGCCACGGCCAACGGCAGCTTCTGCCAGTCCAGTTGGCTGGTCGGCTCGGACAGGTGGAGCTGGGCGGGGATCCGCTCCCGGCCGAGCGCCAGCACCGTCTTGATCAGTCCGGTGACTCCGGCGGCGGCCTCCAGATGGCCGACGTTGGTCTTCACCGAGCCCACCACGAGCGGCCGGTCACCGGGGCGTCCGGCGCCCAACGCGCCTGCCAGAGCCCGCAGTTCGACGGCATCGCCGAGCCGGGTGCCGGTGCCGTGCGCCTCGACGTACGACACCTCGTGCGGTTCGATCCCGGCCTGGTCGAGGGCGGAGAGGATGACCTCCTCCTGGGCGGTGCCGCTGGGGACGGTGAACCCGCCGCTGGCCCCGTCCTGATTGACCGCGCTGCCGCGGATGATCGCGTACACCCGGTCACCGTCGCGCAGCGCGGTCGAGAGTTTCTTGAGGATGACCACACCGGCGCCCTCGCCCCGGCCGTAGCCGTCGGCGGAGTCGTCGAAGGTCTTGCACCGTCCGTCGGGCGCGAGCGCCCCGGCCGCCCCCATGGAGAGGAAGACCGTCGGGGTGGCCATCACGTTCACGCCGCCGGCCAGCGCCAGCTTGCTCTCCCCCGCGCGCAGGCTCTGGCAGGCCAGGTGCACGGCGGTGAGGGAGGAGGAGCAGGCGGTGTCCACGGCGAGGCTCGGACCGCGCAGTCCCAGGAAGTACGAGATGCGTCCGGAGGTCGCGCTGAAGGAGTTGCCGGTGCCGTAGTACAGGTCCACATCGGACTGACTGCGCGTCACCAGCTGCTGGTAGTCGGTGGTGTTGAGCCCGACGAACACCCCGGTACGGCTGCCGCTCATCCGGTCGGCCCGCACCCCGGCGTCCTCCAGCGCCTCCCAGGCCACCTCCAGGAACAGCCGCTGCTGCGGGTCCATGGTGCGGGCCTCGCGGGGCGAGATCCGGAAGAAGGAGTTGTCGAACCCGTCGATCTCACCGAGGAACGAGCCTCGGGTAGGCACTCCGTCGAGGGCGGCGGCGTTCCACCGCTCGGCGGGCACGGACCCACTGGCGTCGACGCGCTCGTCGAGCAGCCGCCAGAAGTCCGACGGCCCGGAAACCCCGCCGGGCAGCCGGCATCCGATGCCGATGACGGCGATGGGTTCGACGGCGTCGTCGGATTCGGGGGCAGGAACAGCGGGCTCCGACGAGGCGATGGGGGCCACAGGGACTTCCGGCACGTCTTCAACGACCGGTTCGGCAGCGCCGCCAAGGGGCGCGGGGAACTGCGCGACCGGCCCAGACGGCGCGGCAGGGACAGGATCACCCGTCGTGGCACTCTCCTCAGAGCCCTCCGGCGTCAACGTCATGATGTAGTCCGTAAACCCATCAATCGTCCCGTGCGCCAGCGCATCCGCCCCGTCAACAGGCACCCGCAACTTCTCCGCCACCATGCGCCCGAACTCCGCGACGGAGATCGAGTCGACACCCAGCTCGAAGAACCCGCGCGTCCGCGGCAGCCGCTTACGCGGCCCGTGCCCAAGGATCTTGATGAGCACGGAGTGAACCGTGGAAGCCACATGCTCACGGTCGTAGGAAACCGACGCGGACTCCTCAACAGGCTCCTCCGGCGCGACGGAAGCCACAACAGCCGGAGCCGGAGCCACAGTTGCCGGAGCGGAAGCCGGAGCCTCGGCCTCAGGCCGGTCGGCAGAGAGTTCCGCCACGACCTTCCCGCTCGCGTCCACAAGCCGCACCTCGGCCCGCAGCCCACTGAGATCCGACGGTCCGGAGCCCTGCTCGCCCCGCTCCACGCCGTCCAGCCAGAACCGCTCATCGGCCCAGCGATGCGGCGGCAGCGACACCGGCCGCACCGGCGCGCCGTGCGCCGTGGCCCAGTCGACCTCGACCCCCGCCTCGTGCAGCTTCGCCCGGGAGCGGGCCAGCATGGTGGGACCGTTCTGGCCCCGGACCAGTGAGGAGACGACCGGCCCGCGCCGCTCGCGATGGGCGAGCGAGGACTGGAGCGGCCGAGCCAGCACAGGATGCGCGCCGATCTCGACGAACGCCGTCTCGCCCTGGGCGAGCAACGTGTCGACGACGGGCCACAGCCGCACCGCCTCACGGATGTTGGCGCTCCAGTAGGCCGCGTCCAACGGGACGTCCTGCCCCGGCAGCGCGGTGGACAGGAACGGCACGGTCGGCGCGGACGGCGTCAAGTCGGCGAGCACCGAAGCCAGTTCGTCGGCGTACGGCTGCATCAGCGGCGAGTGGAAGGCGTAGTCGACGGGAAGCGCGACCACGTTCACACCGTCGTCGGCGAGTTCACGGACCGCGGCCTCCACGGCCTCCTTGGGTCCGGCGATGACGACGGACGCGGGCCCGTTCTCGGTGGCGACGCACACCTCGGGGTGCCGGGCCGCGAGCCGCTCGGCGACCTGGTCGGCGCCGAGCTCGACGTTGGCCATCCGGCCGGTGCCGGCGGCGGCGTGCATCAGCCGCCCGCGGTGCGTCACCAGCCGTACGGCGTCCTCCAGTTCGAGCGCTCCGGCCATGTGGGCCGCGGCGACCTCGCCCATGCTGTGGCCGATCACCGCGTCGGGGCGGACGCCCCAGGACTGCCAGAGCCGGGCGAGCGCGACCTGGACCGCGAACACCGCGGGCTGGGCCACGTCGGTGGCCTTCACCCGGGCCGGGTCGGCGTCGCGCAGGACGTCGTACAGGGACCAGCCGGCCTCGGCGCGCAGCAGTTCGTCGATGTCGTCGAGGGTGTCGCGGACCACGGGCTCGCTCTGGGCGAGGTCGAGGCCCATCTTCGGCCACTGCGAGCCCTGTCCGGAGAAGACGTGGACCAGCTTCGGCGGGTTGTCGGCGGCCCGGCTGCCCTCGGCGTCGGCGAGCGCCGCGGTGAGTTCGGCGGCGTCCTTGCCGACGACGGCGATCCGGTGCTTGAGCTGGGTGCGGCGCACGGCGGAGGCGGCGGCGAGGGGTCCGACCGGGTCGGCGAGCCGGGCGGCGTAGTCCGCGGCGAGTGCGCGCAGTCCGTCGGCGGTGGTCGCGGAGACCAGCAGGGTGTGCGGTCCGGCAACGGAGTCGGCCGCGGGCTCGGTGGCCGCGGGCTCGGGCGCGCTGCCGAGGACCACGTGCGCGTTGGTGCCGGAGAGCCCGAAAGCGCTCACTCCGGCGGTCAGTGACCGGTCCTCGCCGGGCAGCCGTACGTGCTCCACCGGGACGAGCGTGCCGGAGGACTCCCAGTCGATCATCGGCGCCGGGTAGACGTGGTGGATCTGGCCCGGGACCGTGCGGTGGCGCAGCACCAGCAGCGTCTTGAGGAGCCCGGCGATACCGGCGGCGGAGTCCATGTGCCCGAAGTGCGCCTTGTGCGAGCCGACCAGCAGCGGCGACTCGGCGGACCGGGTCCTGCCGATCACCTCGGTGAGGGCGGAGATCTCCAGCGGGTCGCCGAGCGGGGTGCCGGTGCCGTGCGCCTCGACGAACACCGGCTCCTCGGGCGTGACGGACGCCGACGCCAGCGCCGCGCGCAACAGGTCCTGCTGCGCGACGGCGTTGGGGGCGGTGAGTCCGGCGCTGCGGCCGTCCTGGTTGACGGCCGAACCGCGGATCAGCCCGTGGATGCGGTCATGGTCGCGTACCGCGTCGGCGTAGCGCTTGAGTACGACGACCCCGCAACCCTCGCCGCGGACGATGCCGTCGGCGCGGGCGTCGAAGGGGCGGCACCGTCCGGTCGGGGACAGCGCTTGCACCTTGCCCATGAAAACGGAGAGTTCGGGCGCGACGATCACATTGACGCCGCCGGCGAGGGCGGCGTCGGCCTCGCCGTTGCGCAGTGCCTGGCAGGCGAGGTGGACGGCGACGAGCGAGGAGGAGCAGGCGGTGTTGACAGTCATCGCCGGGCCGTGCAGCCCGAAGGTGTAGGCAATGCGTCCGGCGGCGAAGCTGAACTCCTTGCCGGAGGCGAAGTAAGGGTCTATGGCGCGGATCCCGGAGGTCCGCGCGTGCAGCAGCAGATAGTCGGAGCCGAGGATGCCCATGTGCACGGAGGTCCGGCTGCCCTCCCAGGCGCCGCGCGGCAGACCCGCGTCCTCCATGGCCTCGGAGCAGACCTCCAGCAGCAGCCGCTGCTGCGGGTCCATGCCCCGGGCCTCACGCGGCGAGACGCCGAAGTAGTCGGCGTCGAACCGGTCGATCTCGTCGAGGAATCCGCCCTCACGGCAGTAAGTGGTGCCGGGGTTGTGCCGGTCGGGGTGGTGGAATTCGTCGCTCCAGCGGTCGGCGGGCACCGGTGCGACGACGTCCACGCCGTCCATCAGCACCCGCCACAGCCCGTCCAGGTCGCGCACGCCGCCGGGGAAGCGGCAACCGGCCCCGACGACAGCGATGTCGTCGGGGCGGGGCTCGAACCGTCGGTTCTCAGCCATGGACCGGAATACCTCCCGTTGTGACCTGACGGCGTAGGCCGGCCAGGTGCCCCGCCAGGGACCGAATCGTCGGATACCTGACGAGGGCGCGCGGATCCACCTCGAATCCGAGCCAGTGCGCCAGAGCCGTGGTGATGACCAGGCTGTCCGCGGAATCGATGTCGAACTCGTCGAAGCAGAGGTGGACCGACACCGTCGCCGGCGGCAGCAGGGTTCGTTGGGCTATCTGCTCCACCAGCCAGTTCTCCACCGCTTCAGGGGTGATCTCCTGGGGGGTGACCCCCTGCGCAGTTCCGCTCACCGTGGCACCTCTCTCCCTCAAGTGCGGCCGAAGGCGACGGTAGGGAGACGGACTCAAGACGCCCTTGAGAGAGCAGAGGGTTGGCTGGTGTTCGCCCATCCGTCCGACGGACCCGGCACGCCCACATCAGTTCGATGCATTCCGGCCAGAGCCGGACGGAGACGTGCGGAGACGTGCGGACTCACCCCGCCCTTCCAGAACCCCTGTCGACGGCGACTTGAGCACCCCCTGTTGCGATCCCCGTCGAACAAGGTCCGCCGACCCTCCCAAGGGCCTGTCCGAGCACGGAAGGAACCCTCCCTTGACAACCGACCCCCGACTGACGCTGTTCTGCCTGGCCCACGCGGGTGGCAGCGCGCATCCCTACATCCGGCTCGCGGCCGATCTGCCCGACCACGTCACCGTCGTACCGCTGGAGCTGCCCGGTCATGGCACCCGGGTGCGCGAACCCCTGCTGCACGGTCTGACCGCGCTGACCGAGGAGGCGGTACGGCAGATCGGCGAGCGCCGGCACGAGCCGTACGCGATCTTCGGGCACAGCTTCGGCTCGCTGCTCGGCTACGAGGCCGCGCGGGTGCTGACCGCCCAGGGGACCCCGCCGCAACTGCTGTTGGTGTCCGGCCGCAACGGTCCCACCGAGCCGCTGTCGCACCGCCCCTTCCACCATCTGCCCGACGACGGCTTCGTCCAGGGGTTGCAACGGATCGGCGGGCTGCCCGAGGCGCTGCTGGCCGAGCCGGAGCTGCTGAAGTTCTATCTCCCGGCGATCCGGGCCGACTTGCGGGTCGTCGAGACCTACTCGCACGCCCGGGGTCCCCGGCTGACGGTTCCGGTGGCCGCCTTCGCCGGGCGCAAGGACGTGCTGACCGACGCCTCCTCGATGGCCGCGTGGTCCCGGATCACCACCGGCGTCTTCGATCTCACCCTGGTCTCCGGCGGCCATTTCTTCCTCCAGGAGCCGGAGTTCAGGGCCGCGCTGGGCGGGCGGCTGACCAGGTTCGCGGCCACGGTGGGCCGGATTCCGGCGGCTCGTGGCGCGGTCACCCGAGCGGTTGCCGAGTGAACCTCAACCGACAGCACCCAGCATCTCGGGCTGTACGGCTCTCCCCCCACGCTCACGTCCGAGACCAACAGGAGGCCCCAGTGGCGGCGCTGTCCCAAGAAGAGATCCGTCGCAGGATCGGCGAGTACATCGAGCAGCAGTTCCTCGGTGAGAGCGAGGTTTCGGAGCTGACGGACGACACCCCGCTGCTGGAGTGGAGCGTCCTCACCTCCATGAACACCTCCCTGCTGCTCTCGTTCATCCGCACCGAGCTGGGGGTCGTCGTGCCCCCGACCCACATCACCGGCCGGCACTTCGCAAACCTGGCGGCGATCACGGACATGGTCTACTCCCTGGCCCCGCAGCCCGCTGCCTGAACCGACCGAAGGAAGAGAGAGCATCGTGGACGCACAATTCGACGTCGCAGTCATCGGCGGCGGCCCCGCGGGTTCGACCGTGGCCTCGTACCTGGCCAAGGCCGGGCTGTCCGTGGCCGTGTTCGAGGCGGAGAACTTTCCTCGTGAGCACGTCGGCGAGTCCCTGGTCCCGGCCACCACCCCGGTGCTCCTGGAGATCGGGGCCATGGACAAGGTCGAGGCGGCCGGCTTCCCGAAGAAGTTCGGTGCCGCCTGGACCTCCGCCGAGGACCGCGACATCAACCACAACGGTTTCCGCGGCCTGAACCACGACTTCCGTGCCGCCGAGGTCCTGTTCAGCGAGCGCGACCAGGACGGCGTGGACCGCGACCACACCTTCCACGTCGACCGCAGCAAGTTCGACCACATCCTCCTCAAGCACGCCGAGGAGCTGGGCGCCAAGGTGTTCCAGGGCGTCCGGGTCGGCAAGGTCGACTTCGACGGCGAGCTGCCGGTCGTGGAGGTGAAGGTCGGCTCCTCGTCGACGCACATCCCGGTGAAGATGGTCGTCGACGCCAGTGGCCGGCAGACCCGTCTGGGCACTCAGCTGAAGACCAAGATCCCGGACCCGGTCTTCAACCAGTACGCCGTGCACACCTGGTTCGACGGTCTGGACCGCAAGGCCCTCGCCGTCAACAAGGACCAGGCCGACTACATCTTCATCCACTTCCTCCCGGTCATCGACACCTGGGTGTGGCAGATCCCGATCACCGACACGATCACCTCGATCGGTGTGGTCAGCCAGAAGAAGCGGTTCCAGGAGTACGGCGGCGACCGCGAGAAGTACTTCTGGGAGACCGTGGCCTCCCGTCCCGAGCTGCTCGACGTGCTGAAGAACTGCAAGCAGGTCAAGCCGATGAAGACGGAGGGGGACTACAGCTACGGCATGAAGCAGATCGCCGGCGACAACTACGTCCTCATCGGTGACGCCGCCCGCTTCGTGGACCCGATCTTCTCCTCCGGTGTCTCCGTCGCGCTCAACAGCGCCCGGCTCGCCGCGAAGGACATCATCGCCGCCGCCGAGGCCGGTGACTTCAAGCACGAGCGGTTCGCCGCCTACGAGAACAAGCTCCGCAAGGCGGTGGGCTACTGGCACCGCTTCATCGAGGCCTACTACCGCCTCAACATCCTCTTCACCGCCTTCGTCCAGGACGACCGCTACCGGCTGGACATCCTCAAGATGCTCCAGGGCGACGTCTACGACGACCAGGAGCCGAAGGCGCTCTCGGCGATGTGGGAGATCATCGAGGCCGTGGAGAGCGACCCGACCCACCTGTGGCACCCGTACCTGGGCCAGTTGAGGTCCCCCACCGCCGCGCCCAGCTTCTGACCCACCCGGCCCTCCCCCAGCCGGGAGAGCGCCAGAGCTGGAGCGCAAGCAGCCGGCCGCGTACCTTCTCCGGAACTTCCGGGAAGGTACGCGGCCGGCTCTGTCGTGTGCCCGCCGCGCGGGGCGTCAGGCGGCACGCGCGTGCGCGATGACGGTGAGCAGGGCCCGGGGGGTCGGGGCGTCGGCGACGATCGTGTCGGGCAGCATCAGCCCGTACTCGCGCTTGAGCCGCCCGGTGACCTGGAGCAGGGCAAGGGAGTCGTAGCCGAGCCGGTAGAAGGGCGTGTCGACGACGTCGTCGGCCTCCAGGTCGATGCCCTCGGGGACACCGGCGCTCTCGCTCAGCAGCCGGAGCAGATCGGCGAGGGTGAATCCGGCGGAGGGGAATTCGGACAGGGTCATGGATGCCTCCTGGCGAGGGATGGGGTGACTGGGGATGGACTGACTTCGGAACGAGGTCTGTACGAGATGGAGGTCAGTGCGAGAAAGAGGTCTGTGCGAGGGCCGGAGTGCTCACAGACGGCCGAGCAGCACGCCGAGCAGGCTCTGGTCCAGCGTGGTGTCGGCGGCGGTGTCCTCCGCGGCGCCGAAGCCCTCGTCGCGCAGGGCGGCGCTCACCACGTAGTCGGACTCCAGGGCGAACGTGCCGAAGCTCCACTCCGGGCCGGTGCCCGGGGAGCCGTCCGGCCGCTGGAGCCGGATGCGCGCGTCGTCCAGCGTGAAGCCGAACTCGGTGAACCGGAAGCGCAGTCCCTGGCCGATGGCCTTGCTGTACGCCTCCTTCAGCGTCCACAGGCGGACCAGGGCGCTGTTGCGGGTCTGCTCGGGGAGCGAGTCCAGCAGCGCGCGCTCGTGCGGCGTGCAGGCCTGGAACTCCACACCGGTGCCCACCATCTGGCGCTCGGCGCGCTCCACGTCCACGCCGAGCAGTCCGCGCCGGGTGACCCCGACGACCATGACCTCCTCGGTGTGGCTGAGGCTGATGTCGATCTGGTCGCAGCCGCGCAGATACGGCCGGCCGCCCGGCTTGTACGCCAGGTCCACCGCTTCGGGGCTGCTGGCCAGCACCCGGGCGGCGGTGTGCTTCAGCAGCAGCCGGGAGGCGAGGAAGCCCTCCCGTACGCGGCGGTGGGTCAGCCGTTGGAAGCGGCCCCAGTCGCGGGGGCCGAGCAGCGGGCGCAGAACCCTTTCTCCTGTGTCCTCGGGGAGCCAGTCGGTGACTCTGCCGTACGTGACGACAGTGCCGCCGGCGGACAGCGGCCGCAGGACCTCGTCCCACTCTCCCTCGGGACCCGTCACGCGCACGGGGGCCCCGGCGGCGGGAGCGCCCATCAGACAGCCGCCTTCACCAGACGGTCGCGCAGGTAGGCGACCAGGGAACCCACGGACGTCATGCTGTCGACCATGTCGGGCAGGGAGAGCTCACCGAGCTCCGGTACGGCCTGCTCCACGCGGTACTTCAGCTGCATGATGAGGACCGAGTCGAAGCCCAGGTCCTCCCGGAGCAGCGAGTCCGTGCCCACCTCGGCCACCGGGTCGTCGATGACCCGTCGCACCGCCTGGACCACCGCGGAGATCAGGTCGCCGGACGAGTTGTCGGCGTGTGTGTCGTCGGCGCGCGCACTCATGGGCCGTTTCCTTCCGGTTCAGGACTCTGCCAGGTCCGTCTCGTACAGGTCGTAGGAGCGGTGCTGCTCGTAGCGTTCGAGGACCGCGTCGAAGAGCCGCCCCTCGAGGGCCTCCTGCGGGGCCTTCGGTATGTCCAGGCCCAGCAGGGCGCCCAGCCGGTGCAGCGCCCCGGTGATCCACGCCGGGTCGGCGAGGAAGGTGCCGGGCCGGGCGTCGCGGTGTTCACGCCAGACGCCGAGGCTGGCCGCCGCGGCGCAGACCAGGGCGTAGCGGTCGGTGAGGGCGAGGGTGTCCGGGGTGGAGAGCCCGTCGCCGGGGGTGATTTTGGCGAACCGTCCGCGCAGCGTGCGGAGTTCTCCGAGGAAGGCGGTGACCAGCTCGCCCAGCTCGCCGCCGACGCCGGAACAGGCGCCCAGGATCGGGACGATGGGGTCGGAGGTCCCGGCGGGCGTCACGGCGCCGAGATCGGCGGGCGGCAGGTCTTCCCAGGGCCGCAGAAGCGTGGCCGGCGGCGCGTCGTCCACCAGCCAGGACTCCCGTGCCAGCTGCGGCAGTTGGGCGACCAGCATGGCCTGGCGGGCGGCGGTGCCCGCGTGGCCCTGGGCCAGCAGCGGCAGATCGCGCGCCATCCGCCCGAAGGCACCGTAGGGGCCCTTGGCGTCGAAGTACGCCTCGCCCAGCACGGTGGACAGATCGTGCGCGGAGTCCTGGAGGAGCTTGGGCACGGTGTAGGCGGCGGCCGCGGCGCAGGCGCTGACCCGATCGGGCAGCAGATGCAGGCCACGTGCGGCGGCCAGGGCGATGCTGTCGCTGATCAGCAGGTCCAGCAGGGCACCGGTCAGCACCTCGCGCCCGTACGTCGACTTCAGCGGGCCGTAGGGGTCCTCGCCCCGGGTCTCGACGGCGAACCGGATGGCCGTGCGCAGCACGGTGTCGGCGGCGGCGATCAGCACCGAGGGCAGCAGCGCGCGGGTGACGACCGAGCAGCGTACGGCCAGGCCCATGCCCTGGCCCGCCTCGCCCACCACGGCCTCGTCGGGCACGGGGCAGCCGCTGAACTCCAGGCCGCCGAACTCGCAGCCGTCCAGGCCGACCGTCCGGTAGCGGTGGAGGGTGCGCAGGGAACCCTCGGGCAGGATCTCGCGGTCGATCAGCAGCACTTCGTGCGTGCCGTCCTCGGTGCCGGCGATGACGGTGAGACCGCGGGCGCGGGCGTAGTTGAGCACGGCGGTCTTGGCGCCGTCCAGGCGCCGCCGGCCATCGCCCTTGACGAGCGCGAACTCGTCGCGCACGAAGTCGTTGGCGTGCGCGACGGCGGGCCGGGCGACGGCGATCCGGCCACCGCCGAGCAGCAGTGCCGCGGTCCATTCCCGCTGCGCCGCATCGCCCGCGGTCCACACGGGCGTGGCGGCGAAGTAGCAGTTGAGCCCGTATCCGAACCCGAGCGAGAGATCCCGTCGGCAGGCGGGCCGCACCACGCGGCCGAGCCCGTCGATCCGCTCCAGCCGCCCGCCGTACTCCACCGGCACGAACTCGGCGCCGAACTCATGGTCGTCCAGCAGCCGTTCGGCCCGTGCGAGCGACTCGCCCTTGAGCGCACCGGTCCCTAAGGGGGCCAGCGCACGCTCCAGTTCGTCCGTACGGATCCGGAGCCGTCCCTCGGCCGTGGTCGCACGCACAGATCGCTCCACCGGGTGTCACTCCTCGCGGTCCGCAGGGTCCGATCCGTCCCCGTGCGACCGGCTGTCGCGCCCACCCGCACGAGAACGAACCAAGGCTGCGCCGGACCACTCAAGCCCTGGTGGACCGCACCAAGTGACCGTCAAGTGGAATATGCCCAGGTCAGGTCGGAGGGGTCCGGGTCCTAGGCCGACCCCCCGCCCGGCGGCCGTAACCATGCTACCGACGCGCGGGGACCGTCGTCGGCCCGGGGCGCCCGTTCCGTGGGATCGCCGAGCACCAGGCAGTCCAGCGCCTGTCGCAGGCGGTCCCGTTCCTCGTGCGGCGCGCCCATGCAGCCGTCCAGCAGCGAGACCGCCCGATGGCCGTGCCGCCGGGCCTGCACGGCGAGCCCGTGTCCCGGCCCGACCTCGGCGCACAACAGGGCGCCCACCGTGGTCAGTTGGGCAAGGGCGGCGTCCAGCAGCACCGGACGCGAGGGTTGCAGCGCCCAGAACTCGGGGTCGACCGCGCGCTCCGGCTCCGGACGACCGCCCGCGCACCCGGACAGCAGCGGTGTATGGGGGATGGTGTACGCGGACTCCTCGAAGGCCGGCAAGGTGTCCCGGCAGGCCTCGGCCACCAGCGGGCCGTGCAGTCCCGCGGGCACCTGGACCCGCATCCAGGTCAGCCCCGCTCCCTCCAGCGCGCGCCGGGTGGCGGCGAGGCCGAACTCCGAGCCGGACACGATGGTCTGCCCCGGCCCGTTGCTCGCGGCCACCACCGTCCCGCCCCGGAGAAAGGGCGAGACCGCGGGCGGTGCCGCGGCGACGGCGAGCGCCCCACCCGCCGGCGCCCCGGCCAACGCCTCGGCCTGCACCGCGACCAGCCGCACCGCGTCCGTGAGAGGCAGCACCCCGGTCTGGACAGCGGCGACCAGCTCGCCGACACTTTGACCGAGGACCGCGCCGGGGCGCAGTCCTCGATCCCGAACCGTCTCGCTGAGCGCGTGGCAGACCGCGAACAGCAGCGGATGCACCTCGGCCACGGTGCGCAACCGCGCACCGGACGACCACAGTCGGTACAACCGTTCACCGGTTTGACCCATCAGCCCCAGGACCGTGTCCATGGCCGTGGTGAAGGCGGGCTCGTACCGGTACAGGCCATAGGCCATGGCGGGGTACTGAGCTCCCGCTCCGGGCAGGAGCAGCGCGACCGGCGGCACTTTCCGTCAGTACCGGCCCGGCGCTCGCACTCTGAAGAGCGAGAGCGGCTGGTCCAGCCGTAGTTCGGAGGAGGAGTCGAGCAACGCCCCCTGGAGCGACTGGAGTTCGTAGCTCGGATCGAGCCCGAGCTCACCGGCGAGCACATCGCGCAGCCGCTGGTAGACCTCCAGCGCCGTGGTCCGCCGCCCGGCCCGGTACAGGGCCAGCATCAACTGGAGGTGAATCCCCTCGTGCAGCGGATGCCGGGCCGCGAGCCCGAACAGCTCCCCGATGATCTCGTGATGGCGCCCGAGGAGCAGGTCCGCCTCGATACGGCGGCACAGTATGCCCATTCGGGACTCCTCCAGGCGGGTCACCTCGACGTCGAGGACCCGTCCGCACTCCACATCGGCGAGCGCGGGACCGCGCCACAGCGACAGGGCCTTGCGGAACAGGTCCGCCGCCGCCTCGTAGTCCCCCTTCTCCAGGGCCCGATGGCCGCCGCCGGAGAGCCGCTCGTACTCCCGGACGTCGACAGAACCGCCCTGGGTGTCCAGCAGATACCCGCCGGGCTGGGTCACGAGCACACTTTTCGCGCCCAGAGGCATATCAGGCGATGGGCCTCCGATGGCGGAGGTGATAAGGTTCCGAAGTTGAAGTATGTACGTCTGTAGGGTCGTTGCCACGCTGGGCGGTGGGGTCTCGCCCCAGACCTCCTCCACCAGCATCCCGACGGAGACGGGACGGTCAGGGTTGAGGGCCAGTACCGCGAGAACCTTGCGTGGCTTGACCGCGGAAGGCACCACAGACTTGCCGGTCTGCATCACTCTGCATGCGCCGAGCACTTCGATGTCCATCGGCATCCTCTCTGTTGCCTGCACTCCGCTGCTGGACTTCCGCAGCATGGGTTCCGCTCGGTGATGTGATGGTCACGTGATGGTCCGGCGAGTGCCTGGACAAGCACTCAACTCGGACTCAAGTCGGCCTGGAACACGGGTACTTGCGGATAGAGGGGCCGTATCCCGCCACTCCGCAGCAGCCCGCGCATGGCCGAGCGCTGGAGCTTGCCACTGGTCGTACGCCGTACCACGCCCTGCCGGACGAGCAGGATGACGGCGTCGGGGATCCCGAACTCCCCGTCGAGATGGGTCTGTACGGCCTCGGCGAGCGACGGCAGTTCACCGTCGAGGAGGCCGTTCTCGCGCACTTCCTGGATCACGATGAGCCGGTCACGCTCCGGCCCCGTGGTGACGGCCGCCGTGACCCCGAACTTGGGGTTCAGGCCCTGGACCGAGGTCTCGATGTCCTCCGGCGCTACATCGACCCCGTTGACAACGACGCCCTCCTTGAGCCGTCCGATCACGAACAGCTCGCCGTGATCGTCCACGGCACCCAGGTCGCCACTGCGCAAAAACGATCCGTCATGGGCGGAGGTGACCGCTCCGAAACTTTCCTCGGTCTCGGCCCGGCGCCGCCAGTAACCCGGCGCCACGCTCTCGCCCCGGATCCAGATCTCGCCCACCCGCCCCGGCTCCAGCACCTGCCGGGTCTCCGGGTCGACGATACGTAACTCCACCCCGTACGGCCGCCCCACGCCGACCAGGGTCCGACTGAGCGTGCCGCCCCGCGGTGCGGCCAGCCGGCCGGCGGCGAGCGCGATGCTGTCCACCGCACGCTCCACCGGGAGCCGCCCGGGGCTGCCGCCCGTCACCAGCAGGGTCGCCTCGGCGAGCCCGTACGCCGGATAGAAGGTCTCGGGCCGGAACCCGGCCGGGGCGAACCGCTCCGCGAAGGCGGCCATGGTGGGCTCCCGCACGGGTTCGGCGCCGTTGACGGCGACCTGCCACGAGGACAGACCGAGCCGCTCGACCTCCTCGTCCGTGGCCGCGCGGACACACATGTCGTACGCGTAGTCAGGGCCGCCGGACACCGTGACGCCGTACCGCTCGATCATCCGCAGCCAGCTCAGCGGCCGGGCGGCGAAGGTGGCGGCGGGCATCAGCACACCCCGGGCCCCGAGGTGCAGCGGATGCAGCAACTGCCCCACCAGACCCATGTCGTGGTACGGCGGCAGCCAGCCCCCGATCACCGAGTGCTCGTCCGTCCCGAGCGCCCGGGTGATGGCCTCCTGTCCGGCCAGCAGGTTCCGCTGGCTGATCAGGACGCCCTTGACCTGGGTCACCGAGCCGGACGTGTACTGGATGAGGGCGATGTCCTCGTCCGCCGCGACCGTCGGCCGCCAGTCCTCCGGGTCGGGCAGCGCGGCCCGGTCCGCCGCGAGGCACACCAGGTCACTGCCCGCGAAGAGCCGGGACAGCTCGGCCGCCACGGCGGAGTCCGCGAGCGCCAGGGACACATCGGCGTCCTTGGCGATGGCGGTCAGCCGACGGACATTGCGCCCGCCGTCCAGCGGGGACGGACAGGGCACCGCGGTCGCCCCGGCGTAGAAGCAGCCGAGCAACGCGGCGATTTGCAGCGGTCCTTCGCAGTTCGGCAGCAGCACGCGCTGTGCCGCACCGCCCTGCGACTGGAGCCAGGCCGCCAACTGCCGTGCCTGCCGGTCGAGTTCACCGTACGTCAGAGTCCGGACCGGCGATCCCGACCCCTCGTCACGGCTCGGGGTTGACTCGGCGCCGACGAAGCTGAAGGCTTCGCGGCTGGGATCCGCCGCCTCCATGCGACGTCGTAATGCGCCAAGAAAACCACCCATTTCGAACCGCCCCCGTTCGACTCAATGGCGCGAAGCTAACGGCCGATGCTCAAGGAACGCATGACCTCTCCTCGACCCCCGGAAGGGCGTCGGGCGCTTGAGACGCATCATAACGAGGGAAGATGCCGTCGCGGTACGGGTAATTCATGATGTGTTGAGGAACCGATCCGGTCGGATCCTGTCCGCGACTCGCCACCGCACCCGCGCTGAACTTGGCAAGTATCGCTCGGAGCCACACCGTCCGGATCAGAACAGATTCTCGAAACTCACGACTTGGCCGCGATCGAACCCCTCTTCGATCTCCATCGAGGGGCAGGAGGGGGCCGAGAAACGACCGAGGCACCCTTCAGCGCCGACTCATTACCGGGCGGCCGCCGCACCGGTTCTCAAGGTCGCCACGAGTTGGAGGGGCCACCCTGACTGCCGGGCCCGTGGCCCCTCCAGTCTCCGCCGTCCCCGTCGGCGCGCGAACATCACCGCATCCACTGGTGCTCCGGGGATCCTCCAAGACTCCTCCAGCCCGTTCCCCGACGTTGAGTGACGGCACGCCATCGGTCCCGCGGCGAGGAGGCATCATCCATGTCCGGCTCGTTACTCTCCCCCACCGACACGTCCGGCGCGGTACGGCAGGCCACCGAACTGGCCGCCCGGCACGCCTCGGACGCGGACCTCGCTCGGCGACTGCCCGGCGAGGTGGTGGACGCTCTGGTCGCGGCGGGGTTCGCCCGGCACTTCGTGCCGGCCCGCTGGGGCGGACGGGCCGGCGGTTTCACGGAGTTGCTCGACTCGGTGTCCACGGTGGGCGAGGGCTGCACCTCGGCCGCCTGGATCGCCACGGTCACCGCCGGGGCCGCCCGGATGGGGGCCTGCCTGCCGGAGGAAGGACAGAGCGAGCTCTGGTCGGGCGGCGCCGACACCGTCGTCGTGGGAGCGCTCAACCCCACCGGGAAGGCCGTGCCGGTCGCCGGCGGCTGGCGGCTCACCGGTCAGTGGCCGCTGGTCAGCGGGGTGGACTTCGCCGACTGGACGCTGGTCTGCGCGATGGCACCCCGGCACGAGCGGGAGGAGGCCCGGTTCTTCGCCGTGCCGCGCCACGACTACCGGGTCGCGGACACCTGGTTCAACGTCGGCATGCGGGCGACCGGCAGCAACACCCTGATCTCGGACGGGGCGTTCGTCCCCGAGCACCGGTCCGTCGCGCGCGAGGACATCTGGCGCGGGCGGGCCGTCGGCTCCGCCGCGCGCTGCCACACCGCACCGCTGCGGTCGATCAGCGGCACCCTGTTCGCCGCCCCCGCGCTAGGTGCGGCCCGCGCGGCCGTGCGGGCCTGGTCGGCGCGCATGGTGGGCAGGCCGGGCCCGGCGGCGCAGGGCGTACTGGCCCGCGCCGAGGGTGACATCGAGGGCGCGGCCCTGCTGCTGCACCGGGTGGCGCGCACCGCCGACGACGGTACCGGCGACGCGCACGAGCGCACCCGGGCACCGCGGGACTGCGCGCTGGCCGCGGACCACCTCGTCGACGCGGTGGAGCGGCTCTTCCGCTCGGCGGGCTCCGGCGCCCAGGCCGAGGCCGACCCGCTCCAGCGGATCTGGCGCGATGTGCACTGCGTGGCCAGCCATGCCGCCCTGCGCTTCGAGACCGCGGGCATCGCGCACGGCGGTCAGTTGCTGGGCGCCGGCTGAGGAAGAGCCCACAGCCCGACCGACCCAGGCCACATCCATACAGAGAAGGAGTGACCGAGTTGCACGGAGAAACCGCTCCACCTCCCACCGGCCCGTTCGCCGATCCCGCCCTCTACACCGAGATCACCCAGTTCTACGCCTGGCACATGGCGCTGATGGACGAGGGCGAGCCGGACGCCTGGGCCGACGCCTACACCGAGGATGCCGTCTTCGAGGAACCGGGGCGGACCAATGTGCTGCGCGGCCGGGAGGCCATCCGGGCCTCGATCACCAAGCGCACGGCGGAACTCGCCGCGGCCGGCACCGTCATGCGGCACTGGATGAGCAACCTGGCCGTCACCCCGCAGCCGGACGGAACGCTGCGCGCCACGTACTACTCGCTGGCGATGCGGGCGCCCCGGGGCGAGCGGCCCGACATCTTCGCCCATGTCGTCTGCCGGGACGCGCTGGTCCGGGAGGGCGAGCGCTGGCTCATACGGCATCGGCACGTCGGCATCGACGCCTTGGAGAAGTGAGGGGACATGCGGATCGGAATCGTCTTCTTTCCCACTGTGGGCCCGGCCGACAAACCGGCCGCACAGTATTTCGACGAGTGCCTGCGATTAGTGGACCTGGCGGAGGAACTGGGCTACGACCACGTCAAGATAGTCGAGCACTACTTCTTCACCTACGGCGGTTACAGCCCCGACGCCACGACATTCCTCGCGGCCGCCGCGGGCCGGACCCGACGCGTCAGGCTCGGGACCAGCGCCACCATTCCGGCATTCCAGCACCCCGTGAAACTGGCCGGGAAACTCGCCATGCTCGACAATCTCTCCGGCGGACGGCTCGATGCCGCCTTCGGACGGGCCTTCCTGCCCGATGAGTTCGAGGCGTTCGGCATTCCGATCGACGAGAGCCGGCGGCGCTTCACCGAGAATGTCGCGGCCATTCAGAAGCTGTGGGCCGAGGAAGACGTCGTATGGGACGGGGAGTTCCACAGGTTCGGCCCCGTCACCCTGCTGCCGCGGCCGGTGCAGCAGCCGCATCCGCCCGTCTTCGTGACCACCGCGCAGAGCCTGGACTCCGTCGCCGACGCCGCCCGGCTCGGCCACCACCTCCAGACGGTGCCCAACGCCATGTCCCGGGAAGGTCTTGAGGAGCGGCTGAGTCTCTTCCGCGCACAGTGGGCGGGGGCGGACGAACCGCGGATCCACCTCAGCTATCCGACCGTGGTGAACGAGGACCCCGAGTACGCGCGCAAGGCGGGGCGGGCGGACGACGAGGCGAACACGGCGTCGTTCCGGACCGCGGTCGAGTCCTGGCGGAAGGTGTCGAGCGAGGCGTATCCCGGCTACGGCAAGCTGGCCGAGAAGCTGGCCCGGGGCGCCGACTTCGACGCGAAGGTGGGCGAGAACAAACTGCTGGTCGGCACTCCGGACGCGGTCCGGGGCCAGTTGGAGACCATCGCCGAGTGGTACGGCGACGACGTCACCCTCAGCCTCGGCGTCCACTCGGGCCATCTGTCCTTCGAGGACGCGGCCACCACCCTGCGTCTGCTGGCCGAGAAGGTGCTGCCCGGACTGTTCCCGCTCCAGGCGGCCTGAACGACAAGTGCCGTCCCGGGCCCGCCGGCTTCCGGGACGGCACGTTCCTGTCGCGGCCCTTTCACACGCCGAGCGCCGCCCGGTCGAGCAGCGGCTCCCACCAGGACGCGTTGTCCCGGTACCAGTCGACGGTGGCGGCGAGCCCCTGTGCGAAGGGGATCGAGGGCCGGTAGCCCAGTTCCTCCTGGATCTTGCCGATGGCGAGCGAGTACCGGCGGTCGTGCCCCTTGCGGTCCTCGACCGCGCGCACCCGCTCCCAGCCCGCGCCGCAGGCCCCGAGCAGCAGTCCGGTCAGCTCACGGTTGGTCAGCTCGGTGCCGCCGCCGATGTGGTAGACCTGCCCGGCCCGGCCCCCGCGCAGGGCCAGCTCGATCCCGGCGCAGTGGTCGTCGACGTGCAGCCAGTCGCGTACGTTGCCGCCGTCGCCGTAGAGCGGGACATCCTGTCCGGCCAGCAGCCGGGTCACGAAGAGCGGGATGACCTTCTCCGGGAACTGGTGCGGCCCGTAGTTGTTGGAGCAGCGGGTCACCACCACGTCCAGGCCGTGGGTGCGGTGGTAGGAGAGGGCCAGCAGATCCGAGCCCGCCTTGCTCGCGGCGTAGGGCGAGTTGGGGGCGAGCGGCTGGTCCTCGCGCCAGGAGCCGGTCGGGATGGAGCCGTACACCTCGTCCGTGGAGACATGGACGAAGCGGCCGGTGCCATGCGCCCGCGCGGCGTCGAGCAGGACGGCGGTGCCGGTCACGTTCGTCGTGACGAAGGGCAGCGCCCCGTGGATCGAGCGGTCGACGTGGGACTCGGCGGCGAAGTGCACCACCGCGTCCTGGCCGGGCACCACGGAGTCGACCAGTTCCACATCGCGGATGTCTCCCTGGACGAACGTGAATCCGGGATGGTCCGCCACCGGCCGAAGATTGGTGAGCGTGCCCGAGTAGGTGAGGGCGTCCAGTACCGTTACTTTCGGATTCGGGATCTTTGGATAATGTCCCGAGAGCAGATTTCGCACGAAATTGGAGCCGATGAAACCGGCGCCGCCGGTGACGAGAATCCTCATGTCCGGAGACTGCTGTCACCGGCTCAATATGCGGTGGTGACCTGCTCGCGGGCGAGTGGACTTCAACACCGCCCGTGTGTACGGCGGCAGTTGCTTGCGCCTATGCTGCCGGATATGCGTGGCATACTTCTCGCCGGCGGGACGGGATCGCGATTACGGCCCCTCACCCAGGCGGTTTCCAAGCAGCTCATGCCAGTGTTCAACAAACCGATGATCTATTACCCGTTGACCACCCTCATCAATGCGGGTGTCCAGGAGATACTGATCATCACGACGCCCCACGAGCGGGAACAGTTCGAACGGCTTCTGGGCGACGGTTCACAATGGGGGCTCCGCCTGGAGTACGCCACTCAGGGCCGCCCCGAAGGAATCGCCCAGGCCTTCCTGATCGGTGCCGAGTTCATCGGTGACGAGCCGGTGGCCCTGATCCTGGGCGACAACATCTTCCACGGCGTCGAACTCGGCACCCAGCTGCGGTCCCGGCAGGACATCACCGGGGGCTGGATCTTCGCCCACCAGGTGAAGGACCCCACCGCGTACGGCGTGATCGAGTTCGACGACCAGGGCCGGGCGACCTCCATCGAGGAGAAGCCCGAGCGGCCCAAGTCCCCCTACGCGGTGCCGGGTCTGTACTTCTACGACAACGACGTGGTCGACATCGCCCGCAAGCTGCGCCCCTCCGCCCGGGGCGAGCTGGAGATCTCCGACGTCAACGCGGAGTACATTCGGCGCGGTCGGCTCCGGGTCACCGTGCTGGAGCGGGGCACCGCCTGGCTGGACACCGGCACCTTCACCTCCCTGGTGGAGGCCGGTGAGTTCGTCCGCGTCCTGGAGGCCCGCCAGCGGCTGATGATCGGCTGTGTGGAGGAGGCCGCCTGGCGTGCCGGGCTGATCGACGACGACCGGCTGGCGGGGCTCGCCGAGCCGCTGATGCAGAGCGGATACGGCGAGTATCTGCTCGAACTCCTCCAGCCGTCCGCCCCGTAGGAGGCACCGTGCAGATCAAGGCGCTGTCGATCGAGGGTCTGTGGGAGGTGACTCCCCAGCAGCACCAGGACGCCCGGGGCCGGTTCATGGAGTGGTACCGCTTCGACCACCTCGCCGAGGCGGTGGGGCATCCGCTGGACCTGCGCCAGGCGAACCTCGCGGTCTCCTCGCTCGGGGTGGTGCGCGGCATCCACTTCGCCGATGTGCCGCCCGGCCAGGCCAAGTTCGTGACCTGCCCCGCGGGCGCGGTGCTCGACGTCATCGTCGACTGCCGGGAGGGCTCTCCGACCTTCGGGAAGTGGGAGGCGGTGCGACTGGACGGCGACACCCGCAAGGCGGTGTACATCTCCGAGGGTCTGGGCCACGGCTACTGCGCGCTCACCGACGAGGCGACCGTCGCCTATCTCTGCTCGGCGGTCTACGCCCCCGAGCGGGAGCGGGCCGTCCACCCCATGGACGCCGACCTGGACATCGACTGGCCCGCGCTCG
Source organism: Streptomyces davaonensis JCM 4913 (assembly GCF_000349325.1). Classification (GTDB taxonomy): domain Bacteria; phylum Actinomycetota; class Actinomycetes; order Streptomycetales; family Streptomycetaceae; genus Streptomyces; species Streptomyces davaonensis. Next base: position 2,822,191 of record NC_020504.1, read on the forward strand.
GCGAGCCGCGGCTGTCCGAGCGCGACGCGGGTGCGCCGACCCTCGAACAGCTCGGCGCGGAGGGCCTGTTGCCGGACTACGAGGCCTGTCGGCGCTTCACCGCGAGCCTGGACGCCGAGGCCGCCGCGAAGGGAGCCTCCGCATGAGCGCGCCGGCGAGGACCGAGGTGTACGAGGTGGAGCACCGCGCCGAGGTCGCCGCCCCGGCCGAACTGGCGTACCGGCTGCTCTCCGACGTCACCCATTGGCCGCGGCTCTTCCCGAACATCGTGCACATGGAGCAGTTCTCCAGCGACGGCGACGGTACGAGCGAACGTGTCGGCGTCTGGCTGACCTCGGGCGAGCGGGTGTTCCCCTGGGTGGCGCTGCGCGTGCTGCGCCCCGGGGAGCTGCGGGTCGACTACCGGCAGGAGACGACCCAGGCGCCGGTCGCCGACATGGGCGGCTCCTGGATCGTGGAGCCGCTCTCGGAACGGGCGTGCCGGGTGCGGCTGCTGCACGACTGCCGGCCGGCCACGGACGAGCCCGCCACGCTGGAGTTCATCGCCGAGACCCTGGAGCGCAACAGTACGGCGGAACTCGCCGCGTTCAAGGAGGCGGCCGAGCGGGAGGCCGCCGACGAGCGGCTGGTGACCGAGATCGAGGACACGGCGCGGGTCGACGGATCGGTCGCGGACGTCTACGAGTTCCTCGCCGACGCGGCCGCCTGGCCCGGGCGCATTCCGCACATCGTGTCGGTGGACGCCCGCGAGGGCGGCGACAACGTGCAGCTGCTGGACTGGGTCACCCACACCGAGCGCGGCGTGGACCACCCCTCCAAGGTCGTCCGGGTGTGCTTCCCGCCGGACCGGATCGTGTACCGGCATCAGTTGCTGCCGCCGCTGGCCGCCGTGCACACCGGCAGCTACACCGTGACGGCCGACGGAGACGGGGCCGTGGTGTCCTCCCGGCACACCGTGGTCCTGTCCGAGTCCGGCATCGCGAGTGTGCTGGGCGAGGGGGCGGACGTGGAACAGGCCCGTGACTTCACCCGGCGGGCGCTGAGCACCAGCAGCCGGGAGGTGCTGGCGCGGGCGAAGGAGTTCGCCGAGCACCGACGGCACGGGGGCGGGTGAGGACACCGGTGTGCCGGTCAGTCGCCGGTGAGTACGACCTTGCCGCGCACATGGCCGGTCTCGACCTCGCGATGGGCCTCGGCGGCCGACGTCAGCGGGTGTGCGGCGGCAATGGGCAGCACCAGTTCACCCCGGGCCGCGAGGTCCGCCAGCTCGGCGAGGATCGCCGCGGAACGGGCGCCCCGCAGCCGTACGATGCCGTGCTCGTCGGCCGCCTTCTGGTCCACGGTGGTGCCGATCCGGGCGCGGTCGGCGACGAGCTCCAACGAGGCGTCCACGGCGGCGCCGCCGACCGCGTCGAGGACGACGTCCACGCCCTCGGGGGCCAGCGCCCGCACCCGCTCGACCAGTCCGTCGCCGTAGCCGACCGGTTCCGCGCCCAGGGACCGCAGATGATCGTGGTTGCGCTCGCTCGCCGTACCGATGACCCGCGCGCCCAGGCGCCGGGCGAGCTGCACCGCCACGGTGCCCACTCCCCCGGCCGCGGCGTGCACCAGCAGGGTGTCGCCGGAGGCGACCTTCAGCTCGCGCAGCGCGTTGTAGGCGGTCTGGCCGACGGCGGAGAGCGCTCCGGCCACCTCCCAGGACAGTGCGTCCGGTTTGCCGGTGACCGAGTCGGCGGGGACCGTGAGGACCTCGGTGTAGGCCGCCATGGCCGTGAAGCCGAGCACCTCGTCGCCCACGGCGAAGCCGGTGACGTCCGCGCCGACCCGGTCGATCATCCCGGCGAACTCGTTGCCGAGCCGCTGGGGGAAGGCCACCGGGACCATGCCCGCGAAGTCCCCGCGGCGCAGCTTCACATCGACCGGATTGACCCCGGCGGCGCGGACCCGGACCCGTACCTCGCCGGGTCCCACGACCGGTTCCTCGATCTCCAGCGGCCCCAGAACCTCGGGACCCCCGTACGCGGAGAACACGATTGCCGTAGCCATGCGGTCTTCCTCCCGTTCCACATCCGGTCCTCACTTCCCAACCACCCTACGATGCTTGGCAGTTGAGACGCTCAAGCGTCTCTCGGAACGTCTCTTGGAACGTGTATCGGAACGTGTCTCGGAAACCGGGGAGAACCCATGGCTGACAACGCCGACACCGGCGACAGGCTCGATGCGCGGCTGGTGAGACTCGGCGCGATCATCGTGTGCGGCGCCTTTCTCTCGGCGATGGACGCCACCATCGTCTCGGTGTCGCTGGACAGTGTCGGCCGGGAGTTCTCCGCCTCGCTCTCCTCGCTCCAGTGGGTCGCGGCCGGGTATCTGCTCGCGCTCGCCATGGTCGTCCCGGTGACCGGCTGGGCCGCGGAGCGCTTCGGCGCCCGGCGCATGTGGCTGTTCGCGCTCTCGCTGTTCGTCGCGGCCTCGGCCCTGTGCGGCGCGGCCTGGTCGGTGGAGAGCCTGATCGCCTTCCGGCTGTTACAGGGCCTGGGCGGCGGGCTCATCCCGCCGCTCGCCCAGATCCTGCTGGTGCGGGCCGCCGGACCACGGCGGATCGGCCGGGTGATGACGCTGGTCAGCGTGCCCACCCAGCTCGCGCCGATCGTCGGTCCGAGCGTGGGTGGTCTGCTCGTCCACGACCTGGGCTGGCGGTGGATCTACTACGTCAACCTCCCCCTCGGCGCGATCGCCATCGTGTTCGCCTGGCTCGCCCTGGAGAAGGACACCCCCGCCCCCGGTGAGTCCGGCCGCCTCGACGTCCTCGGACTGCTGCTGCTCTCCCCCGGACTGACCGCGCTGCTCTACGGACTGTCCGTGCTGGAGGAGTCCGAGGACGGCTTCGGCTCCGGCCGGGTCCTGGGCTTCGTCGGCGGCGGGGCCGCCCTGCTGGCGGTGTTCGTCCTGCGCGCACTGCGCCCGCGGGCACTGGCTCCGCTGGTCGATCTGCGGCTGTTCGCCAACCGGGCGTTCGCCCTGTCGTCCGGGCTGCTGTTCCTGCTCGGCGCCACCCTGTTCGGCGCCATGTTCCTGCTGCCCCTCTACTACCAGCAGGTGCAGGGCCACGACGCGCTGCGGGCCGGGCTGATGCTGGCCCCGCAGGGTGCCGGTACGGTGATCGCGCTCGCCCTCGCCGGGGCGCTGGTGGATCGCTTCGGCCCCCGCTGGATCGTGCTGACCGGCATCGCGCTGACCGTCGCGGGCACCCTCGCCTTCACCGGAGCCGGTACCGACACCGGCGACGCCCTGCTGACCGGCTCGCTGGTGCTGCGCGGTCTGGGCCTCGGCGCCGTCGCCACCCCCCTGACCGCCTGCGCCTACCGCTCGCTGAGCAAGGACGCCGTGCCCCGGGCCGCCCCCGCGCTCGTCATCGTCCAGCGCATCGGCGGCTCCCTGGGCACGGCCGCGCTCGCCGTGCTCCTCCAGGGGCAGATCAATGGGGCGGACGGCGCGGGCGAGCCGTCCGCCGCGGCCCTCGCCGACGCGTTCAACACCACGTTCTGGTGGACCGTCGGGCTCAGCGCCGTGGCCCTCGTCCCGGCCCTGTTCCTGCCCGGCCGCCCCCGCGAGACCGAGGACACCGAGCCTCCGGAGACGGACGACGGCTCAAGCCCCGCGTCAGCGGATTTCGAGCGGCGGCCGTAAGGCTGCGCCTCGCTAGGGCCACTCAGTCGGAAATCTTTCGGAAAGAGGAGCTGCCATGTCCGCCCGAACTCCCCAGACCCGTCGCCGTGTCCTGCGCTCGCTGGCCGTCACCGCGCTGGCCGTCCCCTCGCTGCTCATGGCCGCCGGCGCCGCGCAGGCGGACACCACAGCGGCCAAGTCGTACTCCCCGGTGGGTACTTGGAGCGCCCAGGTGACCACCTCGATCCCCAGCTCCGGTACCACCGGCTTCACGTTCCTCGCCGACGGAACCATGGGCAACGACACCGACACCTGGTACTGCACGGGCAGGACGACGTTCTCGTACGACATCAAGCACCCGCACAAGGACTCCAGCGGCAATGTCGACGGCTCGGTCGTCGGGCACCAGGACGCCGTGCTGAGCGACAAGGACCACTGGACCTCGCACGGGGTGTCCAACGTCCTCGACCTCCAGGGCAATGTCGTGAGCAGCTTCACGGTGGACGTGGTCGCGACCCGGACCTCGTAACGGCATCGACGAGCACCGACGACCATCGACGAACGGAGTTCCGGCCATGCGCGTGCTGTTCGCCTCCCCACCCGCCCTGGGCCATCTCTTCCCGGTGATCCCACTGGCCTGGGCGCTGCGCTCCGCGGGCCACGAGGTGCTCGTCGCCTCGTCCGACACGGCCGTGGACGCGGCCGTGAAGGCGGGCCTGCCGGTCGTCGACGTGTCCCCGGGCACCGACTTCGACCGGGTCTTCGGCGGCGGGCCCCAGCTCTCGCCGGCCGAGCTGGCGGCGCAGATGAAGGTGCGCGGCCAGGCCATCGTCAAGGCGGGCGGCGCCACCACCCCGGCGATGCTGGAGCGGTTCGCGACCGTCAGCGACCTCATGGCGGACGGCACGCTCAAGGCCGCCGAGGAGTGGCGGCCCGATCTGGTCGTCCACGGCCGGCTCCAGGGCGCGGGCCTGCTCGCCGCGCGGCGGCTCGGGGTGCCGGCCGTGGAGCACGGCTTCGGGATGCTGCGCGAGGGCGGCTTCGCCCAGGGCTTCCTGCCCTACCTGGCACCGTCCTTCGAACGGCACGGCGTCCCCGTGGAACTGCCCGCCCACGCGGTCCTGCATGTGGCACCGCCGAGCCTGATGCGGGGCGAGGGCGAGGGCTGGAACATGCGGTACATCCCCTACAACGCCGGGGGTGAACTGCCCGGTTGGCTCACCGCCCCCCGCTCGCGCGCCCGGGTCGCCGTGTCCCTGGGCACCATCGTGCCCAGGATGCTGGGCACGGGCGGTCTGGAGAAGCTGCTCGGGGCCGCCGCCGAGACCGACGCCGACTTCGTCGTCACCGGGATGAGCGAGCAGGACCTGCCGCAACTGCCGGGGAACGTACGGGTCGTGCGCTGGCTGCCGCTCAACGCGCTCCTGGAACGGTGCGACGCCACCGTGCACCACGGCGGCTCCGGCTCCACCCTCACCGCGCTCACCTTCGGTCTGCCCCAACTGCTGCTGCCCCACGGGGCGGACAACTTCGTCAACGCGGACGTCATCGACCGGGCGGGCCCGGGGCTGTCCGTGGACCCGCACGAGGTCACCACCGGCACGCTGGAGCGGCTGCTGACGGACGACTCGCTGCGGGCGGCCGCCCAGCAGGTGGCCGAGGAGGTCAGGCGGCAGCCGTCCCCGGCCCGACTGGTGGGTGAGCTGGAGGCGTTCGGGGCCTCCTGAGCCGCGCCACGGAATGAGGGGCCGACATCGCTGTCGGCCCCTCTTCTCTTCGGTGTTCCCGCCGCTCAGAGGTTGTGGATACCGCCGTCCACCAGCAGCACCACACCCGTGGAGTACGCGGCCTCGGCCAGCGTCAGCACGGACTGCGCCACGTCCTCGGGGGTGCCGATCCGGCGCAGCGGGGCGCCCGCCTTCACGGCCTCGCGCGGGCCGGTGAAGTCGGCGGTCCAGGGCGTGTCGATGAGCCCGGGGGCGACCGCGTTGACCCGGACCTCCGGCCCGGCGACATTGGCCAGGAGCCGGGTCAGATGATTGATCGCGGCCTTGCTGACGGCGTACGGGATGGAGCTGCCGGTCGGCTTGACGCCCGCGATGGAGGAGATGTTGACGATGGCTCCGCCGCCGTCGGCCTTGAGGTGGGGCAGGGCCGCCACGCTCATCTGCCAGGTGCCCACCACGTTGACGTCCAGGATCTCGCGCCAGATCGCCGGGGTGGCCGCGGCGAGGTCGGCATGCGGGATGAGCCGGGTGGCGCCCGCGTTGTTGACCAGCAGATCGAGCCGGCCGAGCCGCTCGATCACCGTGTCGACGATCCGGGCCGCCTGCTCCTCCACCGCGATGTCGCCCTGCACATAGACGGCGCCGGGCAGGGAGTCGGCGAGTTCCTTGCCCTCCTTCGGCGAGTTGCGGGAGTTGACCGCGACCCGGTAGCCGGCGGCGGCCAGGGTCCTCGCGGTCGCCTCGCCTATCCCGGACGTCGAACCGGTCACCAGGGCGACCCGCTGCGTGGACATGTGTGCCTCCTTGAGGCGTAGGAGTCAGGCCGTACCGTCGTGGGTGACCCGCCGGTACTGGACGAGCCAGCCGTCCTCGTGGCGGACCAGGGTGTCCTCGGCGTAGGTGTTCGCCGTGATCTGCGGCCGGCCGCCGCGCTCGGTGGCCATGGAGAAGGCGTAGTACCGCGTCCGTACGACGCCCTGCTCGTCCTCGGGATCCACTTCGAGCATGCCCAGCCAGTGGCGGCGGGTGATGCCCTCGGCGACGATCTGGTCCACCCGCTTCCGGGAGGCCACGGCGATGTTCACGCGGCCGGTCAGCGGTTCGGCGACGTTCTGGTCGAAGACGCCGTCCTCGGTGAACGTGTCCGCCCACTCCTCGGCGGCGCCGTTGTCGAGCAGCCGCATCTGTCGGGCGTAGAACTGCTGGATCTGCTGGAACAGACTGCCCGTCATGGAGTTCTTCTCCTCTGTATCGGCGGGTGCCGGGCCGAGACTGACAGCCGGCTCTCAAGGTGAACTCGATTCATCACACAGCGATTGGGCCGACCCTTCCCACGACAACCCACCTCGGGAGGGAGACAATTCATGAGGCTCGACGGAAGGGTCGCGGTCGTCACCGGCGGCACCAAGGGGCTCGGCCGACGGATCGTCGAGGCGTTCGCGAGCGAGGGCTGCAAGGTCGTCGCGGCGGGCCGGGACAAGAGCGCCGGCGCGGACCTCGTGGAGAGCGGCGGGGACGTGATCGTGCACGAGGCGGACGTACGGGACCCCGAGTCGGTGGACGAACTGATGCGCGCCGCCGCCGAGTACTTCGGCCACCTGGACATCGTGGTGGCCAACGCCGGGGTCAGCCGTCCGGGACCGGCGGCGCAGCTCGCCCCCGCGGACTTCGCGGACACCATGGCCACGAACCTCGGCGGGGTCTTCCACTGCACCCGTTCCGCGGTGCCGTACCTGGAGCGCAGCGAGCACGGCGGACGGATCGTCAACCTGTCCTCGGCGCTGGCCACCCGCGTCGCCCCGGGCGCGTCCGCGTACGCGGCGACCAAGGCGGCGGTGGAGATGTTCACCCGGGTGACGGCGGTGGAGCTCGCGCCGAAGGGCATCACCGTCAACGCGCTGTGCCCGGGCCTGATCGACGAGGGCATGACCCGCTCGATCAAGGACAACGAGCGGGTGTGGGCGCTGTACGCGCCGAAGCTCGCGATGGGGCGCCTCGGCTCCCCCGACGAGGTCACCGCCGCCGCGCTCTTCCTTGCGGGGGCGGAGAGCTCGTATGTGAACGGGCATGTGCTGGAGGTGAACGGGGGCCTCAACTGGTAGTCGGGCACCCCGGGTTCGCACGACGGCCGACACTGACCGCGCCGGCCGTCGTGCGGATCAGGCAGTCGCCGCCCCGTCGTCGGCGAGCGCCGCGTTGACCGCGGCGAGGTACTGACGGGGGGTCTCCGCGACCGCTACGGCGTCCTCGTCGACCTCGATGCCGTACTCGCGCTCGATCTTGCCGGTGGTCTGGAGCACGGCCAGGGAGTCGTAGTTCAGCTCGGTGAACGTCTTGTCGAGGATGTCGCCGTCCAGATTGACGCTCTCGTCCGCTCCGGCGCAGTCCCGGAGCAGCGTGGTCAGATCGTCGAGAGTGAGTTCAGTCGGCATGGTCTCTCCGTCTCCTACGTGGGGTTGTGTGGGGTCGCGGGTCGGGCGGCACGGGCTCAGGGCCGGTCGGCCCTAGCCCGGGGCGCGCACCACCATCGCCGCGTTGAAACCGCCCCGGCCGCGGGCCAGCACCAGTGCGGTGCGCAGCGCCGCGGGGCGGGGCTCGCCCGTCACCAGGTCGATGGGCAGACCCGGGGCGGGACCGTCGACGTTGACGGTCGGCGGGATCACCTGGTCGCGCAGGGAGAGCAGGGCCGCGGCCAGATCGAGTGCGGCACCGCCCGAGGACAGCCGGCCGGTCATCGTCTTGGGTGCGGTGACCGGAACGCCGTTCGGACCGAAGAGCGCGGCGAGGGCCAGAGCCTCCGTACGGTCGTCGGCGACGCCGCCCGCCGCGTCCGCGAACACCACGTCCACGTCTGCGGCGGTCAACCCCGCGTCCCGCAGCGCCAGTTCGGCGGCGTCCTGCAGTCGCGAACCCTCACCGGGCTGCGCGGCCGGGTCGAAGGTGGCCGCGTACCCGGCGATGGTCCCGTAGATGTCGGCACCCCGTTCCCGGGCCGCCGCCGCGTCCTCCACCACCAGCAGCGCTCCCCCCTCACCGGCGACGTGCCCGGAGGCGTCGGCGGAGAACGGGAGGTAGGCGCCGGCCGGATCGGCGACCGTGCTGAGGCGGCCGTCGGCGAGCTGGGCGGCCCAGCCCCAGGGGCACAGCGCGGACTCGACGCCGCCGGTGACCACGAGGCGGATGCCCTTGCGCACGACCTGCCGACGGGCCTGGGCCACCGCGTCGAGCCCGCCGGCCTGCTCGGTGACGAGCACCCCGCTGGGGCCGCGCAGCCCGTGCCGGATGGAGATCTGGCCGGTGTTGACGGCGTAGAACCAGGCGAACGACTGGTACGCGCTGACATAGCGCCCGCCCTTGCTCCACAGCGCTTCGAGCTCCCGCTGCCCGAACTCGAAGCCGCCCGCGGAGCTGGCGGTGACCACGCCCGCCGCGTAGTCGGGCAGTGCGGCGGTGTCGACATCGGCGTCGGCGAGGGCCTCGTCCGCGACGGCGAGCGCCAGCCGGGTGACGTGGTCCGTCTGCGGCATCAGCCGCCCGGGGGTGTGCTCGGCCGGGTCGAAGTCCCGTACCTCCCCGGCGAGTCGGGCCGGATACCGGTCGGCGTCGAAACGGCTGATCTCCCGGATCCCGCTCGCCCCGGCCAGGGTCGCCTGCCACCACGTCTCCCGCCCGAAGCCGTTGGGCGCGGCCACGCCCATACCCGTGACGACGGGGGGTGCGCCGGCCGTGGGGGCTGTCATCGTGCGTCTCCCTTCTCGGGGCGGATCAGGACCATCGCGCTCTGGAAGCCGCCGAAGCCGCTGCCCACGCTGAGGACGGCGTCGGTGCGCTGTTCCCGGGCGGTGAGCGGGGTGTAGTCCAGGTCGCAGGCCGGGTCGGCGGTGTGCAGGTTCGCGGTGGGTGGGATGACTCCGTGTTCGATGACGAGGGCGCTGGCCGCGACCTCCAGGGAGCCGATCGCGCCGAGCGAGTGACCGATCATCGACTTGATGGAGCTGACCGGGATGTCGTAGGCGTGGCTGCCTAGGCTGTGTTTGAAGGCGGCCGTCTCGTGCCGGTCGTTCTGCTTGGTGCCCGAACCATGGGCGTTGACGTAGCCGATCTCGGTGCGGTCGAGCCGCGCCTCGTCGAGGGCGACCCGGATCGCCTCGGCCATCTCCCGGCCGTCATTGGTGAGACCAGTCATGTGATACGCGTTGCAGCGGGTGGCGAAGCCCGCGATCTCGGCATAGATGTGCGCGCCGCGCCGACGGGCCGCGTCCAGTTCCTCCAGGACGAGCACGGCGGAGCCCTCGCCGAGCACGAAGCCGTTGCGGGAGGCGTCGAAGGGCCTGGAGGCGGTCTCGGGTTCGTCGTTGCGCGGCGACGTGGCCTTGATGGCGTCGAAGCAGGCGATGGTGATCGGGGAGATGGGCGCCTCGGTGGCACCCGCGATCATCACGTCCGCGCTGCCCTCCCGGATCAGTTCGACCGCGTGGCCGAGGGAGTCGAGACCGGAGGTGCAGCCCGTGGACACCGTTGCCACCGGCCCCTGGGCGCCGGAGCGCCAGGCGACCTCGGCGGCCATGGAGCTCGGCACGAAGTAGTCGAAGAGATGCGGTACGGCGAGGGTGTGGTCCACCTCCCACCTGCTGCCGCCCTCGCTGACGACGTTGTACTCGGCGTCCAGGCCCATCGTGCAGCCGACCGCACTGCCGAGGGTGACGCCCGTGCGCAGCGGGTCGACGCCCTGTTCCAGGCCGCTGTCGCGCAGGGCCTCGCGGGCACTGACGACGGCGAACTGGGCGGCGCGGTCTAGGCGTTCGGCTTCGGCGGGGCTGAAGCCGTGCTCCAGCGGGTCGAAATCGGCCTCGGCGGCGATCCTCGACCTGAACTGCGCGGCGTCGAAGGTGGAGATGGACCGGGTGGCGGTCCGGCCGGAGGTGATCAGGGACCAGAACTCCTTCGTTCCCACCCCTCCTGGAGCGACCACACCGATCCCGGTGATGGCGACACGACGGTTCATCGGCTGCCTTTCATGAGTAGCGGCTGCCTTTCCTATGGGGTTGCGTCCGCGTGCGAGAGGCGTCGTACGTCTTTGCACAGCCGGCCCAGCAGTTCGGGCAGGGCTCGGCCCCGTACGAAGTGGTGGTCGCCGACGACGGTCCGCCGGCCGTGGACGCCGTCGGCCCACGCCCGCCAGCCGTCCATCACCAAGGGACCGGCCAGCGGGTCGTCGGTGCCCGCGATGGTGAGCAGGGGGGTGGTGAGCGGTGCGTCGGCGGCCCGGCGCAGCTCGCGGGCGAGCCTCAGGTCGTCGCGGATGACGCCGAGAGCCGTGCGCTGCCAGATGCCGCCGCGTGGGGTGCCCGGTTCCACGGCGCCGAAGGTCTCCAGTACGTCGAGCAGCCGGTCGTCGGGCAGTTCGCAGGCGTCCAGGAGTGGGGTGCGGGAGTCGGGCGGCGGACAGGCGCCCACCACGACGAGCTCCGGCCCGCGGCGGCCCGCCCGCTCCAGGGCACGGGCCACGGAGTACGCGATCAGGCCGCCCAGGCTGTGTCCGTACAGTACGTACGGCTCCTCGGGCGGCGGTCCGTGGTGGCGCAGCAGGTCGGCGAAGAGTCCGCGGGCCGTGGTGACGCGGGGTTCACGGCGTCTGCCGTCGCGGCCGGGGAGCAGGACGGGTACCGGCAGCGCCGAGCCGGCCAGCAGTGCGGGCCAGCCGCCGAAGACGGAGGTGCCGGCGCCCGCGTGCGGGAAACAGAAGAGTTTCGGTAATCGGGAACTCCGGGTCATCGCCACCTCTTGGGTCGTCACCTCTTGGGGCGTGGCTTCGGGCGTCTCTCGGGGCGTCGCGAGTCGGGTCAGTCTGAGAAGACGACCTCGACCACAGATGGAGCGGCAGTGGTGCGGGGCCACAGCGGCGCACGGCGGGCCGAACGTCGTCCGGGCCCTGAGGTCGCTTCAAGCGCTGTTCCAGGCGGTGCTGTGAGCATCCCCGGGTTGTTCGGACCGTTGTACGGACCATCCGGAGCACCGTCAGGAGGATGTATGTCGGAGCAGGAGTCACGGACGGCCGTGGTGACCGGCGCGACCAGCGGGATCGGCCTCGCCACTACGCGGCTGCTGGCAGAGCGCGGTTACCGGGTCTTCCTCTGCGCCCGTACCGAGGACAGCGTGCTGCGTACGGTCAAGGAACTGCGCGACGAGGGCCTGGACGTCGACGGCCGCCCGTGCGACGTCCGTTCCACCGAGGACGTCCAGCGCTTCGTCGGCGCCGCGGCCGACCGGTACGGCACGGTCGACGTGCTGGTCAACAACGCCGGCCGCAGCGGTGGCGGGGTCACCGCCGACATCGCGGACGAGCTGTGGCTGGACGTCATCGCCACCAATCTCAACAGCGTGTTCCTGATGACCCGTGAGGTGCTGAACACGGGCGGGATGCGGCACAAGGACTGGGGCCGCATCGTCAACATCGCCTCGACCGCCGGGAAGCAGGGAGTCGTGCTCGGCGCCCCGTACTCGGCCTCCAAGCACGGGGTGGTCGGCTTCACCAAGGCCCTCGGCAATGAGCTGGCTCCCACCGGGATCACCGTGAACGCGGTCTGCCCCGGATATGTGGAGACGCCCATGGCCCAGCGCGTGCGGTCGGGTTACGCGGCCGCGTACGACACCAGCGAGGAGAAGATCCTGGAGAAGTTCCAGGCGAAGATCCCGCTCGGCCGGTACTCCACCCCCGAGGAGGTCGCCGGTCTCGTCGGCTACCTGGTCACCGACGCCGCCGCCTCCATCACCGCGCAGGCGCTGAACGTCTGCGGCGGTCTCGGCAACTTCTGAGCGACTTCCTTCAGGTACCGCCGACTTCGGAGAGGTGACACCGATCATGACCGTACGCGAGGTTGAGCACGAGATCACCATCGAGGCTCCGGCAGCCGAGGTGTACCGGCTCATCGCCGACGTGGAGAGCTGGCCACTGATCTTCCCGCCCTCCGTGCTCGTCGAGCGGGTGGAGCACACCGGGAACTCCGCGAACTCCGGGAACGAGGAGCGGATCCGGATCTGGGCCACCGCCAACGGCACCGCGAAGAACTGGACCTCCCGCCGGGTCCTGGACCCCGAGGCGCTGCGGATCACCTTCCGCCAGGAGGTGTCGGCGCCCCCGGTGGCAGCGATGGGCGGCACCTGGATCGCCGAGGCCCTGGAGCCGGGCCGCACCAGGCTGCGGCTGCTGCACGACTACCGCGCCGTGGACGACGACCCGGCCGGCCTGGAGTGGATCGACCAGGCGGTGGACCGCAACAGCCGCTCGGAACTTGCCGCGCTGAAGACCAACGTCGAACTGGCCACCGGCGCACCGGACCTGATGCTCTCCTTCGAGGACAGCGTCGAGATCAACGGCTCGGCCAAGGACGTGTACGACTTCATCAACGAGGCGAACCTCTGGAAGGACCGCCTGCCGCACGTCGCCAAGGTCGACCTGACCGAGGAGACGCCCGGCCTCCAGGTGCTGCGGATGGACACCCTGACCAAGGACGGATCGTCCCACACCACCGAGTCGGTCCGCGTGTGCTTCCCGCACCACCGCATCGTCTACAAGCAGACCACGCTGCCCGCCCTGATGGCCCTGCACACCGGGCGCTGGACCCTGGTCGAGGACGACCGGGGCGTCACCACCGCCACCTCCCAGCACACGGTGATCGTCAACACCGAGAACATCCACGCGATCCTGGGCGAGAGCGCGGGCGTCCCCGAGGCCCGCACCTTCCTGCGCAACGCGCTCGGCACCAACAGCCGCGCCACACTGGGCCACGCCAAGACCTACGCGGAAGCCAAGGCGCAACCGTGAGTGCGGTGTTGGAGGACCGCGCCGCGTTCCTGGAGTGGTTCGGCGAGCGGCGCGCGGCGAACACCTACCGCGTGACGCCGGTGCCGCTCGACTCGCTCGACGGCTGGCACTTCGACCCCGGCACCGGAAATCTCGGGCACCGCAGCGGCGGCTTCTTCACCGTGGAGGGGATCGAGGCGTCCCTGGGCGAGGATGTCGGCACCTGGACGCAGCCGATCATCATCCAGGACGAGATCGGCATCCTGGGGATCCTGGTCAAGCTGTTCGACGGCAAGCCGTACTTCCTGATGCAGGCGAAGATGGAGCCGGGCAATGTGAACACGCTCCAGCTCTCCCCGACGGTCCAGGCGACGCGCAGCAACTACACCCGCGTGCACCGCGGGAGCGCGGTCCCCTACCTGGAGTACTTCGTGGACCCCCGGCAGGGCCGACGGGTCTTCGACTCCCTCCAGTCCGAGCAGGGGTCGTGGTTCCTCGCCAAACGCAACCGGAACATGATCGTCGAGATCCCCGAGGAAGCCGAGGTCCCCGCACACGACAGCTTCCGCTGGGTGAGCCAGGACCTGCTCAAGGACCTGCTGCGGATCGACAACGTAGTCAACATGGACTCCAGGACAGTCCTGTCCGGCCTGCCGTTCCTCCACGGCGAACAGTCCGCCACCGGCGACGAACCGCACACGAAGGCGGAGATCCTCAGCTGGTTCACCGAGGCCCGCAGCAACCACGTACTGGAACGCCGCCGCATCCCCCTGAACCAGGTCAAGGGCTGGAGCCGGGGCCCGGAGCGCATCGAGCACGAGCGGGGAACCTTCTTCACCGTGCTCGGAGTCGAGGTGGAGGCGAGCAGCCGCGAGGTGGCCCGCTGGTCACAGCCGCTGTTGGCCCCGGTGGACCGAGGAGTGGTCGCGTTCCTGGCCCGCCGCACGAGCCCGGAGGCCGACTGGCAGGTGCTGGTCCACGCCCAGAGCGAGGCAGGAACCTCGGACGTGGTGGAGATGTCCCCCACGGTGAACTGCGTCCCCGCCAACTACACCCATCTGCCGCCCCAGCAACGCCCCCCGTTCCTGGACCACGTCCTCACCGCCCCGCCTTCCCGCATCCACTTCGACACGGTGCTCTCGGAGGAGGGCGGCCGCTTCCACCACGCGGAGAACCGCTACGTACTGGTCGAAGTCCCCGACGACTTCGGGGCCGCCGCCCAACTGCCCGACGACTACATCTGGATGACCCGCCGCCAACTGACCGGCTTCGTCCGCTACGGCAACCACGTCAACGTGGTCGCCCGCTCACTCCTCGCCTGCCTCATGGACTAGGGAGAACCCGGATGCCTTCCGTGGGCCTGGGCCTGCTCGGCTGCGCCGACATCGCGATCCGCAAGGTACTGCCCGCCCTGACCCCGGAGAGCGGGATGCGCCTGGTGGCCGTCGCCAGCCGCACCCCCGAGAAGGCCAAGGAGGCAGCCGCCCGCTTCAACACCCGAGCGGTGACCGGCTACCAGGAACTCCTGACGGACCCCGAGGTGGAGGCGGTGTACATCCCGCTCCCCCCGGCACTGCGCGCGCCGTGGATACGGGCAGCCCTGGACGCGGGCAAACACGTCTTCGCGGAAAAGCCCCTGACCACGAACGCGCAGGAAACAGCCGCCCTGGCGGCACGGGCGAGCGCCTCCGGCTTGACGCTGATGGAGAACTACATGTTCGTCCACCACGCCCAGCACGAGTACGTACGCACCCTGCTGTCCGAAGGCGCAATCGGCGAACTGCGCACGATGCAGGCGGCGTTCACGATCCCCCCACGCCCACCCACCGACCACCGCCTCGACACCGCCCTGGGCGGCGGAGCCCTGCTGGACGGCGCGGGCTACCCGATCAGGGCGGCGCAGTACTTCCTGGGCGACGACCTGACGGTGCTGGGTGCGAGCCTTCGCCGAAGCGCCCCCGATGCCGTGGACACAGCGGGCGCCGCACTGCTCCGCACCGCCACCGGAATCACCGCCCACATCACCTTCGGCATGGAGCACTTCTACGTCTCCCGCTACCAACTCCTGGGCACCAAGGGCCAGATAACAGTGGACCACGCCTTCACCACCCCGGCGGACCACCGCCCCGTGATCCGCATGGACCACCAGAACCACCAGGAGCAGCGCACCCTGACCCCGGACAACCAGTGCGCGAACACGCTCACCCGCTTCGCCACCGCCGTCCGCACCGGCACCCCCACGGACATCGCGACGAGCGTGGCGCAGAGCAGGATCGTCGAGGCGATCGGAAACGCGGCTGCTCGGTGAGATCATCGGGGTGGGCGGACCGGACCTCCTCTGCCCCTGTGTCCCATCCTCATGACAAGGCAGAGCCACTTGAACGACAAGGCGCCCCAGCAGCCGGACCCCCGATCCGCCATCTCCGAGCCCGAACTCGTGGGGTCCTCGCTGCCTCCGATGCCCCCGGTGCCGCCCGCGGCGCCCCTGCCCTGGGGCGCCGCCCCACCCGGCCGTAGACGCAGGCGTGCCTTCATAGTCGGCGCCGCCATCGCCGTACTCCTGGCCGGTGGCGGCATCGCCTGGTGGGCGTTGACCGGCGACGGCGACGCGCTGGACCACGTCGAGGTCTCGGGCGGCAGGCTCGTCAAGGACGACATCGACATGTACGAGGAGTGCGACGACACCGACGAGTACGGGTACAACGACTGTGACACGTACGGCGATTCAGCCCAGCCGACCTACGAGTTCGACTACAAGATCACCAATAAGGGCGACGAACCCGCCAACTACTCCGTCATCATCAACGGCTTCGACGAGGACGGCGAATTCGTCACCCAGACCTACATCGGTGCGACGCACCTGGACCCCGGCAAGAGCGACTCCGACAAGGGCCAGTTCGACGACTACCTCCCCCTCGAAGACGGCCACGAGTTGTCCGACATCAAGTCGGTGAAGGTCGGCTACGTCGACCGCACGGCCCTGGCCAACTGACCCCGGCGACCGCCCGTCACACCAGACGCCTGATCTCCCCACGCACTCGGTAGAAACCACCCGAGGCGGAGTGCAGCGCGTCCACCACATAGCGGGCCCCGGGCTGGCGGATCGCCCGCGGGAACTGGACGTTCCAACTCGGCTCGTAGCCGTCGGAGATCACCCGCACGCGCACCCGGCCGCCCTGCTCGAAGCACTCCACCACGACTCCACTCCCCGCCGCGGGAACAGCGCTGACCGTGGCGACGGAGTCGGCGGTGGTCAGCGGTGCGTACGTCGGCAGGGCGGCCGCCAGCTTGATGTCGGCGGCGACCGGGACGGTGCCCGACTGGGCGGCGTTGATCGCGGCCTCGCTCGCGTCGATGCAGGCGAGTGAGCCGTCGGTGGAGACGGTGTAGAGCCGTCCGTCGTGGTACTGCATGGAGAGCGCCGAGCCGCCGCCCGTGCCGAGCTTCCACAGCCGCGTGCCGTCGGCGGTGAAGCAGTAGACGGAGGAAGCGGAGTCGCCCGCGAAGACGTACCGCCCACCGGGGGACGTGGCGCACGAGTACACCGCGGCGTCGCACTGGTAGGAGGCTTCGACGAGGCCGGAGGACTTGGCGAGCCGCTGGACGACCCGCCGCCCCGTCCCGGCGTAGACCGCGTCCTCCTCCTGCCATCCGAAGAGCACATTGCCGCTGGTCGCGGTGTGCCAGAGCTGGCGGGTGCCGTCCGCCGCGTAGGCCGTCACACCGCTGCTGTGCCCGTGGTAGACGGCGCGGTCGTCGGCCCGCACCATCCATCCGTGCTCCCCGGACGAGTTGCGCGACCACTGGAGCTCGTCCTCGTGGTCGATGACCGTCAGTCCGCCGTCGCGGTCGGACACGTGCAGCACGCCCGCGTGGATGTCCAGCCAGAAGATGTCCACGTTGGCGGCGATGTCGTAGGCGGCGAACGGAACCTTGGCCGAAAGGTCGTACACCCGGCCGTCGTCGCAGCCCGCGTAGATCCAGAAGTCGTCCGCCACCAGGCACTTCACGCCGTCGGGCAGGGAGTAGTGCGCCAGCACTTCACCGTCGTGGCTCAGGTTGTAGACGCTGCCCTCCTGGTTGCCGACCCAGCAGCGGTCCTCGTCGACATGGATGCCGAACGCCGAGGCCCCCGTGCGGAATCGCCACAGCACCGGAGCGGTCGCCCGCGCTGTGGACGGGGCGGACGTCACCTGACGGCGCGTCACAGCCCGGGCGGCGCGCTGCCCTTGGACAGCGGGCGCGTACCCCTTCCGCACCTTCTCGGCGATCTTCTTCGCCGCCGCTGCCTGTGCCTTCTCGACCGTCGGGAAGCTGGAGCTCTGGCGCTGCCCGTCCACGCCGATCCGTCCGAACCGCACGGAGACGGTGGTGCCCTCGACGGTCACCTCGTAGAACTTGTGGGCGCTGCCGCTTTCCTGGGACAGCTCCAGATACGTCGTGTTCCCCGACTGTCGTACCTGCGCAGCGGACACAGCACACCCCTCACCAAGGCCCGGTCGGCCGCGGTGCGGCCGATCTCCAGTGACTCCAAACTAGCGGCCACCACTGACATCGACGTCCCGGGATCTGTCACGGGCCGCTTCTCAGGAGAGCCGGGCAAGCAACGCCCGTACCGCCCGCTGAAGTTGCTCGTCCTTCTCGATGCTCTGCCCCCAGTCGCGTTCTGCTGCCACGCGGCGAGCAGCACGTCGAGCACGGTGTCCGCTTCGGCCTCGCCGCCGATGTCCCAGATCGCGGCGGTGCAATGGACGCGCACCCACTCGTAGTTGTGGCCGAGCAGTTCCCGGAGGCGGGGCAGTGCGGTGCGGCGGGCGGCCCGATCCGGCCCAGTACGTCGGCGGCTCCGGAGGCCGTGGGCCAGGCGCTCTCGGCGAGGAGCTCGTACAGCAGAGGCAACACTTCCTCGGAGTCACCGCCGATGTCCCACAGCGCGGCGACGGCCGCCGTCCTGACGTGACCGTCGGAGGAGCGGATCAGGGGGCGGATCGCCGCCAGGGCCGAGGCCGCCGTGGCGCCGAACGCACCGAGTGCCTGGAGAACGGAGCGGCCAATGCCACCCGCCTCTCCGTCCCGCGCCAGCAGATCGACAAGCGTGGGAACGGCCGCCGGATCACCGAGCCGGACCAGCGCGATCACCAGCGCACCCGCGCTCATGCCGAACCCCCGAGACTCGTCCGCGGACGGCACTATGCCCGGCGGCACTGACATCGCCGGGGTGCGTGAACGCGGGCGATCGAGGTCAGCGACCCTTCTTCGCGGCAGGCTCCAGAATCGCCACGCACTCCACATGATGAGTCATCGGAAAGATGTCAGCCTGATCGGGTCACGGAAAAGCCCAGGTCAGAGCAGGTCCGTCGGCTTGTTGCCCCTCTTGCGGGCGCCCGGAGCGTCAAACGAGCGTCACGCCGGACCGGCCGTCCCTCCCTACATGGGGCGGAAGAAGCTGCCCCGAACAGCCCGCTCCGGCCGCCGACTCGCACATCGTGCCCCGTGGCCTCTCCGGCCGCCACAATGGAGTTGTGCCCTCCACCCCACAGCAGCCCGCGCCGAGGGACCTCTCTGGCGCGGACGCTGAGGACCTCGCGCTGTACGGGGAAAAGTTCCGGCGCCGTCTGCCCGTGTCGATGGACGAGCTGCAAGGGCCGGCTCACGGTGTCGTGGAACTGCCGCTGCACATGGGTTGGTCCGGGATGACTTCATACGACGTGGGCAAGCCACGCCAGCGCATGGGCCTGTACCGCACCGTCCTGCACGAGGGCCTGTGCGACGACCTGCCCCAATACCTCAACCAGGACCTGGTCCTCCAGCTGTGGCCGGTACTGCGCACCCTCGTCGGTTGCACCGTGCGCACCCGTGCGGGAGGACGCCTTCCCCCAGCTCGTCTCCCGCACCCGGGCAGCCGCGTGACGGACATGCCGGAGCTGCACACGCGGTGCCTGACGGATGTGATCGCGCTGGGTTCCCCGTATCCACTGATTCTCACCGGTTGATAGGCCGTGCGGACACACCGCCTCGTGAATCGCCCCAGCCAGGACCTCGACGTCGACACTGAGAACCCGACGCCAATGGCCGACACCGCCGCCACGCCCCGCGCCGGCCGGAAGCCTGCGGTTGGAAGGTGCACACGCTGGAGACCGCGGCTGGTGGCTGGCGGGCGCCGGGCTCGCGGCCTTCCACCCACACCGGCTGCCGGACCTCGCCTCACTGAAGGCTCCGCCGCTGGAGCGCGATTGAGCCCGCCAGAGGTTCCTTGACGCCGCCTGACGCTGCTTGAGGACAGAAGCTGACCGCAAGTCCTCCTACGGTCGTTCCATGACTGAGACGCAGAACATCCTTGTGACCGGAGCCACCGGAACCGTCGGCCTCCAGGTCGTCACCGAACTGCTCGCCCGCGGCCACCGGGTCCGCGCCCTCACCCGGGACGCGGCGAAAGCCGACTTCCCGGCCGACGTCGAGGTCGTGGAGGGCGACCTGACCTACCCCGACAGCCTGATCCCGGCCCTGGAGGGCGTCACCGGCCTCCACCTGATCACCTTCGGCGGCGCCTACTTCGCCCCGCTGGAGACGGGCCCGCGGATCCTGGAACTGGCCCGCGCGGCCGGCGTACGCCGGGTCACGGTGCTGCACGGTGGCGGGCCGTCACGGCTGGAGGACGCGGTGCGCGCGGACGACGGGGTGGACTGGACTGTACTCATGCCGGTCGAGTTCATGGCCAACGCGCTGGAATGGTCCGACGGCATCGTGAACCGGGGTGAGGTCAAGGAGCCGTTCGTCTCCCGGCTCAGCGCCATGGTGCACGAGGGCGACATCGGCGCCGTCGCCGCGGTCGCGCTCACGGAGGAGGGCCACGGCAGCCAGGAGTACGTCATCACCGGGCCCGAACTCCTCACGGTCGGCGACAAGGTGGCCGCCCTCGCCGCCGCCCGCGGCCAGGAGATCGCCCTGATCGAACTGACCGAGGAGCAGGCCGTGGAGCAATGGCGAGCGGCGGGCCGCCCGGAGGACGTGATCGGCTTCCTGCTCGAGGCCTACGGCAACACCCCCGAGATCGGCCGCACGGTCGTCGACACCGTGGAGAAGGTCACCGGCCGCCCGGCCCGCACCTTCGCCCAGTGGTCGGCGGAACACGCGGAGGCCTTCAAAGGCTGACCCCGCCCAACCTGCAGGCCGGTTCGCGGTGTTCGGGGGCGGTGTGGATCATTCGGTGAGGCCGCACCGCTTCCGGTGCGGCCCCGCTTCTTGATCTCAGGGGGATTGCATGACCGCACGTGACGCGGTGCCGGGGCTGGCCGCCAATCCGTCCGCGCCCGCCGACGTTCTCCTTCGGATCGTGCCGACCGAGCACGACTGGGATGTCGTCACCCGGCTCGTCTGGCGCAAGTCACTGCCCGCCGAGGTAGGGGAGGCGCTGCTCACCCACCCCGACCGCCGGGTGCGCGCCGCGCTGGCAGAGAGCTGGGGTTCCGACCCCGAGCTGCGGGCCAGGCTCCTGGACGGCCCGGACTCGGACGCCATCCTCGTCGCCTGCGGTCCGACCCCCTACCGTGCGACGGTCGCTCCCCTGCCGGACCGGGCGTACGAGCGACTGCTGAGCCACGAGCGGCCCCTGGTCCGGCACGAGACGGTCATGTCCGCCCACGTCCCGGTCCATGTGCTGGTGCCGCTGGCCGTCCACGAGGACCCGGTGTTCCGGCTGACCGCGTGCCGCCGCGTCTGGTCCGAACTCCCCGACGACGTGCGCGCAAGGCTCCTCGACGACCCGGACCGCGGGATCCGTCACGCCGCCGCGCTGCACGTCATGCACGAGGACGCCGAGCGCACCGCCTGGCTCGTCGAGACGCTCGACCACTGGCAGCTCGGGGACGTGCTGGAAACCGGCCTGCTCACCCGGGAGTTGGCCGAACGCATGATGGCCGACGACAGTCATCCGGCCCGACTCGCGCTCAACCCGACGTTCCCCGCAGACCTCGCGGCCCGACTGGCCCACCACGAGGATCCGCAGGTGCGGCTCGCCGTCTCCGCGCGCCCCGAGCTGACGGAGGATCAGCGGGCCGCGATCGACTGGACGGTGGCGCCCGAGGACCGGCTGGACGTGCTGAAGTGGGTGTAGTGCTCGCGCGAGGACGAGGACGTGCTGCGCCGCTGCGCGCACTCGGCGCACACCTGGCTGCGGCGCACCGCCGCGCTTTGCGAGAAACTGCCCGAGGACTGCGTGCAACTCCTCGCCGACGACGAGGACTTCGCCGTACGGCTGTTGCTCGCTGAATGGCGCCCGACAGCACCGCCGGAGCTGCTGTACGTCCTGTATCTGCACGGCACGCACCGTGCCGTCGGCATGCTCGTCTCCCGGCCGGGGTTTCCTTCGGCCGGGCAGGCGGCGCGCTGCGCAGACGCGGAGGATCCGAGGGAGCGCGCTCTCGCGCTGCGTGATCCGGCCGCCCCGCCGTCCCTGATCGAGCGCTCAGCCGGGACACGGACGCGGGCGTGCGCGGGGCGGCGGCCCACGATCCCCGGCTGGTCAAGTTGCTCGACGACCCGCAGGTGGGCAGTGCGGCAGCGGCCAACCCCTCGTTGCCCGTGACGGAGATGCGGGCCCTGCTCGACCGGGCGGGAGGTGCCAGAGCTGCCGGCCGACCGGTGAAAACCGTAGGCACACCTCAGCACGCGACCCAGGCTCCCTCCTTCGCCGACTGGAGGGCCGCATCGGTGAGATGGGCGGCGCGCGCTCCGTCCTGGAACAGGGGCAGGCCCTCTCGGTGCTCGCCCTTCACCGTGGCGTACGTGTCGGCGATGAAGGAGTTGAAGCAGTCCTGGAAACCCTGCGGGTGTCCGGCTGGTAGCGGCGAGTACGGCTTGGCTGCCTCGGTCAGGGTCATGGGGTCACGGACCAGGGCCTGGGAACCCTCGCGACCTCCGAGCCAGAGGCGTTCCGGGCTCTCCTGGTCGAAGGCGAGACTGCCCGTGGTGGCGGAGATCTCGAGGAAGAGCCGGTTCTTGCGGCCGGGGGCTACCTGGCTGACGGCGACCGAGCCGAGGGCGCCGGAGGCGGTGGCGAAGTGGATGGTGGCGAGGTCCTCGGTGAGGACGGGGCCGCTGGTCACCCGGTCGGCGACCACCACGGAGGTCTGGGCGCAGAGCTTGGTGATCCGCTCCCCCGTGACGAACTCGACCAGGTCGAACCAGTGGGATCCGATGTCACCGATGGTCCGGCCGGGGCCGCCCTTGGCGGGGTCCACGCGCCAGTTGTCGTCGGTCGACTTGAGCAGCCAGTCCTGCAGGTAGCTGCCCTGGATCAGGCTGATCCGGCCCAGGTCGGCCAGCCGGGCCCTGGCCTCACGGACCATCGCATGGAAGCGGTACACGAACGGCACGGCTGCAACCAGCCCGGCGTCACGGGCACGCTCGGCCATCAAGGCGGCCGTCGGCGCGTCGGTCGCCAGTGGCTTCTCGCAGATCACGGCCAGCCCCGCGTCCAGCGCCTTGAGCGCCAGAGGAGCGTGCAGGTGGTTGGGGGTGCAGACATGCACCACATCGACGAGCTCGGACTCGATGAGGTTCTCGGCCGACCCGAACGCTCGCTCGGCTCCGAAGAGTCGTCCCGCCTGGAGCGCTCTCTCCTCGTCCACATCCGCAACAGCCGCGAGCCGCGCTCCGGCCTGCCGAGCGGCCCGTGCGTGGATCTGGGCGATAAAGCCAGTTCCGATGATTCCAACTCGAACTTCCGATGATTCTCGTCGTATATCCAGCATGGTGTGGATGCTATGGACGACTTATGCTGCCAGTCAAGCAAAAGCTTCGTGCTCGGTATGCTTTTGTCCATCGGTGAGCGTCACGACGACGAGGGGATACGGAGTTGACCATCGAAGCGGCAGGTGCGGGCGCACTTCTGGCGATCCTGCGGCATGGCGAAGCCCTGACCCGTACTGAATTGATGCAGCTCACCGGTCTCGCCAGGTCCACGGTGTCCCAGCGGCTCGACGCCCTGCTCGACCATCGATGGATCATGCCGGCGGGTGACGCGATCTCCTCCGGAGGAAGGCCCGCCGTCGCGTTCACGTTCAACGCCGGGGCAAGAGTCGTGCTCGCCGCCGATCTCGGCGCCACGCACGCGCGGCTCGCCGTGACCGACCTGGCCACCCAGGTGCTGGCCGAGCGCAGCCAGGACATGGCGATCACCGAGGGCCCCGAGCGGGTCCTGGAGTGGCTTGTCCAGGAGTTCGAGAGCCTGTTGAGGGAGAGCGGGCACACGCTGTCCGACATTTGCGGAGTCGGCATCGGCCTGCCGGGACCGGTCGAGCACTCGACGGGCCAGCCCGTCAACCCGCCGATCATGCCCGGCTGGGACGGTTTCGACGTACCGGGCTGGCTCGAACCACGCCTCGGCGCCCCCGTCCTCGTCGACAATGACGTCAACATCATGGCGCTCGGCGAGCATTGGGCGGTCAGCCCCGAGATCGGGCACATGCTCTTCGTGAAGGTCGGCACTGGAATCGGCTGCGGCATCATCACCGAGCACCGCCTGCACCGCGGCGCCCAGGGAGCCGCAGGCGACATCGGGCACGTCCAGGTCACCACCGCGCCCGAGCGGGTCTGCCGGTGCGGCAACATTGGCTGCCTGGAAGCCGTCGCAGGGGGCGCGGCGATCGCCGAGCAGTTGCGTGCCGCCGGGCAGGACACGGCTGACAGCCGGGACGCGGTCGCCCTGGTCCGGTCCGGAAACCCCGCGGCGATCCAGATGATCCGCCAGGCCGGACGAGACATCGGTGAGGTCCTGGCGTCGCTGGTGAACTTCTTCAACCCCGGCGCGATCGTCATCGGCGGCGACCTGTCCGACGCCGGCGAGCATCTGCTGGCCGGCGTCCGTGAACTCATCTACAGCCGCTCCCTGCCCTTGGCCACCCAGCACCTCACGGTCCGCGTCCGCCAACTCGGCGACCGCGCCGGCGTCATAGGGGCGTCGGTCATGGTCCTGGAGCACGTCCTCAGCCCCACCGCGGTGGACCGCTCGGTCGCGGGTGCATAGCCCTGGATCGACACAGGTCTGGCCCCGCCGGCATGCGGCGGAGCCAGAACCTGCGGCCTACGTCTGGTCGGCGGTCAGGACGCGGCCTTGGTGAAGGTGAAATCGTCCACGTCGAACAGGCCGGACCCGCTGCCCGCGAAGGTCAGATACACGTCCGAGGTGCCTGCCGGGACGTTCGACAGGGTCGTCGACACCTCCCGGAACGTTGACCAGCCACCGGTGTTCGGCACGGCGACCGAACCCAGGACCGGACCGGTCGGGGAACCCGTCCGCACCTGGAGGGTGCCGCCCGGGCCACCGGACACGACCCGGGCGCGGAAGCCCGTCGCGCCGTTCACCGCGACCCCGTCGTATCGCGCCCAGTCCCCCGGATCGATGTAGCCCAGAGTCCGCCCGCCGTTCGCCCCGGCCTTGGTGTACGGCGACACTCCGCTCGCGGACGAATACGCCTCGGCCTGCACCGTGGTCGGGGACGCCGTAGTCAGGTCCTTGATCCGGATGTTGCGGAACGAGACGTCGTCACCGGTCCCGTGGTTCTGGAGGCCAATGTGGCCGGCCAGGGAGCGGGCGGGGTTGGTGTTCGTGTAGTCGTTGATCTTCGTGCCGTTGAGGAACACCTGGAGACGCTCGCCCTCGACGAGCAGCTCGAAGGTGTTCCACTCACCTGACGGGTTGAGCGCGGCGTCGCGGGCGGCGACATCCGGGCCCTTGAAGGAGTAGACGGCCCCGGTGGTCCGGTCCGGGGAATCGGTGGGATCGATCTGGACCTCGTAGCCGTTGTTCACAGCCGACCATGGGTCGTTGGACGGCGGGAAGCCCAGGAAGACGCCGGAGTTGTCGTCGCCGTCCGTCTTCCAGTCCAGCTTCAGCGAGTACGAGGTGTACTGCTTGGCGCTGTACCAGAACAGCCCCATGCCCCCTTGCGACTTCAAGGTGGCGTCGGAGTTGCTGAAGCTCCCGGCTCCGGCTT
The DNA here is from genome assembly GCF_000349325.1 of Streptomyces davaonensis JCM 4913. Taxonomy (GTDB): domain Bacteria; phylum Actinomycetota; class Actinomycetes; order Streptomycetales; family Streptomycetaceae; genus Streptomyces; species Streptomyces davaonensis. The sequence goes on from NC_020504.1 coordinate 2,847,384, forward strand.
GCGACCACCCGGTGGTCGAGCCGTTGTACAGGGCCGTGTAGCCGGTTTCGGGGCGGCAGTCGGCGTTCGTGTCACCCGCCGCGTACCGGATGCCGCCCAGCAGGTGCTTGCGGAAGGCCGCGTCGGCGTAGGACTGCTCGGTGTGGCCCATGCCGGTGTACCAGGAGCGCCCGCCCTGGTAGGGCTTGCACCAGGTGATCGGATGGTCCCCCATCGCGTCGGACCCCGGGCTGTAGCTGGACTCGTCCAGCGAGGCCAGCACGTGCGCGGTGGAGCGGGTGTTGGTCTTGTAGTTGTACCACTCGTCGAACCTGCTCCAGGTCCCCGGCAGGTGCGCCGTGCTGGAATGCGAACGGTCCTCCACCTTGACCGCTGCCGTCTGCTGGTGCGGATGGCTCTTGAAGTAGGCGCCGACGAGACCGCCGTAGAACGGCCAGCCGTACTCGGTGTCGGCGGCTGCGTGCACCCCGACATAGCCGCCGCCCGCCTCGATGTAGGCCTCGAAGGCCGATCGCTGGGCGTCGGTGAACAGCCGGCTCGCGGGATCGTTGGTGACGGTCGTGGTGTTGAGGAACACGACGGCCTCGTATTGGGCCAGGTTGCCCGAGGTGAAGGCGCCCGCGTCCTCGGTGGCGGTGACGGTGAAGCCGTTCGCCGCACCCAGGTCCTTGATCGCCTGGAGGCCGGCGGTGATGGCCGAACCGTGCCGGAACCCAACGGTCTTGGAGAAGACCAGGACGTCGAAGTCGTCCGCCGCGGCGGCGGTCGGCGCGGCACTGACGCCGACGAGCGTGGTGAGCAGCGCCGCCGATGCGCTCAGGAATGCTCGGTATTTCACGTCAGGACCTTCCACTTCTGGTTCGCTCCGCCCCCGCAGGTCCAGAGCTGGGTGCGCGTGCCGTTGGCGGAGTTGACGCCCTCCACATCAAGGCACTTGCCGGAGTTGGGATTGACCAGCGAACCGTCGGCCCGCTGCTCCCACTTCTGCGCGACGGTGTCGTTGCATTGATACAGCTGCACCTTCGCCCCGTTGTCCTTCGAGGCCCCGCTCACGTCGAGGCACTTGCCCAGCGCGCGCAGCGTCTGGCCCTCGCGCTGCCAGGTCTGCGCCCCGGTGTTGTTGCAGTCGTAGATCTGCACCTCGGTGCCGTCCTCGGACTTGCCGCCCTCGACGTCCAGGCACTTGCCGCCGAGGCCGACGACCGGGCCCGCGGTGGTGAAGCTGAAGGAGTCGACGTCGAAGAGCTTGCCGGAGCCGCCGGAGAAGGTCAGGTACAGCGTGGTCGTCTCCGCGGCCGCGCCGGAGACAGTGCCGGTGACCGTCTTGAACGACTCCCAGCTGCCGGTGTTCGCAACCGCCGCCGAGCCCAGTACGGGTCCGGTGGGCGAGCCCGCCCGGATCTGCAGCGTGCCGCCGACACCGCCGGAGGAGACCCGGGCGGTGAACGACTTCACCTTCTCCAGACGGTAGGGCGCGAAGGAGATCCAGTCACCGTTGTCGATGTCGCCGACGGTCTGCCCGCCTTCCGCGGCGGTCTTGTCGTACGGCCTGACGCCCGAGGACTTGTCGTAGTGCTCGGCCTGCCGCTTGCGCAGCTGAGTGGTGACGCGCTTGCCGCCCGGGAGGGCCTTGCTGTCGGTGTACGCGGCGTCGAAGACGGGGAAGAGCCGCGCGGCGTCACCCTCGTTGGAGTCCTGCGCCTCGATCCATCCCGAGCAGCCCTTCGCCGAGGTCAGCTGGTGCGTGTGTGTGGTCGGAGGGGTGTCGTGCCGGACCAGGTTGGTCATCGAGGCCCGGTTGCAGTCGGGTGAGGAGCCGTCCTCGGCGTCGGTCGCGGTGAACTGGAACGGGATGATGTCGCCGTAGGAGACCAGCTGGCCGTCCAGCGGCTGGCTGACCGTGACCGTCGGCGGAGTGTTCCCGACCCCGATGACCACGTCGGCCGTCGCGGTGGCGCCGTTGGAATCGCGGACAGTCAGGGTCGCCTTGTAGGTGCCGTTGGCGGTGTAGGTGTGGGACGGGTTGGCCTCGGTCGAGGTCTGTCCGTCCCCGAACGCCCACGAGAAGCTGATCGCATCGCCGTCCGGATCCTTCGACCCGGCGGAGGAGAAGTTCACCGCGAGGGGTGCGTGCCCGTACTGGGGGTTCGCGGCGGCTTCGGCCACCGGGGCGTGGTTGCCGCCAGATCCGACGTAGTCGTACCGCAGCAGCCGGGAGTTCTCGTTCGGCTCGAAGTTCCCGCCGGTGCCGTAGTCCAGGACGTACAGGGCGCCGTCCGGGCCGAACTCGACGTCCATCACCTGGTTGACGTTGTCCGACGGGCTGTCCTTGAAGGTGCTGATCTCACCGACGCCGCCGCCGGAGGTGACATGGACGGCCTTGATCCAGCCGCGCGCGAACTCGCCGGCGAAGAAGTGCTCGCTGAGCGACTGCGGGAACTTGGTGGTCGAAGGGTTGCCCGCGTCGTAGCGGTAGACCGGGCCGGCCATCGGCGCTTCCCCGCCCCCGCCGAACTCCGGCGGGCTGCCGGCGTCGCCGCCGTAGCGGATCCAGGACGGCTTGGCCGGGGGGAGCTTCGCCAGGCCGGTGTTGTTCGGGGAGTTGTTGGTGGGGCCGTCGGCGCAGTCGTACTTCGGTCCGGTCGTGTTGGTCGCGAAGTTCCAGTCGTTGTATGTCTCGGCCGTGGTGTTGGTGCCGGTGCAGTAGGGCCAGCCGTAGTTGCCGGGGCTGGTGATCCGGTTGAACTCGACCTGGCCTGACGGGCCGCGGTTGGGGTCGGTGGGGCCGCCGTCGGGGCCGTAGTCGCCCACGTAGATCGCGCCGGTCTGCTTGTCGATGTTCATGCGGTACGGGTTCCGCAGGCCCATCGCGTAGATCTCGGGACGGGTCTTGGCCGTGCCGGGCGCGAAGAGGTTGCCCTGCGGGATCGAGTAACTGCCGTTGTCGTCGACCTTGATCCGGAGGATCTTGCCGCGCAGGTCATTGCTGTTGGCCGAGGTGCGCTGGGCGTCGTACGCCTCGCGGCCGGGCTGCTCGTCCAGCGGCGCGTAGCCGGTGGCGAACGGGTTGGTGTCGTCCCCGGTCGAGAGATACAGGTTGCCCGCGGAGTCGAAGTCGATGTCGCCGCCCACGTGGCAGCAGATGCCCCGGGTCGAGGCGACGTCGAGGATCTTGACCTCGCTCGTCATGTCGAGGGTGTAGTCGGACTTCAGCGTGAACCGGGACAGGCGGTTCACGTTCTCCGAGGCGGGCGCGTAGTAGAGGTAGATCCGCCGGTTCGAGGCGAACCCGGGGTCGACGCCGACGCCCTGGAGGCCTTCCTCGTCATGCGTGTAGACCGGAAGCGAGCCGATGACGCTGGTGTTGCCGCTCTTGTCGGTACGCCGCAGCTTTCCGTCCCGCGCGGTGTGCACGACCGAGAGGTCGGGCAGCACCTCCATCGCGATGGGCTCACCGAGCTCCCCGCCGCCCTTGGCGAGGGTGACCTCCGAGAAGTCCTCGGGAACGATGTCATGCGCGGCAGCGGGGGTGGAGAGCCCGGCAACCGCTGAGAGTGACGCGGCCATCAGCATCAACGACACCGTTGCCGCACGCCAGGGACGTGTTCTTCGAGACACGAAGTTGCCTTTCGACATTCGACACGCTCGCCGACCGCGTCGAGAGGCTGGATCATCCGCCCCTGCCGGCGTGCCACCCGCCGGCGTTCCGGGACGCGCCGCCACAGTGACAGGCCCCCTTTTGCGCGTCAAGTGTCTTAACTAAAGCCTTACTTGCATGCTCTTTTGCTTGACATCCGTCATAAGCGCTCGCATGATATCGACCAACAAAGGCGACTTACGCCCAAGTTGAAGTCGGCGTAGCCGCATCCGGACAGCCGCCCCGGGACCCCCAACCCGCCGTACCGACACCTCTGGCACGCCGAGCCGGTGTCCGTACGGTTGCCACCCTGCGGGTTGGGGCCCGGTGCGGCGCCAGGGCGCCATCAGGGCGCCCCCGCAAGACCCAGCAGCAGGTTCTTCACCTCCGTGGCCCGGACCTGGCCAGTGACGGCATGCCGGTCGGAGCAGAGGATGAGAGGGCCGTCCTCCGGGTCCTCGGGCAGCCGGCCGTGACTGCCGCGTACCGGCGAGGGATCGAGCGGTACCACCGCCATGCGGTAGCGCATGCCGAGCTTCTTGCGCGCCAGCGCGGTGGCGGCCTTGACCTTGACGTAGGGGTCGAGCGGGTCCATGAAGAGTTCGACCGGGTCGTAGCCGGGTTTGCGGTGGATCTCGACCAGGCGCGCGAAGTCTGGTGCGCGGTCGTCGTCGAGCCAGTAGTAGTACGTGAACCAGGCGTCCGGCTCCGCGATCGCCACCAGTTCCCCGGAGCGCGGGTGGTTCAGTCCCTGCGCCTTCTTGCCCTCGTCGTCGAGGAGTTGCCCGAGGCCGGGCAGTCCGTCGAGCGCGGCACGGGCCGCGTCCAGGTCCTCCGGGCGGCGCACATACACATGGGCGATCTGGTGGTCGGCGACCGCGAAGGCATGGGACGCCATCGGGTCCAGGTACTCCATGCCGTCCTGCGTGTGCACCTCCAGCAGGCCCGCGCGGCGCAGCGCCCGGTTGATGTCGACGGTGCGGGTGACGCGGGTGATGCCGTACTCGGACAGGGCGACGACGGTACGGCCCTCGGCGCGGGCGTCGTCCAGGAGCGGGGCCAGCGCGGTGTCCAGATCGGCGGCCGCTTTCAGGGAGCGTGGGTCGTCGGGGCCGAAGCGCTGCAGGTCGTAGTCCAGATGCGGCAGGTAACACAGGGTCAGGTCAGGACGCCGCGTGGCGTTGATGTGACGGGTGGCGTCGATGATCCACTGAGTGGAGACCAGGTCCGCACCCGGCCCCCAGAAGCGGAACAGCGGGAATGTGCCGAATTTGTCGGTCAGTTCGTCGTGCAGGGCGACCGGGCGGGTGTAACAGTCGGGTTCCTTGCGGCCGTCGGCGTAGTAGATCGGACGGGGGGTGACCGTGATGTCGGTGTCCGCGCCCATCGCGTACCACCAGCAGATATTGGCGACCGTATAGCCGGGGTGGGCACGGCGGGCCGCGTCCCAGAGTTTGTCTCCTTCGACCAGGCCGTTGTGCTGCCGCCACAGCAGCACCTCGCCCAGGTCGCGGAAGTACCAGCCGTTGCCCACGATGCCGTGCTCGGCGGGCAGGGTGCCGGTCAGGAACGTCGACTGCGCCGCACACGTAACCGCGGGCAACACCGTGCCGAGGGGCGCCTGGGAGCCGGTCTCAGCCAGCCTGCGCAGGTTCGGCATATGGTCGAGGAGACGGGGGGTGAGGCCGACGACGTCGAGCACGAGCAGGGGGGTGGGCCCGGTCATGGCAGCTCCTTGAGGCCGAGGTGGGTCAGCAGGTCGCGGGCGACGGCGAGTTCGGCGGCGATGCCCTCGATCAGGCCGACGCGGTCGACAGGCCGCAGGGAGGGCGGCAGCGCCTCCCAGGTGTAGGTCTCCACCTCCAGGTGGTGCGTGCGGGCGGCGGAGCCGCCGACGAGATGGGTGAGGCAGTCCCGCAGCACGGGCAGCGTGGAGGTCAGCGGCCTCGCGGGGACCGCGTGCAGGGGCACGTGGAAATGCGCACGCCAGGGTCCGGTGACCGGGAGGCCGCCGAGCCCGAGGGCCTCACCGAGGTCGTCGGTGCCGATCAGCCCCTCCGTCGTCCTCACCCGCGTCTGGTGCAGGAAACGGGGTTCGTCGAAGGCCCGCAGCGCCTCGCGAACCTCGGGCAGGTGCGGGTCCTGCGCGTGCAGGGCGGCGGAGAGCTGAGCCTTGACGACGGGGATGTCGGCGGACCAGAGGTTGCCTAGCGCGGTCGCCGGGTCCTGGAAGGACGTGGCGAGATGACAGGTGTCGACGCAGACACCGATCCGGTCGTGGCCTATGTCGAACAGTGGCCCGATGGCGTCGGCCGTCGTCTCCACGACACAGCCGGGCTCCGGTTCCAGGCCAATGCTGATCGACCGTCCGGTCGATCGCTCCATGGCATCAAGGTATTCGGCCAGGGAGAGGAGTGCGTTGTGCGCTGTGTGAGCCGACCTGCGGTCGTACGACGTCCGCCAGGCGAGGGGCAGAGTGGAGATGCTGCCTTCCCTGACGTCATCCGGCAGAAGCGCGGTGAGCAGGCGAGCCAGGTTGGCGGTGTAGCGGAGGCGTTCGGGTTCGGCCCAATCCGGCCTGTACACGCGGTACTTGACCTCCTGGGCGCCGAACCCCTCGTAGGGAAAGCCGTTGAGGGTGACGACCTCGAGGCGCCGCATTGCCAGCTCGGCGCGCAGGAGTCGCAGGGCGTCGGGATCACTGATGAGCGTGAACGCGGCGTCCTCGGCAAGCCACAGGCCAATGCCGAGGCGCTCCAGGCCGAGGCGGCGGCGGACCGGCTCGCAGTAGTCGCGGAGTTGGGCCAGGACACCCGCCAGAGTCTCGGCCGGGTGGACGTTGGTGCAGTACGCGAGATGGACGGTGGAGCCGTCCGGGTGCAGGAAGCGCATGCGGTCACTCCCCGCCTCTGAGTACGGAGTTGCCCTCGTGCGTGGCGTCGGTTGCCTGGACGTCGAGGGCGAGGCGACCGCTTTGCCCATAGAAGGCGACGGGGTTGCGCCACAGCACCCGGTCGACCTCATCCTCGGTGAACCCCTCGGCCAGCATCAGCTCGCCGACCTTGCGGGTCTTGAGCGGGTCGCTGCGGCCCCAGTCGGCGGCGGAGTTCACCAGCACCTGCTCGGGGCCGTAGGCGCGGAGGATGGCGACCATCCGCTCCTCGTCCATCTTGGTGTCGGGATAGACGGAGAAGCCCAGCCAGCAGCCGCTGTCCTTGGCCTCCTTGACCGTCGTCTCGTTGAGGTGATCGACCAGCACACACTCCGGGTCGAGTGCGGACTCGCGGACCACGTCGAGGGTGCGGCGCAGGCCGACGAGTTTGTCGCGGTGGGGGGTGTGCACGAGCGCGGGCAGGCCGTACTCGGCGGCGAGCTGGAGCTGGGCGGCGAGCGCGGTGTCCTCGGCCGGGGTCATCGAGTCGTAGCCGATCTCGCCGACGGCCACGACCTGGTCCTTGACGAGATAGCGGGGCAGTTCGTCGAGAACGGGCAGGCAGCGCGGGTCGTTCGCCTCCTTGGGGTTGAGGGCGAGCGTGCAGTGGTGGGCGATGCCGTACTGGGCGGCCCGGAAGGGCTCCCAGCCCAGGAGGGAGTCGAAGTAGTCGAAGAAGGAGGCCGGCGAGGTGCGGGGCTGGCCCAGCCAGAAGGAGGGCTCGACGACGGCGCGGACGCCGGCGGCATGCATGGCCTCGTAGTCGTCGGTGGTCCTGGACGTCATATGGATGTGGGGGTCGAAGATGCGCATCAAGACTCCTGGGTGGCGAGGCGCAGGGCGCGCTGGAGATCGGTCGGCACGGGACGGCCCGCCGCGGTGCGTTCGGCGGCGTAGTCGGTGAGCATCCGTGCCAGTTCTGCGTCCCCGGCCGCCCGGCGTTCGAGGCCGGTCACTTCGTCCAAGGGCACGCCGGTGAACAGGCATTTCAGTACGGCGTGGCGCCAGGCGTGGGCGCCCAGGTGCTCGCCGGCGTACGGGCCTACGGCGGTGGCGACGAGCCGGGTGTCGTTGGTGCGCAGCGCGTCCTCGACGAGCGGGAGCGCGTCGGCGGGGGTCAGGTGCGGGAGATGGGGCAGGACGCGGAGGATGGCGCGGCGTTCGGCGGCCGTGCCGCGCGCGTACAGTCGGGCGAGGGCGGAGGGGTCCGGCTGGACCGCGTGCAGGAGGAGGACGCGGGCGTCGTCCTCGGCACCCCGACAATGCCGGCCCGCCTCCGCGAACCGCGCCTCCCAGATCGGCAGCGAGTGCCGGGAACCGTCCTGATCCACGGCCGCGTCGAGCACGGCCTGGGCCAGCCAGGCGCGGACCGGGGAGTCGAGGCTCTCCCACAGCTCTGTGAGGCCGTTGGCCTCCGGAGTGGTCATGCGTGTGCTCCTTTCTCCAGGCCACGCAGGTAGTGGAGGGAGCTCTTGGCGAGGCTCGGCCCTGCGTGCGAGTGGCGGGGCAGCTCCACGCTGATCAGGCCCGGGTAGCCGTCGTGGGTGAGATCGGCGAGGGCGTCGAGGACGGGCGGGAAGTCGATCTCGCCTGCCCCGAAGGGGAGATGCTCGTGGATGCCCCGCCGCATGTCCTCGATCTGCACATGGCGCACCCAGGGCGCCGCGCTGCGGACGCAGTCGGCGGGCGAGGCGCGTTCCAGGCACTGGCAGTGGCCGATGTCGAGGGTCAGGCCGAGCGCGTCGGGGCTGCCGAGCAGGTGGCGCACGTGGTGGAAGTCGGCGAGGGTGGCGAGGAGATGGCCGGGCTCGGGTTCCACGGCGAGCGGCATGCCCAGGCCGGTGGCGGTGTAGAGGACAAGCGACAGCTCGTCGGTGAGCCACTTCCACGCGCTGTCCGGATCGACGCCGTCAGGGAGGACGCCGCTGAAGCAGTGCACCGCGTGCGCTCCGAGGTCGGCGGCGATCTGGACGGCATGCATGAGCATGCGGACCCGGGCAGCGCGTCCCTCCGGGTCGGGGTCGAGCAGCGAGGGGCCGTGCTTGCGGCGCGCGTCGAGGATGTAGCGGGCGCCGGTCTCGATCGTCACCGACAGCTCGAGGGTGCGCAGAGTGCGGGCCAGTCGGCCGACCCGGTCGGAGAGGTCCGGCGCCATGGGGTCGAGGTGCATGTGGTCGAGCGTGAGGGCGACGCCGTCGTAGCCGAGATCGGCGAGGAGGAACAGGGCGTCGTCCAGGCGCAGATCGGTGAGGCCGTTGGTGCCGTAGGCCAGGCGCAGGGTCATGTGGGGCTCACCTTCCGGGAGATACGGCGTGCCAGTGGCGCCAGTGCCATCAGTGCCGCGCCACATGCGGGGGCCCCGGCGTGGGCCGCGAGGGCGGCCTGGAGGGGGATGAGTGACCTGATACCGCCGCCCACGGCGCGTTGTGTGAGGTCCGGGGAGGGGTTGAGGGCGGCGTGGAGGTAGGGGCGGGCGGCAGTAGCGCCATACAGGGCTGCGAAGGTCGGGGCGGCGAGGTCGCGGACCGGTCGCGTGCCGGATGGGGCCAAGTCCACGCTTCTCCATGCAAGTGCCGTACCGATGACGGCACTTGTTGCCAGTGCGGCCAGGGACGCCAGGCCGGCACCCCCGGTGGTCTCGTTGCGGGCGACACGAGTCACCGCATACGTGTGGGCGGCCAGTGCCGCCGAGGACAGGGTCACGGCGGGGCGGAGAGGCCTCCCCCCGGTCGCCACCGCGCCGAGCAGCAGGTCCAAGCCGCGGGCGGCGCCCATGGCCACCGCGCCCGCGGAAGTGTGCTTGAGCTTCAGGTCGTACGCCCAGACGGTTGCGGCCAGGACGCCCGCGACCGCCGCCGCGGGGCGCCCCGCCCGGGCCGCGAAGGCCAGGCCGACTGTGGTCAGCCCAGCCGCCGCACCCAAGGCGGCGGCCGGGTGGATACGACCCGACGGCAGCGGCCGGTCGGGGCGTTCGCGCGCGTCCTCGTCCTGGTCCGCCCAGTCGTTCAGGACCATACCCGCCTCGTAGAGGCACAGGGAGCAGCCGATGGCGAGCGCCGTGCGCCGGTCGGCGCGCACGCCCGCGGCCGCCGCCCCGGCGAGTGCGTCGCCGGGGACGGTGAACAGTGCCGAGACGCGGAGGAGTTGGGCCCAGTCGCGTGCCGCGTTCACGTGTGCGCCACCCGCAGCCTGTCGGCGAGGCCGAGCAGCGCGGTGTACTGCTCGGACAGCGAGGACGGCGCCCCAGGATCGGGGTCCTTGAAGTAGAAGCCCAGCTCGGGGAGCGGCCCGGTGAGCCCCGCTTCATGCGCCCGGGTGACAATCCGGGCGAGGTCGAGGATCAGCGGTGCCGCGAGGGCGGAGTCGCATCCCTGCCAGATGGTCTGCAGGACCATCCGCGTGCCGAGGAATCCCTCGAAGGCGATGTGGTCCCAGGCCGTCTTCCAGTCCCCCATCGACGGTACGTCGTCGATGTGCACCACTCCCTCGGGGACGGTACCGAGGGTGTCGGCGAGGACCCGTTCCTTGCCGGCGTTCTTCGCGGCGGCCGCGTCCGGGTCGGCGAGCGCCGCGCCGTCTCCCCCGCCGAGCAGGTTGGCGCCGGACCACGACCGTACGGTGAGCGCGCGCTGGGCGAACATCGGGCCGAGCACGGACCGCAGCAGGGTCTGCCCGGTCTTGCCGTCCCGCCCGGCGACCGGCACCTCGTACGGACCGTGCAGCGCCGGATGGTGCAGTCCGGTTGACGGGGTGAAGTTCACGTACGCGGCCTGGGCGCGCAGCGCGGCGGCGGCGTACAGCGAGCTGGCGGGCAGCCTGTCGTCTCCCGCGCGGGGCGCCGGTTCGGTGGATGCGACGTTGACCACGACGCATCGGGCGTGGTTGTTGCGCATGCGGAACGACGCGATGTCCTCGGCGAAGGCGCTGATCAGTTCATGGTCGTCGCGCAGGTCGTCGACGAGCGGGCCGCCGGTCCGTATCTCCGCGTCAGCCGCGGCGAGTTCGGCGCGCACCGCGTGTGGCAGATCGTGCGGCAGGACTCCCTGGGCGGCGAGCTGCTCGGCGCGCTTCGGCAGGGGGCAGGCCGCGACGTCGTGGCCGCCGAAGACCAAGGACGGCAGATCCGGCAGGCCGCAGTCGGCGAAGGGTGGAGTGTGGGTGACCATGCCTACGGCCGGTTGGAGCCCCGCCGCGACGGCCGCCCACCCGGCGACCACTGTGGTGGCGACCGAGCCGCGGGCTCCTATCAGCCAGATTCCCGTACGTGGCGCTGCCAGTGCGGATGTCGATGATGTCGCCACGACCGCCTCCCTGCCGTTGTCTCTCGTCGCGTCATGCGTGTGAGGGGTGGACGGCCCGTGCCGGGGGCGGGAGTCGCCACCCCGGCACGGGCCCGTCTTTTGGGGCCCGTGTCCCGCCACGAAGGCCTTTCGTGCAAGTTCGTCGGAAACCTAGCCCTCTTTCGCGTGTTCTGAAAGAGCTTATGCAGAAGAATCCTGAACTTTTACCGCCAGAGAACAAAAGTTCCCCCTCCCCGCCTGGGGTGACCGCAACACCCTCTATCCATCCCGCCCTGTTACCTGTTCGTTGCCCGCAACCCTCGCCACAGCGCAGGCTTTGTCTTCTAAGAATCAGAAGTTGTCGAAGATCTTGGCCTAAGTCCTTCCAGAACCGTCAAGGCACTGCTAAGTTCCACCGCTGAAGACACCGAAGGCCGAAAACATGCGGAGGGAGGGCGACGTGAGACGCATGACGGCACGGCCCGCTAACGCACATCAGGCGCACATACTCAGGCTGCTGCGCGACGAAGGCCCCAACTCGCGTGCACAGCTGGGCGAGTTCGTGGACCTGTCCCGCTCGAAGCTCGCCGTCGAGGTGGACCGGCTCATGGAGATCGGGCTCGTAGCGAACAACGGCCTCGCCGCCTCCAGGGGCGGACGCCGGTCGCACAACATCCGGCTCTCGCCCGAACTCCGCTTCCTGGGCGTCGACATCGGCGCCACCTCGGCGGATGTCGCCGTCACCAACGGGGAGTTGGAGGTTCTCGGCCATCTGAGCAAGCCGGTCGACGTGCGGGACGGCCCCGTCGCGGTCTTCGAGCACGTCCTCGACATGGCCGGCAAGTTGACGGCTGCCGGCATCGCCGACCGCTTCGACGGTGCCGGGGTCGGCATCCCCGGGCCGGTGCGGTTCCCCGAGGGCATCCCGGTCGCGCCACCGCTCATGCCGGGCTGGGACAACTTCCCCGTCCGCGAGGCCCTCAGCCAGGACCTCGGCTGCCCGGTCATGGTCGACAACGATGCGAACCTGATGGCCCTCGGGGAACAGCACACAGGAGTCGCCAAGAACGTCAAGGACTTCCTCTGCGTGAAGATCGGCACCGGCATCGGCTGCGGCATCGTGGTCTGCGGCGAGGTCTACCGCGGGGTGACCGGGAGCGCCGGCGACATCGGCCACATCCAGGTCGATCCCGACGGCCATCCCTGCGCCTGCGGCAACACCGGCTGCCTGGAAGCCCACTTCAGCGGTGCGGCGCTCGCCCGCGACGCGCTCATGGAGTCGGGGCACCCAGGTGAACTGGCCGAACGGCTGGCCTCCTCGGGCACGCTCACCGGGGCCGACGTCGCCGCGGCAGCCGCGGCCGGTGACCCCGCGGCCGGTGATCTCATCCGGCAGGGCGGCGGCCACGTCGGACAAGTCATCGCCGGGCTCGTGTCGTTCTTCAACCCGGGCCTGGTGGTCATCGGCGGCGGGGTGACCGGGCTCGGCCACTCCCTGCTGGCCGCCATACGCACCCAGGTCTACCGCAGGTCCCTGCCGTTGGCCACCGGCAGCCTCCCCATCGTCCTCAGCGAGCTCGGCCCCCAGGCCGGCGTCATCGGCGCCGCCCGGCTCATCACCGAACGCGTCTTCTCCCCGGCCTGACCCCCAAGACCCGCCCCACCGTCCCAGTCCCCGCCGACGGTGGGGCGCCTGAACCCGCACGCCCCGGCGTCGAAAGCGCTCGCCAAGAGCCCACGCCGAGGGCGGCGGTTACGGCCCCGCCCCACCCGAGCGGTCTCCGCACCGCTCATCGATCAGCATCCGCATCCCACCGCGCCATGCCCTTGAACCACCACGGAACCGAGGAACCGTCCCATGCCGCCATCACCCCCTGACACTCGAACAGCCGACTCCCCTGCGCCGCTGCTCAGGATGACCGGGATCACCAAGTCCTTCCCCGGCGTCCGCGCTCTGGCCGGCGTCGACCTGACGGTCGTCGAGGGCGAGGTGCACTGTCTCCTTGGCCAGAACGGTGCGGGAAAGTCCACCCTCATCAAGGTCCTGGCCGGCGCCCATCAGCCCGACGGCGGCGAGATCGTCTGGCAGGGGCAGCCCACGCGGCTGAAGTCCCCCATCGGCGCCATGCGGCTCGGCATCGCGACCATCTACCAGGAACTCGACCTCGTCGAGCATCTCTCCGTGGCTGAGAACATCAGCCTCGGCCATGAACCGACCCACGCCGGATTCGTCGTACGCACCCGGGTCGCCCGCCAGCGCGCCGCCGCCCTTCTGAACCGGCTCGGCCACACGGAGATCGACCCCGCCACCCTCGTCGCCGAACTCTCCGCCGCGCAGCAGCAGATCGTGTCGATGGCCCGCGCCTTGTCCCACGACGCACGTCTGATCGTCATGGACGAGCCGTCGGCCGCCCTGGACCCGGACGAGGTGCGCAATCTCTTCCGCACCGTGGACACCCTGACGAGCGAGGGCGTCGCCATCATCTACATCTCCCACCGGTTGGAGGAGATCCGCACGATCGGCGACCGCGTGACCGTCCTCAAAGAGGGCCGGTCCGTCGCCAACGATCTGCCGGCCCGGTCCACACCCACACCCGACATCGTCGCGCTCATGACGGGTCGCACCGTGGAACACGTCTTCCCCTACTCCCCGCGTGCGGCCGGTCCGGTCACCTCCGCCGTGCCGCCCGTTCTGAAGGTGGAAGGGCTCAGCCGTCAGGGGGAGTTCGAGCCGCTCAACCTCGAAGTCCGCCCCGGGGAGATCGTCGGCTTGGCCGGTCTGGTGGGGTCCGGGCGGTCCGAGATCCTGGAGACCATCTTCGGTGCCCGTCAGCCCACGACAGGCCGGGTGTTCGTGGACGGCGAGGAGGTGCGGCCCGGCCACGTCCGTGCCGCGGTGCGCGCCGGCATCGGGCTCGCTCCCGAGGAGCGCAAGGCCCAGGCCCTGCTGATGCTTGAGTCGGTCACCCGCAACGTCTCCATCTCCACCCTTGGCCGGTTCGCCCGCCTCGGCTGGATCGACCGGGCCGCGGAGCGTGCCGCGGCTCAGCAGGTCACCCGGGACCTGGTGCTCCATCCCGACAACCCGGATGCCCAGGTCAAGAACTTCTCCGGCGGCAATCAGCAGAAGGCCGTCCTGGCGCGCTGGCTACTGCGGGGGTGCCGGGTGCTGCTCCTGGACGAGCCCACCCGTGGTGTGGACATCGGGGCCCGCGTCGAGCTGTACGCGGTGATCCGGCGGCTGGCGGACGAAGGGATGGCCGTCGTCGTGGTCTCCAGCGAGATCCCCGAGGTTCTCGGCCTCGCCGACCGCGTCCTCGTGCTCCGTGAGGGCCACGTCGTCCACCGCGCGCCCGCCGACCAACTGGACGAACACCGCGTACTCGATCTCGTACTCGAAGGGAACACCGCATCATGACGCAGTCCGCGGCCGCACCCGCGGCCGAGAAGCCCGCTCCCGCCGCGCCACCGCCGCGCAAGCCCGCTCTCGGCCTCCGGCTCGATGTCCGCACTCTGTCGCTACTGGGCGTGCTGGCGATCCTCGTGCTCGTCGGCGGCGTCACCAAGCCGGACGAGTTCCTGGCCGTGAGCAACCTTCAACTCGTGCTCACCCAGGCGTCGGTGATCGGTGTCGTCACCGTCGGCATGACCCTGGTGATCATCAGCGGGGGTATCGACCTGTCTGTCGGCGCGATCGTGGCGCTGGCCTCGGTGTGGGCGACCACGGTCGCCACCCAGGAATTCGGATTCACCGGAGTCCTGTTCACCGCGGTCCTCGTGGGTGTGGGGTGTGGCCTGGTCAACGGTGTGCTCATCGCGTACGGCCGAATGGTCCCGTTCATCGCCACCCTCGCCATGCTCGCCTCGGCCCGTGGCCTCGCCCTCCAGATCACCGACGGCAGTACCCAGGTCGTCACGATTCCCGAGATCCTCGATCTGGGCGTGAAGGACGCCTACGTCCTCGGGGTGCCACCGCTCGTGATCGTTTTCGTGGTCGTCGTCGTCATCGGCTGGCTCCTGCTCAACCGCACGACGTTCGGACGACGCACCGTCGCCATCGGCGGCAACGCGGAAGCGGCCCGGCTCGCCGGCATCGACGTCCGGCGCCAGCGCCTCTACCTCTACCTGCTGTCCGGACTGTGCTGCGGCATCGCCGCCTTCATGCTCATCATCCTGTCCGGCTCCGGCCAGAACACCAACGGCAACCTCTACGAACTCGACGCCATTGCCGCAGCCATCATCGGCGGCACATTGCTCAGCGGCGGCCGCGGCACCATCACCGGCTCCGTCCTCGGCGTCCTGATCTTCACCACCATCACCAACATCTTCGCGCTCAACAACCTCGAGACCGCGACCCAGCAGATCGCCAAGGGCGCGATCATCGTCGCCGCCGTTCTCATCCAACGCCGCACCGCCCACGAGTAAAGCGCCAGCCAAGGAGACACGAACATGGCTCAGCAAGTCGACCCCATCCGCAGAAGGCTGCTCTTCGGCACCGCCGCCGTGTCGGCCGGCGCGCTGCTCACCGCCTGCACCTCCAACGACTCCGGCTCCGACGACGGCTCGGCCGAACAGGCCCCCGTCGCCGACGACAAGCCCGGTAAGCACGTCACCATCGGCTTCGCCGGACCCCAGGCCGACCACGGCTGGCTCAACGCCATCAACGTCAACGCCCGTGATCGCGCCAAGAAGTACAAGGACGTCTCGCTGGAGATCACCGAGGGCTCCAACGACACCGCCGCCCAGATCGGCCAGATCGAGACGCTGATCAACAAGAAGGTCGACGTCCTGGTGATCCTGCCCGCCGACGGCAAGGCGCTCACCCAGGTCGGCCTGAAGGCGATGCGGGCCGGCATCCCGGTCATCAACCTCGACCGCGTCTTCAACTCCCCGCAGGCATACCGCTGCTGGATCGGCGGCGACAACTACGGCATGGGCCTGAACGCCGGGCACTACATCGGCGAACAGCTCAAGGACAAGCAGAACGCCAAGGTCGTCGAACTTGCGGGAATGGACACGCTGGAGTTGACCCAGCAGCGCACCCAGGGCTTCGACGACGCCCTGAAGAACTACCCCAACATCAAGAAGGTCGCCCGCCAGGCCGCCGAGTTCACCGTCGAGTCCGGCCAGTCGAAGATGGCGTCACTGCTCCAGGCCAACAAGCAGTTCGACGCGCTGTGGAACCACGACGACGACCAGGGCGTCGGCGCCCTGCGCGCGATCGAGCAGGCCGGGCGGGACGAGTTCTTCATGGTCGGCGGCGCGGGGGCCCTCTCCGCCTTCCAGGCCATCAAGCAGGACAGCGGAGTGCTCAAGGCGACGGTCCTGTACCCGCCGACCATGGCCGCCTCCGCCATCGACCTGGCGCGCGCGCTGGGCCAGAGCAAGGGCCTGGGTGGCATGGCGGAATTCGAGATCCCCTCGTCCATCACCCTGTACTCGGCCGTCGTCGACAAGGCCAACGTCGACCAGTACATGGCGACCGGATTCAAGTAGACCGCTCCGGGGATTCCCCCACCGTCGCCGAGGCCCGGGGCGGCGCGCCACACCGCGCCGCCCCGGCCGCGTCAGGAGAACTCGCGCACATGACATCCCCGAACACGCAATCCGCCGCAACCCGTAAGCCGGTCCTCGGCATCGGCATGGTCGGCTACGCCTTCATGGGGGCCGTCCACTCCCAGGGCTGGCGCACGGCGGGCCGCGCCTTCGACCTGCCGCTCGAGCCGCAACTCACCGCAGTGTGCGGCCGGAACGAACAGGCGGCGCGGGCGGCCGCGGATCGGCTGGGCTGGGCGTCCGCCGAGACCGACTGGCGGGAGTTGATCGCACGCGACGACATCCACCTCGTCGACATCTGCACCCCCGGCGACAGCCACGCCGAGATCGCCGTCGCTGCCCTCGACGCCGGCAAACACGTGCTGTGCGAGAAGCCTCTGGCCAACACGGTCGCGGAGGCCGAGGCCATGGTCGCCGCAGCTGCGCGGAACCCGGGCCGCATCGCGATGGTCGGCTTCAACTATCGCCGCACGCCCGCCATTTCACTGGCGCAGGCCCTCATCGGAGCGGGCCGGCTCGGCACACTCCGGCACATCCGCCTGACCTATCTCCAGGACTGGCTCGTCGACCCCGACTTCCCGCTCACGTGGCGACTGCGGAGGGAGACGGCCGGCTCCGGCGCGCTCGGAGATCTGGGATCGCACATCGTCGACCTCGCCCAGTTCCTGACCGGCGAGCAAGTGATCGGGGTTACCGGGCAGACCGAGACGTTCGTCCCCGAGCGCCCCCTCACACCAGGCCTCGGAGGTGACCGGGGCCAGGTCACCGTTGACGACGCCGCCCTGTTCACCGGCCGTTTCCCGTCCGGCGCACTCGCCTCGTTCGAGGCCAGCCGCTTCGCCCACGGCCGCAAGAACGCGCTGCGGTTCGAAGTCAACGGCGAGCGCGGCTCGTTGGCCTTCGACCTGGAGCGCCTCAACGAACTGCACTTCTTCGACGGCTCCGCCCCCGCCCCCGAGGCCGGCTTCCGCCGCATCCTGGTCACCGAGCCCGAGCACCCCTATCTCGCCGGCTGGTGGCCTCCCGGTCATGGTCTCGGCTATGAGCACACGTTCGTCCACCAGGCCCGTGACCTCGTGCACGCCATCGCCGACGGAACCCAGCCCTCCCCGTCCTTCGCCGATGGTCTCCAGGTGCAGCGCGTGCTCGCCGCTGTCGAGGAGAGCGCGTCCAAGGACAGCACGTACACCCCCGTCTTCACCACCGACCACGAATAAGGACGTGCGTCATGACCCACCGCTTCACGCTCTTCACCGGCCAGTGGGCGGACCTTCCCCTGGAGGAGGTCTGCAAGATCGCCACCGATGCCGGATTCGACGGCCTGGAACTCGCCTGCTGGGGCGACCACTTCCAGGTGGACCAGGCGCTGACCGACCCGTCCTATCTGGATTCCCGTCGCCAACTCCTGGAGAAGTATGGCCTGAAGTGCTGGGCGGTCTCCAATCACCTGGTCGGCCAAGCCGTTTGCGACGCCATCATCGACGAGCGTCACGAGGCCATCCTCCCACCCGAGGTGTGGGGCGACGGAGACGCCGAGGGCGTACGGCAGCGAGCCGCCGACCGGATGAAGGACACGGCACGCGCGGCGGCCGCTTTCGGTGTCGAGACGGTGGTCGGCTTCACCGGCTCCGCCATCTGGCACCTGGTCGCCATGTTCCCGCCCGCGACCGATGTCACGATCGAGCGCGGCTACCAGGACTTCGCCGACCGCTGGAACCCCATCCTCGACGTCTTCGACGCAGAAGGCGTCCGCTTCGCCCACGAGGTCCACCCCAGCGAGATCGCCTACGACTACTGGACCACCGAAAGGGCCCTGCAGGCCGTCGACCACCGGCCCAGCTTCGGCCTCAACTTCGACCCCTCCCACTTCGTCTGGCAGGACATCGACCCGGCGGGCTTCCTGTACGACTTTCGGGACCGCATCTACCACGTCGACTGCAAGGACGCCCGCAAGCGCCTCGACGGGCGCAACGGCCGCCTCGGCTCCCACCTTCCCTGGGGCGACCCGCGCCGCGGCTGGGACTTTGTGTCGGTGGGCCGCGGAGACGTCCGCTGGGAGGACATCTTCCGCATGCTCCGCTTCATCCGGTTCGAGGGCCCCATCTCCGTCGAGTGGGAAGACGCCGGCATGGACCGCCTCCAGGGCGCCCCGGAGGCACTGGCTCACCTCAAGGCGTACGACTTCAGCCCGCCGTCGGCCTCCTTCGACGCGGCGTTCGGAGCAGCTCCCTGACAGACCCCGAAGGGCAAAGCGTTGGCAAAGCAGCGGGAGCGTGGGGCCGACTCACGCTCCTGACTCATTGAAGACGCCGGCTGAATGCAGCGGTACCCGAGCGATCCCAACATCCGCGTCAGCACGAGCTCAGCGGGTGGCGGTGCACGCCCCCCTCGACGGTCGCTTCCTCCCCGACCGTCACCAAGCACCGCCACCCACCCTGCCCGTGCTGACGGTCTGCCGTTTCTCCGCGGCATCCGCCGGCAATTCGACGAGGGTCGCGCGGGCCCGGGCCACGCGGGAGTGGACGGTTCCGATGGGGCAGACGCTCACCTCGGCCGCCTCCGGTACGCCACCGCGGCGTCCTTCTGAACCGTGACGGGCTGCGGCACGATCCCGTCCATCGAGGAGGTCGTGCCGAAATGCACGACGCCTCCAAACTCCTGAATCCGCAAGAGGTACAGACTTCTCGCAGCGCATTCTGCCTGATCGGAGCGCTGATCTAGACCTGTGCATGGACAGAAGGGACACCTCGGCGACGTTGAAAGGCACGGCGCCCATCGGTCTCACCGAGGCGCCCTTCATGGCCGGTCACACCCCGGAGATCTCCTTGATCCACTGCCGGTGCACTTGGAGATTCACGTGGTACGAGTAGTGCCCTCGGGCGTAGTGCACACCGACCTGCTTGCCGTCGACGAAGACAGGGCCGCCGGAGTCGCCGCCCTCGGTCCTGCCGTTGATGTACTCGGCCGCGATCCCGTGATCCACCGTCACGACTCGCATGTCGGCCACCTTCAGCTTGTTGCCGTAGCCCCAGCCGAAGACCTGTTCCGTGTCGCCGACATTGACCTTGTCGCCGAGCTGGGCAAAGGTGACGTTCACCGGGCGCTCCAGCTCCAGCAGGGCGAGATCTGCCCTGTCATTGAGGTGGATGCTCATGCTCTTGACGACTTCGGCGTGATCGGTGTTGACGTTCCCGACCGCCACCTCGGCGTATGTCATTCCTTCGTCGACGCAGTGCTTCGCGGTCAGCACCCAGGTCGGGCTGATCACGGAACCTGAGCAGCCGAAGGCCACGCGTACGGCCCCAGGGGTCGAATCGGCCTCCCTGCCGTCGACGATCCCGCTGGCTTGCGGGGCGACGACCATTCCGGCCGCGATGAACCCGAGGGTCGTCACGGACAGGATTCCGCCAACTCGCTTTGCTCTCATTGCTCTTCCTCTCAGCGCATTGTCCCGGACATGACAGATCGTTCGGAGGGCGAACCCCTGCGGCGCCACCGGAAACCGCACTGGCACCAGTCGATCTGGCGCGCCTGTTCCCTCGCGCTTAGGACGACCGGGGTCGGCCGCATAATTCCTGCCGTGTTACCAATCCGTTACATCAGAGCGAACTCGCCGTGCCAATCGGCCTGTTCGATATCGTCCGCACGTCTGCCGTCGCCTGGAACACGCCCATCCTCAGGGCCGAAGGACTGTGCCGCCCGGGAGAATTCGAGCCGGTCAGCTTCGAGCTGCGACCCGGGGGGATCCACCTTGCGGCACAGCCGGTTGCTCGAGCACTACCACGTAGTCAGCACGCCACCGTCAAATCAGTACCACCCGCCCACACGCTCGGGGCGGTGACCGGCAATGGAGGAATGCCCGGCCCAGTCGCAGTGGCTGAGGCGGGGTCAGTCGACCGTGAACTCCTGGTGGGCACCACCGTCGAACGGCCGCTGTTCGAACTGGTCGCCTTGCGCCCTGCCCGCCGTCAGGTACAAGCCGCTGTGCCGATTGACGAGACGGATACGGCCCGCACCGGCGTCCTCCGCCAGCCACTCGTCGTTGGTGTCGGCTCCTGTCTCATACCGGTACTGGATCGCCTTCCCTCCGGCCTCACGGGAGGCGTCCTTCACGACAACGTCCTTCCCGCTCTGCGGGTTGACGATCCGTAGGTAACCGCCGCTGATCGGCTTGAACTCGAAGCGCTGATTCTGGCCGTCGTGGCTGGGCCAGCGGATGATGGCTGCATTGTCCGCGGTACTGGCACCGCTCACATCCAGCACGTGGCTGGTACCGGCGACCGACACCTTGCGCTGTCCGGTCGGCACGGATGCGGCCTTGGCGAGTTTCACGGCGTGGCCCCCGTTCGCGACGGCCGTAACCTCCAGCGTGTCCCCCGCCTTGATGACCTTGCTTGTGCGGACCAGTCCGTCGGGACCGTCGGTGGTGATCTCGGCGTGCCAGTTTCCGGTGCCGAGGAACGTTGTCGGGTAGGAAATGGTGCGCGCGTTTCCGCGGTTGAACGCCCCGACGAACCACCGATGTCCGTTGCGACGGGCGATGACTGCACCGGTACGCGGATCGCCGGAGACGTACTTCGTCTCGTCCCAGACGGTCGGCAAGGTACGCAGCCATCGCTGTGCTTCGGGGCGGGCCTGGTAATCGGAGATCCGGCCGCCCGGCAGGATAAGGCCGCTCTCGAGCAGCACGCCGAGGGCGAGTTCCGCTCCGTCGCTGTTCGGGTTGGACTGCTGGAAGCTCATCGGCGAGTAGTCGACCGGTCCGAGCGGGCCACGAGTGAACGGGAGCGCCGCGATGTGCTCGATGGTGCGGTCTGCGCTGTACTCCTCGCCTCGCACCGCTTCGGAGGTCAGCACGTGCGGCCAGGTGCGGTGTACGCCCACCGGCAGACGGGAACCGTGCAGATCGACCACCAGCTTGTGCCTGGCGGCGTCGGCAAGAGCGTCGTCGTACCACTGGTGGCGGGACCGGGACTCCGAATCCATGAAGTCCATCTTGACGCCCGCCACACCCCATCCCGCGATCTTGTTGAACTCGGCCTCACGTTCGGCATCGGTCTCCAGATCGCTCCAGTGATACCAGAGCATGATGCGAACACCTCGCTCGCGCGCATAGGCCACCAGCTCCGGTATCCAGTCCACGCCCTTCCATCCGTCGTCGACCATGAGGTACGGCCAGCCCTGCGACGAGGCGTAGTCAACCCACTTCTTGAGCTTGGGCAGATCCCTCTGGGTGGGCCCACCGCCGTCCAGCCATGCCCACGCGGCGACGCCGGGCTTGATCCACGAGGTATCCGTGATCTTCGACTCCGGCGCCACGTCATCGGCCAGTGTCGACTCCACGACCGTCGAAGAGCTGCCGATGGCGGCTGTGCGCCAGGGCGTGGTGAACGCGCCGGACCGCACGACCTGTGGGTCGGCCAGTTGCACGCTGAACCGGCCGGTGCCCTTGGCGTGACTGAACCGGCCGCCCGAGTAGCCACCGTCCACACCGGATTCGGCGAGCAGCACGCGAGCGCCGTTGGTCTCCTGGGCGAACAGGTTCATCTCGTACTCGCCGGAGGGTGCGTCGGAAACCGCTGATGTCGCGTGAGTGCCCTCATGGAAGGTTTGGAAGGGCGCACGGGACAACTGGGCGTCCCCCGGGAGCTCAAAGGCCGTCGCCTCCCGCTCTACCGTCGCACCCGACGGCAGCTCGTAGCGCAGCGCCACCCCGTCCGGCGAGGTGCGCACATGCACCGTGATCCGGGCGGCTGCCTTGCCGAACACCAACCTCGTCTCGGTCGCGAGCCGCTTCCGGACGCGGGACTTGCCGACCGTGGTCTCGTAGGTGTACGACGCGGACGTGTCACTGCGGCTGATGAAGTCCAGGCCGGTGGTGTAATCGGCCTCTTTCGTCACCAGGCCGATCGGGGCGGGTATCAGGACCTGCCGGCAGTTCCACGTGGCTCCGAGCGTGGGGGCGCCGTTCCCGTCCAGGGCCACCGTGGCGCGTACGCCCTCGCAGCCGGACGAGGGGACACCGGGCTGAACGGAAGTCCAACTACCTGGTTGCGCCGCGGCCGTGGGTGCCGTGGCGACCGCACCCGAGACGGTGACGAGGGCCAGAGTGGTGGCCGCGGCTCTCAGGCCGGACCGTGGCATGTTCTTCATGAGGTCCCCGATCTCTAGGTTGACATGAGCCGCTGTCGCCGGTCGGCAGGTACGGGTTGCTCTGGGCGTCGAAGTCAAGGTCGCCACCCACGTGGCAGGCTCGCCCAGCTCTTATGCACCCCTGGCCAGGGGAACTTGAACGAAGGCCGGGTCGGCAGCGGTCTGGGCTTCTCCGCGGCCTGCTGGGCGCTGACTGCTGCGGACGAGATCCTCCGAGCAGCACCGATCGGCGGCCACCGACGACGCAGGTGAGCGACCCTGGACGCCGATGCGGGCGGCACTTCGGAGTGGTGCGGCGGACGAATGACGCGACATCCGAGAACTCCAAGGTCCGGAACCTGATCTTGGCTCAGCGTTTGTGCCCAAGTCCGAAGGATGTGTCATCCCGGAGGAGTGCCAGAGCGTCCAACCATCCCGCCGCGTTACCCACTCGTTACGTAGGGTCCGGCTGCGCTCAGCCGCATACAGCCCCCGAACTGGCCGTGCGGCCTCTGTCCGCTCCTACGGCGAACACGGCGGCCGCGGCTGGCCATGCCGGCCGCTGATCCACTTGGGGTCCGGTTCGAGTAGTACCACGGTGAAGGCAGACAGCACGGTGTGTCTGGGCCCAGTACCAGGCATGAATCAGCACGTCGTGGCGTCAACAGTGGTGGGAGAAGTCCGGGTGATCCGCCGCCCGCAGCCGCTCGGTGGCCGGCGTCAGGGGGTGATCACTGTCAGCCCTTCCGGCGCGGTCACGTTCACTGTTCCATCGGCTGTGACCGCGACGTCCAGCTGGCCTCCGCCGACTTGGAGTCCTGTCACGGTGAGCGGTGCGTACGCCGAGGCGAAGCCGGGCGTCACGGTGACTGTTCCGGCGGGGACGTCCGCGTGGAGGTCCAGGGCGGCCTGGAGCACGAGGACCGAGGATGCGGCAGCCCATGCCTGGGGTCGGCAGGATGCCGGGTAAGGGGCGGGGCGCGGACCGGCCTCGGTGCCGTGGCCTGCGAAGAGTTCGGGCAGGCGGGCGTCGAAGGCGGTCGAGGCGGTCAGCAGGCCCTGGGCCAGGGATGCGGCGGCATCCGGAAAGCCGGCCCTTATCAGGCCGTGCACGGCGATGGCGGTGTCGTGGGGCCAGATGGAACCGGTGTGGTAACCGTAGGGGTTGAAGCCGACCGAGTTGCTGCTCAGCGTGCGCAGGCCGTGGCCCGCGTCGAGGTCGGGGCCAGTGAGCCGGGCGGCCAGCAGTGCGCTTTCCTCCTCGTTGAGCAGTCCCGTGCCGAGGAGGTGGCCGAAGCCCGAAGTCACCGCGTCCGCCGGCCGGCCATCCCGGTCGAGGGCAACCGCCGGGTAGGGGCCGCTTTCGTCCTCCACCCAGAAATGCTTGCGGAACCGGTCGGCCAGCTGCTCGGCCCACTCCTCCCAATAGTCGGCACCCGGGCGGCCGAAGGCGCGCAGCAGCGATGCCCCGCCGCGTGCCGCCTCGTAGGCGTACGCCTGGACTTCGCACAGTGCGATCGGCGCCGCGGCGAGGCGGCCGTCGCGATGGCGGATGGAGTCGCCTGAGTCCTTCCAGCCCTGGTTGGACAGGCCGTGGGCGCTGTGGGCGCCGTACTTGAGGAAGCCATCGCTGCTCGCCTCCGCTTGATTGCGCATCCAGGCGAGCGCCGACTCGGCGTGCGGCAGCAGCAGTTCGACGTCCCTGGGAGGCAGGCCCCAGCGCCAGGCGTCGTGGAGGAGGGTGATCCACAGGGAGGTGGCGTCGACGGTGCCGTAGTACACGGGCGGGAGGAGGGAGTCGGCGAACTGGAGGGTGTCCCGGCGTACTTCGTGCAGGATCTTGCCTGGCTGTTCCTCGGTGGCCGGGTCGGTGACGGCACCCTGGCGGCGCGCGAGCGTGCGCAGAGTGCCGGCAGCGAGGGCGGTGCCGAGCGGGAGCAGCATACGGGCCGCCCAGAGCGAGTCGCGGCCGAAGAGGGTCAGAAACCAGGGGGCGCCGGCGGCCAGGAACTGGTCCGGCCGGTCCGGATCAGAGGACTGCGGGTCCGCGAGACGCAGGCGGTCCAGGTCGGCCAGTGACTGCTGAAGCCACCACTCAAGACGGCGGTCCGCACTGCGAACCGCGGGGACACGCCAGGGGAGTTGGTCACCGGGCGGGGCCGGGAACTGGTCGCCGTCCGCATAGGCCGCGGTGCAGTGCAGTGTCACGCTCCATGAAGCACCGGGCTGGAGATCGATGTCGTACGACAGCTGCCCCGCCGGCACCTGGAGTGCATCCGGGGCGGGCTCACTGGCCAACTGGACGCTGAAGTCGCCGCTGCTCCAGGACAGTCCGACACCGTCGGCGTCCGCGACCTGCGGCGCCACCGTCTCCAGGACCTGGCCGGACTTGACCTGCTCCATGGTGGCGAGGTCGGTGGCGGCGGTCACCGTCAGCCGGAGGTGGACGTGCTCGGTGCCCGCGTTGGTGACCTCGAAGATCTCCTCCAGCCGGCCGGCCACCGTGCGGCGAAGCCGACGCAGAGCGACCGCGGGGTCCGCCGTCACCTCACCGAGGCCCCGCAGGATCGCGCGGAAATCCGCCCGGTCCGCTCCCCGCAATCCGCCGTGGACCGGCGCCAGGGCGATGCCCTCCGCCGCGACCGTCAGCCGGGACAGGGCTCGGCGGTCGCCGTGGTAGAAG
The DNA here is from genome assembly GCF_000349325.1 of Streptomyces davaonensis JCM 4913. Taxonomy (GTDB): domain Bacteria; phylum Actinomycetota; class Actinomycetes; order Streptomycetales; family Streptomycetaceae; genus Streptomyces; species Streptomyces davaonensis. The sequence goes on from NC_020504.1 coordinate 2,872,604, forward strand.
CCGTCCGCGCCCCCGCTGAGCTGCCCGCTTTCCTGTGAGATCACCAGGCTCGGCGCGCACAGCGTGACGACGGCGTCGTGCAGGAACGGCTGTAGTCCACCGACCGCGGAGACGGACTCCGTGACCGACCCGTTGGGGTCCTGAGTCTTGACAGTGATGTCCAAGGGAGTAGAACCTCTCAGTGTTTTAGCGTTCCAAGGACACTAAGCCAGTCGCCAGAGCTCTGACAACGGTTTTGGAACGCTAAAACTGAATCCAAACCTCATCTGCAAGCCGGAGAGCCGCATGCCTCGCTCCAGCAAGAATTCCTCGGCCAAGGGCGGCCCGGTGACCCTCGCTACGGTCGCCGCCCGGGCCGGGGTCTCTGCGCAGACCGTGTCGAACGCGATCAACTCGCCGGACATACTGCGGCCCGAGACCCTGGAGCGGGTCCGCCGCGCGATCGACGAAACGGGTTACCGCCCCAGCCGAGCCGCGCAGACACTACGCACCCGTTCCAGCAAGCTGATCGGCTACGGCATCCAGCCCAGCCCGCCTGGCGCCGGAGGCGCGGTCATGGACCGCTTCCTGCACGCCCTGTCGCAGGCCGTTGACGAGGCTGGGTACCGGATCCTATTGTTCGCCTCCCCGCCCGACGGCCCAAGCCTGAAGGGCTACGAGGAACTGCTGGCCCAGCACGAGGTCGACGGCTTCGTGCTCAGCGGCACCGACCGCAGCGACCCGCGCCAAGCATGGCTGACCAAGCGGGGCGTGCCGTTCGTCGGCTTCGGCCGGATGTGGTCGGGGCGCCAGGTCGGCGACTGGGTCGACGTCGACGGCGCCTCGGGCACGGATGCCGCCGTTGAGCACCTGGTCGCCCAGGGGCACCGCAAGATCGCCTTCCTGGGCTGGGAACGTGGTTCCTCCGGCGCCGGTGACGACCGCGCGGAGGGCTGGCTGCGAGCGATGAAGCGGCACGGGCTGCCGACCCGCGGGCGGCGCGGGCAGAGTGTGAACGACATCGACGCAGCCCGCGCCGCCGTGAAGCCGCTGCTGGACGGGGGCGCGACCGCGGTGATCGCGGCCAGCGACATGCTGGCCCTCGGCTGCTATCAGTCACTGCGCGAGCGCCGCATGCTGCCCGGCCGTGACGTGGCCGTCGTCGGCTTCGACGACTCACCGACCGCCGAGATCCTCTCCCCCGCCCTGACATCCGTCGCCCAGCCACTGGAGGAAGTGGGCCAGGAATGCGTACGGCTGCTGCTGGCACGGATCGCCACACCCGACGCACCGCCCGAGCGGATCCTGCTGCAACCGTCCCTGGTCATCCGCGACAGCAGCACGATCTCAACGTCCATCGCGGACGAGTAACCACCCCGGCCACCCGTCCCCTCGCCCCCAATCGCTCCGCCCTCCTCCACCCCCACATCCCTGGCGCACGCCGTCGTGTGCCCGGGCGGAGCCGCAAGTACCACCCGTAACCCTCGGAGGAAGCAATGCGCAACCGTACGGCCGTAGCGGCTCTCGTCACCTGTGCGGCCATGCTGGCCGCCACAGGCTGCTCGTCGAGTTTCGGCAGCGACGAGAAGACCACGCAGGACACCAGTGAAAAGCAGCACCTGACGGTGCTGATCGCCTCCTCGGGGGACGCGGAGACCAAGGCCGTCAAGGATGCGGCAGCAGCCTGGGCCGAGCAGTCCGGCAACACGGTGACCGTCGACGTCGCCAAGGACATCAACCAGCAGCTGGCCCAGTCGTTCGCCGGGCACAAGCCGCCGGACGCCTTCTACGTCAACTCCGACCAGTTCGCCAACTACGCCAAGGGCGGCTCCCTGTACGCCTACGGCGACCAGATCAAGGACGCGGACGACTTCTCCGCCCAACTGCGCGCCTCCTTCACCCACGACGGCAAGCTGGTCTGCCTGCCCAAGGACACCTCCACCCTCGCCCTGGCGATCAACGACGACCTGTGGAGGAAGGCCGGGCTGACCGCGAAGGACTACCCGACCACCTGGGCCGAACTCAAGACCGTCGCCGCCAAGCTGACCAAGGGCGACGTCACCGGGCTGGTCATCAACGGCGAGTACGCACGCGTCGGCGTCTTCATGAAACAGGCCGGCGGCTGGATAACCAACGCCGACCAGACGAAGATGACCGCCGACAGCACCCAGAACGCCCAGTCCCTCCACTACGTGCAGTCGCTGCTGAAGTCCGGCTCCCTGAAGTACGCCAACCAGGTCGACACCAACTGGGGCGGCGAGGCGCTCGGCAAGGGCAAGGCCGCCATGACCGTCGAGGGCAACTGGCTCACCGGCGGAATGAAGGCCGACTACCCGGACGTGAAGTACACGGCGGTCCCGCTGCCCGCCGGCCCGGCCGGTGAGGGCACGCTCGCCTTCAGCCAGTGCTGGGGCGTCGCCCAGGAAAGCGCCCACCGGGCAGCCGCCGTGGACCTGGTGAAGTACCTGACCACCGCGTCACAGCAGTTGAAGAACGCGGACGCCTTCGGCGTGATGCCCTCCCGCACCAGCGCCCTCGCCGAGTACGCGAAGAAGTACCCGTCCGCCAAGGCGTGGGCCGACGCCACCGCCCACGCGCAGGGCCCGGTGACCGTCGCGGGCTTCGACAAGGTCCTCACCCAGTTCAACACCGACCTCGCCGCGCTGAGCACCGGCGACCCGAAGAAGATCCTCGCCGACCTGCAACGCAACGGCGAACAGGCCCTCACGAAGGGCAACTGAGCCGCCATGCCTCCCCGCGACACCACCCGTACGGCAGCAGGCGGCACCCCCCGGACGGCCGACTCGCCGGGCATCCCTGACATGCCCGGCAAGCCCGGCCCTACCGCGGCGCCCCACGCCAAGCCCGCCCCGCGCGTGGGGCGCCGCGCCGAAGGAGCCTGGGGCTGGCTGTTCGTCAGCCCTATGGTGATCGTCCTCGGCCTGTTCCTCGTCCTGCCGACCCTGATGGCGCTGTGGGTGAGCCTGCTCAACTGGGACGGCCAGTCCAACCCCTTCAGCGGCCAGGCGGACTTCGTCGGCCTCGACAACTACCGGGCCCTGCTCACCCAGGACGGCCTCGACCGCACCCTCTTCGCGACATCGCTGCGCAACAACCTCTACTACGTGCTGCTGACCGTGCCGCTGCAGACGATCCTCGCGCTGACGCTGGCGCTCATCGTCAACCAGCGGATGCTGCACGGCCGTAGCGCCCTGCGCACCGCGTTCTTCTTCCCCTCAGTCACCAGCTCGATCGCCGTCTCCACAATCTTCCTGTTCCTGTTCCAGGGCAGCGGAGCCGTCAACACCGTGCTGTCCTGGATCGGAATCAAGGGCCCAAACTGGTTCAACGACTCCCGCGGCGTACTCTCCCTCCTCTTGGGCGGCCTCGGCATCGTCGACACCGACCACCCCTCGGGCGCCCTCGCCGACCACTCGTTCATGGGACTGTCCTGGTTCGAGTGGCTGTCCGGGCCGTCCGTGGCGATGTGCACGATCATCCTTCTCGCCGTGTGGACGACCTCCGGCACCTTCATGCTGATCTTCCTCGCCGCCCTCCAAGACATCCCACGCGAACTGGAGGAGGCCGCCGCCATCGAGGGCGTCAACCGCTTCCAACTGCTGCGGTACGTGACCCTGCCCGCGCTGCGGCCCGTGCTCTTCCTCGTCCTCACCCTCGGACTGATCGGCACGTGGCAGGTCTTCGATCAGGTCTACGTCATGAGCCAGGGCGCCCCCGGCAACACCACCCTCACCCCAGCATTCCTGTCGTACTCCTCCGCCTTCGGCGACGCCGACTTCGGGCAGGGCGCGGCCATCGCCTTCATCCTGCTCACGCTGATCCTGACCATGACCGCCGGACAACGCTTCCTGCTCCGGGAGCGCACCCCTCGCGCCCGGAGGAACCGATGAGCGCAAAGTCCGCGACCGCCCGGGCACAGGGCAAGCCCGTGCTCGGCCGCTTCCCCCTGTCCCTGCGCGCCCTTGGTTATACGGCGGTGGCCGCGCTCGGCCTGCTGTACATCGCGCCGTTCGTGATCCAGCTGGCCACCGGCTTCAAGACGGACCCCGACGCGGCGACCCACCCCCTCGGTCTGCTCCCCACCACCCCCACGACCGCCGCCTACCAGCGCCTGTTCGGACTCAGCCAAGCCGGCGACGGAGTCCCGTTCCTGCGCTGGCTCGGCAACTCCGCCTTCGTCGCCGTCGTCGTCACCGCCGGACGCGTGCTGTTCGACTCGATGGCCGGCTACGCCCTTGCTCGGCTGCGCTTCCGCGGCCGTACCGTGCTGTTCGGCTTCATCCTCGCCGTCATGGCGGTACCCGGAGTGGCGCTGCTGATCCCCAGGTTCCTGGTCCTCAACAGCTTCGGCCTCTTCGACACCTACACCGGCATGATCCTTCCGCTCATGGTGGACGCAGCCGGCATCTTCATCATGAAGCAGTTTTTCGAGTCGATCCCCCGAGAAGTGGAAGAGGCCGCCCGCGTCGACGGCGCCGACGTCTTGCGCACCTTCTGGTCGATCGTCCTGCCCATGGCCCGGCCCGCCCTGCTGACCCTGACCATCCTGTCGTTCCAGGGATCGTGGAACGAGTTCACCCACTTCCTCGTGGCCACCCAGTCCAGCCAGTACGAAACCCTCACCACCGGCCTCGCCCGGCTCGTCTCCGGCGGCCTGGGAGGCGGCACCCAATACCCCTTGAAACTGGCCGCAGCCCTGCTGGCCACCCTGCCCGTCGCCGCGCTGTTCTTCTGCTTCCAGCGCTACTTCGTCCAAGGCGCCAACGCCGGAGCCGTCAAGGAATAGCCCTCGGGCTCTCCTAGTAGTGCTTGGTCAGGTTCGTTGTGGTGTGGGTATGTTGCGGTGGCAGGTGGGGCAGGCGCCGGTCCAGGTGGCGAGGAGCGTCTGTAGTTCACGGACGACTTGGTAGAGGCTTAGACCTGCGCGGTGTCTTTTGGGTTTCGTGCCAGTCCTTGCAGGGTGCAGAAGGCGTGGGCGGCGGCGACGAGGGTGACGTGGTGGTGCCAGCCGTTCCAGGTGCGGCCTTCGAAGTGGGCCAGTCCCAGGGCCTGTTTCATCTCGCGGTAGTCGTGCTCGATGCGCCAGCGCAGCTTGGCCAGCCGCACCAACGTGGCCAGCGGCAGGCCGGAGGGCAGGTTGGAGAGCCAGAACTGCACAGGTTCGGGTTCGGTGGCGGGCCATTCGGCCAGCAGCCACCGTTCAGGCAGCTCAGGGCCATCGCCTGCCTGACGGACCCCGCGCCCGGCCGGTCGGATGCGCAGGGCCACGAACCGCGAGTGCATACGTTTGAAGCCGCTGACGCCTTTGCCCGGCCGGGAGCCTTCCCGCCAGGACACCGGTCGTGCGGCTGTCCGGCCGGCCGCGACAACCAGGTCTTTCATAGTCTGCGCCGGCTCGGGGTAGTGCATCTTGGGTGGCCGGCCGGTGCCCGCGTAGGCGGGCTGGACGGGCCGGGCATCGGCCGGATGAGCGGTGTGACGCGAGGAGATACCCACCGCATAGGGCAGGCTGCGTTCTTCCAGGCCGTGACGGAACGCGGCGGTATCGCCGTAGCCGGCGTCCGCGACGACCAGAGGGACATCGATGCCCCAGGACCGGGTCTCGTCGATCATGTCCAGGGCCAGTTGCCACTTCTCCACATGCCCCACCTGGGCGGGAATCCCGCAGCGGGTGCGGCGGGCGACCTTGTCCGGATCGGCTTCGGCGGAGCCGGGGTCCCAGGACGCGGGCAGGAACAGTCGCCAGTTCACCGCGGCCGAGGCATGATCGCGGGCCAGGTGCAGCGAGACGCCCACTTGGCAGTTGGTGACCTTGCCCGCGGTGCCGGTGTACTGCCGCGACACACACGCCGAGGCCTCCCCGTCCTTGAGGAAGCCGGTGTCGTCCACGATCAACGCCTCCGGGCCGATCACGTCGTGCATCCTCCAGGCCAGCCGGGCCCGAACATGAGCTGGATCCCACCGGCTGGTCGTCACAAAGTGGGCCAGTGCCTGCCGGTTGCCGTCCTCACCCAGACGGGCCGCCATCGGCTCCACCGACTTGCGCTTGCCGTCCAGCAGCAGTCCCCGTACATACGCCTGCCCCCAACGCCGCTGATCCGCACGGAAGAACCCGTCGAACAACTCCGCCGCGAAGGCCTCCAGGTCCTCCCGGACCGCAGCCATCTCCTCAGGTGTCACACCACCCCAACGACACCGCCCACCCCACGGACACGCCACTCACGAATGAAGATGACCAAGCCCTACTAGTGCCGTGCCGATGGCACCACTTGTGGCGAGCGCGGTGAGGGGGAAGCCAGGGCGGATCCGCCCGTCGTCTCGTTCCGGGAGACGAGCGTGACCCCGAGCGTGGGTGCGGCCAGCACCGCCGACAGAGCCGCGTCGGGTGGTCGGCGCGCCGGAATACCGGCTGGCCATTGCTTTTCCAACGGAGTGAACTGCGCAGGACCGTACTTCGCGTCATCCCTGAGAGCGCCGCCCGAGAGAACCGGGTGACGGTAGAACCGTCACCCGGCCCTCGGTGGATCAGGCTATGGGCTCAATCCAGATGTTGCGGAATCGGGGGTTCTCGCCCGGGTCGCCGTGATCCTGCAGGCGGATCGAGGCAGGCGATGGCCCTTCCTCGATGCTGCCGCCGGTGACCCCGTCGATGGCTACGTCCTTGTGGACCACTTCACCGTTCCACTTCACGGTCACCCGCGCGTCGTCGACCTTCTTGCCGTCACTGTTGTAACGCGCCGCACGGAACGTGATGTCGTACGTCTGCCATGTGCCCGGGGCAGTCGCCATGTTGCGGTCCGCCGCCCGCTTCGAATAGATGCCACCAGCCTCGTTGGACGTCAACGTGGTGTCACCGTAGGAGTCCAATACCTGAATCTCGTAGCGCTCCTGGAGGTACACACCGCTGTTACCGCGCTGCTGTCCGGTGACGTCCGACGGGTAGTTCGGCTCCAGCCACTCGGCGTGCAACTTGAAGTCGCCGAACTTCTGCTTGGTGCGGATGTCCCCGCCGGCGGACTCCATGGAGCCGTTGGCGATCGGCCATGTCGCCGCGCCACCAGTTGTCTTCTCCCATGCGTCCAAGTTCCCGCCGTTGAACAAGTCGATCCGCTGCGCCTTGGCCACGGTGAGGTGATCGAGATTGACGTGTCCGCTGTCGTCGCCGTCCCTCTTGTAGGTGATGGTGTTCGCGCCCGCCTTGAGGTCCAGCGCTTCCACCTGTGTGGCCCACTTATCCCAGGAACCGGTGTCGGCGAGCCGTACCTGCTTCGCCTTGGTGCCGTTCACGTAGACGCTTATCGTCTTGGTCCCGGTGAAAGGGTGCGGACCGTTCGAGTAGCGGAGACCGACGTTGTACGTGCCGGCCGACTCGGCGTTCACGGTGAACTGCGTGCTCGCCCCCGCGGTCCCGTAGCCGGCCACGAAGCCGTTGCCCGTGTAGCCCTGGTGGTCCCGCATCTCCGCCGCGCCACCGCTGAGTTGCGCGCTCTCGGCTTCGTACCTGGGATCCGTACCTGAACCGTTCGGGGTCGCGTTGAGCGTGTACCAGGCTTCGGTGCTCCACAGCGACTTCCCGGACTCGGAGCTGAACGGACGCGGCGAACGAACGTGCACGACGTGTCCCGGCTTGAGATCCGCGATCTTGACCGTCACCTTCTTACGGTCTACAGACAGCGTCGCAGAATCGACCGAAAGCGACTTTTCGTCAACCTTCGGCCCCCCGTAGCCCGCGGTCGGCTCGTACCGCCACTGCTTCACCTTGTACTTGTCCTTCAGCGCGTTCGCGGTCTCGGCGGACAACGGTTGGGTGTACTCGAACTCGAACCCGCCGTCCACCGCGCGCATCGCCTTGATGTCGAAGGCGTTGTTCCCATTGGGCGTCAGCTTCTGCAGACCGTGGTTGAGCTTGCCCTCCTGGCCCCAGTTGCCGCCGCCACCTATGCCGCCCGCGTAGATGGCACCGTCCGGGCCGACGCTGATCCGGTTGACACCGGCCTCAAGCCCTTGCGTGAAACGGAACACTGCGCCCTGGTACTCACCGTTGACCTTCTCCAGGAACGCCCGCTGGATGCCGCCGTAGGTCACGTCACCGATCAGCATCTGACCGGCGAACGGGCCCTCCTTCAGGTGGATCGGGTTGCTCGGTGAGTTCCCGATCTCGTTCTGCGGCAGCCACAGCACCGGCTGCGTCACCGGCTTGTCGTCGAACGGGCCTGCGGGATTGGTGTAGTGGTTGAAGAACCGTCCCGGCTTGATGTGCACCAGCTTCGACGCGGGCAGCCAACCGCCCTGGTTGTCGGTGGCGAAGATCCCGTCCTCCGGCCCCCAGCCGATTCCGTTGGGGGTGCGCAGACCGCCTGCGAGGGTTTCCACCTTGCCGGTCGCCTTGTTCACCTTGATGGTGGTGCCCCGGTTCTGCGCCGGCTGAGGGTCGGTGGTGGCGCCGCCAAAGTTGATGGCCACGGACTTGTTGAGATAGAAGTCCCCGTCCTTGTACAGCAGCCCGAACGCGAACTCGTGGAAGTTTCCGCTGAACGGCCAGGTGGCCACGGTCCGAAGGTCGTCGGCGACCTCGTCGCCGTTGGTGTCGTTCAGCTCCACCAGCCGGGACTTCTCCGCCACGTAGAGCTTGCCGTCCACGTACTTGATGCCCATGGGCTCCTGCAAGCCGGAGGCTATCTTCTTGGTCGTCACCTGATCCGGCGATGTGGTGCCGGTGACGTGGTCCAGAAGGTAGACCTCGCCGAGCTTCTTCTCCGAGCCGCCCCATGTAGTGATGGCGAGTCGGCCGTCCGGCAGCCAGTCCATCCCGCCGACCTGCGGCTCGAACCCCGAGGGTCGCAGGTTGGTGAGCTTGTAGTCAGGGTGCACCGCATTCAGCGGCATACCGTCGCCGGGCTCGTCGCTCCCGCCGACGCACTCTTTGCGGCCTGGTGCGGTCACGCGCACCACGCCCTTGTCGGTGCTCAGAACCGACTGCGGTACGAGCTCGAACTGTGATGATCCCGGCTTCCGCCACTCCAGCCTGAGCCGCTGTTCGGACAAGTGGTCGAAGTGGTCAATGCGCAGGGAGTGGTAGCCGGCGGCGAGCTCGATCGAGCCGTCCTTCGATGTCGGGGCGTGGCGGCCGTCGTTCTCGATGACCATCTTGTCCCCGATGGTCAGCCGAGCACCGTCGTCGCTGGTGAGCCGGAACGTGTGGGATCCCGCCGTGGTGATGTTGATGTTGGCGATGACCTGGGTGACGAACTTGTCGGTCAGTCCGAAGTCGGCGTCGGACGTCCAGTCGATGCTGGGCATCAGCTTGTCGACGTTCGGTGTCTGCCCCGGCTTCAGCGTGCACAGCCCGGACAGCTCAACGCCGACGTCATACGTCCGCAGAGTGACACCGGGTGTCTGTTCCGGCAGGTCCTCGGCGGCCCGCGCCGGCGAGACGAAGCTCGACAGCGCGACGACGAACAGGCTGAGGGCCACGATCGACGTACGTCGTCGGCCAGTTGCGGGCGACAGCGGCCTGGCCGCTTCCGGCATCGCTCCAGATCGTCCACGCAGGACAGGTGGCCATGTCACCCTGCCCTTGGGGTCTCGATGTCGGCTGAGAAGCATCCGCGTTTTCCTTTCGGTTGAGTGGATCCGCCGGCGGCGGCCGCAATTCGCTCTCGGACACACGAGAACGACAATCGGCCTCTGCAGCCGCCGGTTGTCAGGGAAGGCTGTGCACCGTGCGGGGCGCACGGGGGGGGACCCCGCGGCCGTCCCGGTGGAACGTCCATGGCAGCGGGGGGGGGAAGCCAGACGTTCTCTCAGGGGAGGAGCGACCGCGGGGGGTCTGTGGGCGCAGAGGTCACGACCGGGTGCCCGGAGGTACCGGGCACCCGGTCGCCGGCTCAGTCCAGCTTGGTGAGCCTCCACTGCTGGTTGGTGCCGTTGTTGCAGGTGTACTGCTCCAGCTGGGCTGCGTCCTTGGCGAACGCGGGCACGTCCAGGCACTTGCCGCTGTTCACCGAGACGACCTTCCACACGCCCGAGCCCGCGGACTCCAACCGCCACTGCTGGTTGCTCGCGCCGCCGCGGCAGGCGTACTGGACGATCTTCGCCTTGTCGTCCTTGCTCTCGCCCTGGACGTCCATGCACTTGCCGCTGTGCTTGGCGGTCAGGGTGTAGGCCCCGTTGCCCGCCGAGGTGACCAGCCACTTCTCGTTGTCAGCGCCGGTACTCGGCCACTGGATGACCTTCGCCAGGTCGTCCTTGCTGAAACCGGAGACGTTGGCGAGCTGATTGCTGTGCACGGACGTCAGGCTGTAGTGGTGTCCCGGCTCGATGTCGCCACCACTTCCCGGCGTCCCGACTCCGGGACCGTGGAAGGTGATCGCGTCGAGGTCGAAGGGCCCGGCGACCGGTGACTTGAACACCGCGTACAGGGTGTCCGTGTCACCGGAGGCGTTCACCGGCACAGCCGGCAGGGAGACGTAGGTGTCCCATCCTCCGGTACTCGGGATCTTCTGGCTGGCAACCAACGGGCCGGTGGCCGATCCGGTGTGCAGCTCGATCGAGGCACCGCTGTCCGCGGGCGAGGACACCCGGAACGACACCGAGGTGATGTTCTTCAGACTGAGCGGCTTGAAAGCGATCCAGTCGTTGTTGGAGATGTCGCCGATGCGCTTGCCGTTCTCCGCCCCGCTCTGGTCGACGACGCGGATCCCGGAGAAGTCGCTGTAGTGCTCGGCCTGCTTGTGCATCGGGTGGAGCATGGCGCTCGTCGAGCCTTCGAGGCCTCCCTTGTCGGTGTACTTCGCGGTCAGGACGTGGAAGAACTTGGCGGTGTCGTCATGCCCCCCGCTGTTCGTGGGGAACGAGCCGGTGCAGCCGTACTTCGTGGCCACGTCGTGGCTGTGATCGTCATGGCCGATCGCGTAGAGCACGGACACCTTGGAGCAGTCGATCGCGGTGCCGTCCTCGGGGTCGGTGACCTTCACCTTGTAGTTGACGGTGTTGTTCGCCGCGAGGAATCCGCCGTTGGGCGGTTCCTCGAAGGTGACGACCGGTCGGGTGTTGCCGACGGTGACCTCGACGGTCGCCGAGCCGGTCTTGCCGCCCGGGTCCTTCACCGTGAGCCGTGCGGTGTACTTGCCGTTGGCCGAGTACGTGTGCGTCGGGTTGTCGGCGGTGGAATCGGTGCTGCCGTTCCCGTCGAAGTCCCACGCGAAGGTCAGATCGTCGCCGTCCGGGTCGGAGGATCCGGCCGAGGAGAACTCGACCTTCAGGGGTGACTGCCCGGAGTCAGGGGTGGCCTTGGCCTTCGCAAGCGGGGCCCGGTTGCCGCCAGTGATGTAGTCGACCCGGTAGACACCGTCATCGGAGTGGTCCTCGAACCAGCCGGTGCCCCAGTCGAGGTAGTACAGCGCTCCGTCGGGACCGAAGTCCATGTCCATGGTCGACTTGAGGTTGAGGCCGGGCACGAAGTTGTTGATCTTCAGGAGGTCGCCGCTGCCGTCAAGCCGCATCTCCCGGATGTAGTTGCGGCTCCACTCGAAGAAGAACGGTGTCTTGTCGTAGTACTGGGGGAACTTGCGGTCGGAGGTGCTCGCGGCGTCGTAGTGGTAGAAGGGTCCACCCATCGGGCCGGCGGGGCCGCTGGTGCCCATCTCCGGATAGGGCGAGCCGGCGTGGTAGTCGTACCAGACGGTCGCGGGCTTGGAAGCCGGCAGGTTCGTCAGGCCAGTGTTGTTGGGCGAGTTGTTGACTGGGGCGGCGCAGTTGAACTTCGCGCCCGAGGTGTTGGTGTCGAAGTTGTAGTCGTTGAACGGGGTGTTGTCGCCGATGCAGTACGGCCAGCCGTAGTTGCCGGGGCCCTTGACCAGGCTCCATTCGACGATGCCCTCGGGCCCGCGGTTGGGGTTCGCGCTGCCGGCGTCGGGGCCGTAGTCCGCGGCCGAGATCCAGCCGTTCACCGGGTCCACGTTGAACCGGAACGGGTTGCGCCAGCCCATGACGTAGATCTCGGGCTTGGTCTTGGCGGTGCCGGGCGGGAACATGTTTCCCTCCGGGATCGTGTAACCGCCGTTCTCCTCGGGGTGGATCCGCAGGATCTTGCCCCGCAGGTCGTTGGTGTTGGCGGAGGTCCCCTGGGCGTCGAACCGCTCGCGGCCCGCCCGCTCGTCGATCGGCGTGTACCCGCCGGACTCCGAGGGCTTGACGTCGTCGCCGACACCTATGTAGAGGTTGCCGCCGGGTCCGAACTCGATGTTCCCGCCGCTGTGTCCGGGCTCGGGGTTGCGCCAGGCCGGGATCTCGATGATCTTCTTCTCGCTGGCCATGTCCAGTGCGGTCCCGGCCGAGTTGAGCGTGAACCGCGAGACCCGGACGATCTCGGAACTGCCGGCGGGTGAGTAGTTGATGTAGACGCGCTTGTTGGTGGCGAAGCCCGGGTCGGCCGCGATGCCGATCACCCCGTCCTCACCACCGGTGTAGACGTTCAGCGTGGCCACCGTGGTGGTCGTGCTGCTTCCGCCCGCCGTCTTGATCATCTTGACCTTGCCGAGCCGCTCGACATAGAAGACGGTGCCGTCCGCGGCCACGTCCAGTGCCATCGGCTGGGCCGGCTGACTGTCGATAGTGACCTTCTGGAAGCGGCTGGCCACCGTGCCGCCGCAGTCCCCGGGTTCGGCACCGGAGGCCCACTCGATGCCGCCGAGCACGTGCTTCTTGAAGTTCTCTTCCGAGTAGGTCGACGCCGTGTGGCCCATCGCGGTGGCCCAGACCTTGCCGCCCTCGGCCTGACGGCACCAGGAGATCGGATGGTCGTGGCCCATCTTGGACGGTCCCGCGTCGTACGTCGTCTCGTCGGCGGAGACCAGCACATGCGCGTCGCCGCGGAAGTTGCGGTCGAAGTTGTACCACTCCTCGGTGCGCTCCCACCGGTCCGGCAGGCCCTTGGTGGAGGGATGCACCTTGTCGGCGACCTTCGCCGTGCCCTTGAGGGTCGCGGAGTGCGCGGTCATGTGGGCACCGCCCATGAGGAGTTGGTCCCACCACGGGAACTGACCCTCGACGTTCATGTCGGTGGTGTTGTGGATGGCGACGATGCCCTTGCCGCTGCGCACGTAGTTCTGCATGGCCGTGCGCTGGGCGTCGGTGTCCCACACCATGCCGGAGTTCTGCAACATGATGATGGCGTCGAAGCCTGCCAGGTCGGTCGCGTTGAAGATTGCCGAGTCCTCGCTCTTGACGAGCTGGAAGCCGTCGGACGCGGCCAGGTCCTCGACCATCTTGATGCCGGCGGGTATCGAGTCGTGCCGGTATGCCCCGGCGGCGGTCTTGGTGAACAGCAGCACCCGAACGTCGTCGTGTGCGGAGGCGGGAAGTGCCTGGAGACATAGCAGCGACAGCATGGCCGCGAGGGCGGCCGATAGTGCACGGATCAACACTGATCTGCGCATGAGGGGGGTACCTTTCGGGGAAGGGTTCCGCCGGCACGGTCCGGGGCCACCGGGCCGGGCCGGCCAGCTCGGCGGCTCCGAGCTGCACTAGGTCCGCGTCAAGGCGCGGAGGAATGCCAGGCCGTCCGTGGCCAGGGCATCCTGTGTCGCCGCGAGCGGTCGCCAGACGGAGGCGGCCGTCGCGATGGTGGCGTTGTCGGCGGTGAAGGATTCGATGACGAGCGGGCCCTGATATCCGCTGTCGTCGACGGCCGAGGCGAAGCCGGTCCAGTCGAAGTGGTCGGCGCCGGGCGTGCCGCGGTCGGTCCCGCACACCTGAAGGTGGGCGATCCGGTCGCCCGCAACGCGGACCGCCGCGAGGGGATCGGCCTCCTCGATGTTCAGGTGGTACGTGTCCAGCAGCAGCCCGCACTCCTCGGGCAGGGCGTCCAGGGCCTGCTCGACGGTGTTGATGACGCTGGTCTCGTACCGGTTGAGGGGTTCGATTCCGATCCTTACGCCGCGCTCACCGGCGTAGGCCACGACCGGCTTCAGGTTCTCGCGCAGCTCGGCGTAGACGGCCTTGCGCTCGGCGGCGTCCATCCGCCAGGTGCGGCCGACCGAGGCGTAGGCGGGGCCGCTGACGGCCGGGGCTCCGACCGTCACGGCGACGTCGACGCAGTGCCGCAGGTAGTCCTGGGTGTCGGCGACGGCAGGGGAGGCGACCAGTTCCCGGCCGGGTGGCATCACCAGGACGACCGAGGCGGCCAGACCAAGACTGCTGAGCAGCGCGGCCGTCTCTTCCGGGTTCCAGTCCCGCGGGTGCTCCACCGGGAGTTCGATCACGTCGAACCCCCAGTGGGCGATCCGGGGCGCCAGTTCCCGCAGGGACTCGTCGGTCAACGGCGAGGTCCAGACCCAGGTGTTGACGCCGAGGGGACGCATTACTCCTTTCCACCCCACTTCTTCGGGTAGCCGGGCATGTCCTCGCAGCCGCACAGGGCGTAGTGCAGGGGAGGCATGCCGGGCTTGAGGTAGGTGGAGAGGTTGTCCTGGGTGATGCTCGGCTGGGGCAGGTTCCAGACCTTGGGGACCTGCTCACCCTTGAGGATCTTGAGTGCGGCGATGACAGGCGTGCGCCACTGGTAGGTGGGGTAGGTCGGGGCGATCGCCGTCAGGTCCGAGTCCTTCCACTTCTGCAGGAAGTCCTGCTGGTCCTCGCCGTTGATCGGCGGTACGGGCAGGCCGGCGTCCTCGAAGGCCTCGACGGCGGGGACCGCGGTGGCGCCGGCGTCCATCCAGATGCCGTCGATCTTGCCTTCGCGCTGGATGTAGTCGCTGACGATGGACTTGGTCTTGGCCGCGTCCCCGTCGGTGAACTCGACTCCGACGACGTCGAGGTCGGACTTGTCGAACGCCACCTTGGCGGCCGACCAGCGGGTCTCCAGCACGTCCACACCGGGCAGGATCCGCAGGGCGAGGATCTTGCCCTTGGGCTCGACCTTGTCGATCAGGAACTCCGCCGCGTCCGCGCCGAAGGCGTAGCCCCCGATGGGCTTGATGAAGGTAACCGGACAGTCGGTGTCGACGCCGCGGTCGAACACGATGACCGGTACCTTCGGGCAGGCCCCGGTGACCGCAGGGGTGAGCGTCGCGGTGGTGTTGGGCGAGACGATCAGCGCGTCGCAGTCCTTTTCCTGAAGTTCGGCGATGTCGGAGATCTGCTTGTCGTCCTTGCCCTCGGCGTCCAGGGCGGTGAAGGCCGCGATCTCCTTGTGCAGCGCGGCCTCTTCCTGCATGGTCTTCCAACCCACCTGCCGCCAGGGGTTGTTGACGGCCGCGTTGGAGAAGCACAGCTTGTACGGGCCGTCCTTCTTGTGCTTCGCGGTGTCGACCATCTCCGGGTCGATCATCTGCTCCCAGGGCTTGCCCTCCGGTCCCTCGGGGGTCTTCGACCGCATCGCCAACTGGGCGTCGTAGTCGGCCTGGTTGAAGAACTTCGATTGGGCGCCGGTGTTGTTCTGCTCGCCGAACGAGGGCGTCTCCGAAGTAGACGCGGACACCTCGGGCTTGTCGCTGGAGCAGGCCGCCAGCGGCAGCAGCGCGGCCAGGGCCACGCCTGTGAGCAGGCGTCTGGGTGGAACTCTCATGATCTACCTTCCGGTCTTGCAGATGACGATGAGTCAGGAAGCGGGTGAGCGGCGCGGGAGCTGCACGGCTCCCAGGGCGACCGCGGCGATGAGGATGGCGCCCTGCACGGTGTATTCGAGGGCTCCCGAGATGCCGTGCAGATTGAGCAGCGTGAAGAGCGCTTCGAGGGTGAAGGCTCCGGCGAGGGCCGCTGTGATCGAGCCGCGGCCGCCGCCCAGGACGACTCCGCCGAGCACGACCGCGGTGATGGCCTGGAACTCCAGGCCTTGGCCGACCTGGGCGGAGACGCCGGCGAAGCCACCGAGCAGGATGGCGCAGAGCGCGGCGGACATGCCGGACAGCACGAACGCCGCGATCCTGACCCGGTGGATCCGCACCCCGGACAGCGCGGCAGCACGGTGGTTGTCGCCGGTGGCGACGAGGCGGCGGCCGAAGCCGGCCCGCATCAAGAGCACGACACCGACGGTGATGACCGCCAGGATGACCACCGACCACGGCACCGGGCCGAGATCGCCCCGCCCGAACCGCCGGAACTCTTCGGACAGGGCGCCCCGCGGAGCCCCGTCGGTCCACAGGAAGACCGCCCCGGAGAGGATCAGCATCATCCCGAGCGTCGCGATGAACGAAGACACTCTCAGCAGCGTGGTGATGAGGCCGTTGACCAGGCCCACCAAGGCTCCGAGCGCCAGGAGCAGCAGGAGGACGGGCCAGGTCGCGGAGGAGTCTCCGTCGATCAGCCGGGCGGCGATGACCACTTCGGCGGTGACCAGGGAGCCGACCGACAGGTCGAACTCACCGGAGACGATGACGAAGTACTGCCCGGCCGCGAGGATGGCCAGGGGCGCGGCCCGTTTGACGAAGGCGAGGAACCCCTCGGCCTCCAGGAAGTACGAGTTCGAGGCGGCAATGGCGATCAGCAGGATCGCCAGGACGACGAAGACGGGCAGGTCGCGTGCCGCGGGCAGGACGCTCCTCAGCTCACCGAGGCGACTGCGCCCCTCGCGCGGGGCGGGTGGCTGGTCATGCGTCTCCCGTTGAACGGTCCAGCTGGGTGGTGTCATTTCGACCGCCTTCCTCGGGCGTAGACCGCCAGAGCGGCGACGATCACGACGCCGCGCACGACGTCCTTGGCGAAGGAATTCACCTCAAGCTGGTTGAAGACGCTGTCGAGCACGGCCAGTACGAGTACGCCGCCGACCGTCCCGGCGACGCCGCCACGTCCGCCTGCCAGGGCGGTTCCGCCCAGTACGACGGCCGCGATGGACTCCAGGTCGTAGCCGCCGTCGGTGCCGACGGTCGGGGCGCCCGCGCCGAGCCGGGCGGCGAGCAGCAGTCCGGCGGCTCCCGCGCACAGCGAGCAGAGCACGTGGGTGGCCACGATGATCCTGTCGGTGCGCACTCCCGACAGCCGGGCGACTTCCGGGTCGCCGCCGACCGCGTAGATCCGGAATCCGAGCGTGGTGCGGCGCAGCAGGAGGATCGCCGCGATCGCGATGCCGCCCCAGAGCAGGGCCGATACCGGGATCGGGCCGATCCGGTCGTAGCCCAGCCGCTGGAACGAGGTGGGCACGCTGCCGGCGGGGCCGTCGTAGCGGTCGTCGAGGATGCCCCGGATGATCAGGGCGACGCCGAGGGTCGCGATGAACGCGTGCACTTTCAGCCTGGTGATGACCAGCCCGTTGACCAGGCCCACGAGGGCGCTCAGCACCAGAACGGCGCCGATCCCGGCGAGGACTCCGTACTCGGCCATGGTCTCCGCCGCCACCAGGGAGGTGAGGCTGATGAGGTAGGCGACGGACAGGTCGAGCGAGCCGGCGAGGATCGCGAGGGTCTGTCCGACCGCCACGATGCCCAGCGCCGCGGAGCGCTGCTGGATCCCCACCAGGCTGTCCTGGCTGAACAGTTGGCCGCCGTCGGCGTTGACGAGGATCCACCCGACGGCGGCGACCACCGCCAGCGCGATGAAGACGGGTCGTGCCGGGCTGTCCGCGGCGATCTTCCGCACGGTGGCGTTCCGTACCGGCGGGCGCAGGGTCTTGGTCGGTTGGTTCATGACGCCGCCGCCAGCTGCATGACCGCTGTCTCCGAGGAGCCCGCGGGCAGGTGGCCTGCGATCCGGCCCTCCCGCAGGACGACGATCCGGTCGCTCATGCCGATGAGTTCGGGGAGTTCGGAGGAGATGAGGAGGACGGCCATTCCGTCCTCGGCGAGTTCACGGACGAGTTCGTGGATGGCGGCCTTGGCGCCCACGTCCACCCCACGGGTCGGCTCGTCGAAGAGCAGCACCTTAGGGGCAACGGTCAGCCACTTCGCCAGGACGACCTTCTGCTGGTTGCCGCCCGAGAGATAGCGGACCTCCTTGCCGGGGTCGGGTGGAGCCAGCCGGACCCGGGTGAGCAGGTCCAGCACCGCGCCCTTGTACCGGCCGCGGGTGGTGCGGGCGACCAGCAGAGCGTTGTCCTTGACGGACTGGTGCAGGGCGAGCCCCTCGGCCTTGCGGTCCTCGGTCACCAGGCCGATCCCGGCCGCGATGCCGTCCCGCACGCTCCTGGTCCGCCGCGGCTCCATCTCGCCGCGGGTGAACGGCTCCGCTCCGAACAGCGCCTTCACCAGCTCGGTGCGCCCGGAACCTTGCAGCCCTGCCAGGCCTACGATCTCCCCGGCCCGCAGGTCCAGGTCGATCCCGTCGAGCCGCGCATTACCGCCGCCGCGCACCGACAGCAATACCGGTCCGGGTGCGGCGGTCGCGCGGGGAGGGTAGTAGTCGCCCAGCTCGCGGCCGACCATCAGCTCCACGAGCCGGTTGGTGTTCAGCCAAGCGGCTGCCACGGTGGTGACCTTCGCTCCGTCCTTCAACACAGTGATCTGGTCGGCCAGTTCAAAGATCTCCCGCAGCCGATGCGAGATGTACAGCACGGCGATGCCGCGCTGCCGCAACTGGCGGACGAGCCGGTAAAGCAGCTCCACCTCGTGCTCCGCCAGGGCCGCGGTCGGCTCGTCCATGACCACGATCCGGGCGTCCAGCGACAGGGCTTTGACGATCTCCACGACCTGCTGCTGTGCCACCGAGAGCCGGCGGACCAGGTCACGCGGCCCGAACGACTCCTCCCCCAGGGAGGCCAGAAGTTCGGCCGTGGCCTCATCCATCGCGGCTCGGTCGACCAGACCCCGGCGCACCGGCTCCCGGCCGAGGAAGACGTTCTCCGCGACCGTGCGCTCCGGCAGCAGCGTGAACTCCTGGTAGATGATGGCCACTCCGGCCCGCTGTGCCGCCAGTGGATGCCCGAAGGACACCTCCTGGCCGTTGATCTCGATCTGTCCTTCGTCGGGGCTGTGCACGCCGGTGAGGATCTTCATCAGCGTGGACTTGCCCGCGCCGTTCTCCCCGACGATGGCGTGCACTTCACCCGCCTCGACTTCGAGGTCGATCCCCTTCAGGACACGCACCCCGAGGAAGCTCTTGCCGATGCCCGTCATCTTCAGCACGGCAGCCGCCAGGCACCGAACTCAGTGGCAGCGACGACCCCCGTGCGCCGCACCCCAATCTCCCGGACCGTTCGGGCGTGCGCCCGTTCCATGAACCCGTTTCCAATGATGCCCATCCGAAGATCCGAAGATGAGCGGCGTTTCATCAGCATGACGTGCACATTAGGACTTACTTCTGTTGCCAGTCAACGGACTAACGACAGTTCATCGACATAAGTGGGGAGAGGGCCAACAGAAGGCGGGGGCGGATGCGTTCCCCGTTCAGCCCTCCCACCGGTCGATGACGGCGTTCAGATCGGCCGGCACGGTTTCTCCCACGGCCGCACGCTCGGCCGCGTGGTGCCGGAGCATTCGGATCAACTCGGCGTCCGTCCGCCGGTACAGGTCCGCCACCACGGTCAGCGGCACCTCCAGGAACAGGCATTTCAGTACGCCGTCCCGCCACGACGACTGATCGAGATACGTGGCCGCACCAGGCCCCAACGCGGCGGCGACCAGCCGCGGATCGTTCGTGCCCAGCGCATCCCGCACCAGCCCCACGGACCGCTCCCCCACGCCCAGCATGGGCAGCGCGCGCAGTACCGCGCGTCGCTCGGAGCTGTCCCCCAGGTGGTACACCGACTCGACAGCCGCGGCCAGCTCCGGGCCGTTGAGCGGCAGAGCACAGAGCATCAGGGCCCGGGCCGCCTCGTCCGCCGTCCAGTCCTCGAAGCCCGGGCCCAACGCGGCACGACCGCAGCGCAGCCCGGCGCCCGCCGAGAGCGTCATGACCGCTTCGGGTTGTTCCGACACCACTGCGCAGGCGTCTTCCACCCAGACCAGAGCCGCCGGCGAGAGTAGCCCAGCCAGCCGAGTGCGGAGCTGTTCGGGAGTGACGAGTCCAGAAGCCATGTGTCCGTCTCCATTGGTCCAGCGACCGACAACGCAGTCGACAGCCCTGCAGAACCTGTTCGCTGTCCAGAGCGCGGCTTCGCCCCTCCATCCCGCCGCTTTGCGGATCTGTTACACAGTTCCGTCACCGACGAGCACAATTGCGCCGATTCTGCGCGGATCTGCGGGGTCTCATTCGCCTGGTCACCATCGGAAGTGACCGCGAGACATCCGAACTCAGGGCTGTGACATCATCGATCGCGAGCGGAGGAGATCACGTTGACGACAGACACGGCCGGTGCCGGCGAACTGCTGACGATCCTGCGCGACGGCCGGTCCCGCACCCGCGCGGACCTGGTCAAGCTGACCGGCCTGGCCCGGTCCACAGTCGGTGTGCGCCTGGACGCGCTGCTCAAGCAGGGATGGGTCGTACCCGAGGGCGAAGCCGTGTCCTCGGGCGGACGTCCCGCCGTCTCCTACGCATTCAACCCGGAAGCCCGTGTCGTGCTCGCCGCGGACCTGGGTGCCCTGCACGCACGCGCCGCCGTCACCAACCTCGCCGCCGGCATCCTGGCCGAGCGGCGCACTGAACTCGCCATCGCCGAGGGGCCGGAGACGGTCCTCGGCTGGCTCGCCGACGCCTTCACCGAACTACTCGAAGAGACCGGGCACACACGCGAAGAGGTCAGCGGGGTGGGCGTCGGCCTCCCCGGCCCCGTATCGCACGAAACCGGCCGCCCGATCAACCCTCCGATCATGCCCGGCTGGGACGACTTCGACGTCGCGGGGTGGCTGGGCTCGCGGCTCGGCGCCCCCGTCCTGGTCGACAACGACGTCAACATCATGGCCCTGGGCGAACACTGGTCCACGATTCGCGACGTCGAGCACATGATCTTCGTCAAGATCGGCACGGGCATCGGCTCGGGCCTCATCACGGAGCACCGGCTGCACCGCGGGGCCCAGGGAGCCGCCGGTGACATCGGGCATGTCCGGGTGGCCGACGCGGACCCGGACGTGATGTGCCCCTGCGGCAACACCGGCTGCCTGGAGGCCATCGCCGGAGGCAACGCGCTCGCCGCCCGGCTGCGCGTATCGGGGATCGAGGCACGGAACGCCGGGGACGTCATCGCCCAGGTCCGGGCGGCCGAGCCCGCCGCCATCTCACTCGTGCGTGAGGCGGGGCGGAACGTCGGTGACGTGCTGGCCTCCCTGGTGAGCTTCTTCAATCCCAGCGTCATCGTCATCGGCGGTGAGCTCGCCGAGGCCGGAGAGCACCTGCTGGCAGGTGTCCGCGAGCGCGTCTACAGCCGTTCCCTCCCGCTGGCCACCGCCAACCTCCAGATCCGCGTCTCCCGCCTGGGCGAACAGGTGGGTGTCATCGGCGCCGCAGCCATGGTCATCGACGAGGCCCTCGCCTCGGACGCGATCGACCGCACGCTCGCCTGAGTGACCTCGGCGAAGCGAGCCACGGGCACGTGTACTTGGGCAGCGTCGGCCGTCGCGCTGAGAAGCTGACTCCGCCGCACGGCCGGCCTCTTATGCCGCATCCTCTTACACTTTTGCTTGACGGTCGACATAAATGCCTCTTACTCTCCAAAGTGACGGGTACACGTCACGTCTGAGCTGGCATGCCTGCACCGCCGCAACTGGTCCGGAGTTCTCCACCTGAGTCGAGGCGCGGTGCGCGTGCCGCCGGGCAGGGGCTCCGGACCGCTCTCCTCCGAGAGGACCGTCATGCCCCCAGTCCGCCACCGGTACCGCAGACTCGGTGCCCCCCTGGCCCTGCTCCTCATCGCTTGCCTGGCCCATGTGCTGGGCACGGCTGCGCCCGCCTCCGCCGCGACCGTCGGCTCCATCACCGGCTTCAGCCAGGCGGGCGACACCTTCACGATCACTGCAGGCCCGGCCAAGGTCCGGGTCGACTTCGCCCGCGCCGACATCTTCCGGTTGTGGCTCGCCCCCGACGGCACCTTCACAGACCCCGTCGGCAGCAAGCTCGCCACGAAGACCGAATTCGGCGCGGTCAACCCGACGTACGCCGATGCCGGTGACCACTACCGGATCTCGACGAACTCCCTCACCCTGCGGGCCTACAAGTCACCCCTGCGGTTCGCCCTCTACAAGGCGGACAACGCCACGCTCATCTGGTCCGAGACCTCCGGCCTGACCTGGGACGCGAGCAGCGTCACTCAGAGCCTGTCACGCGGTGCCGACGAGCAGTTCTACGGCACCGGGCTCCGCCTCGGTCAATGGGCGCTGCGCGGCATGTCCGTCCCGGTCAAGGTCGACAACCAGTGGAAGGAGAACACCAACGCCAGCCCCGCGCCGTTCTACATGTCGACCAACGGCTATGCGGTCATGCGCAACACCTGGAAGCCGGGCCAGTACAACTTCCACTCGCCCGTCACCACCCGGCACGACGAAAGCCGGTACGACGCCTACTTCTTCGTCGGGGACACACCCAAGAACCTCCTCGGCGACTACACCGACGTCACCGGCAAACCGTTCCTCGCTCCCATCTGGGGACTCGAACTCGGCAACGCAGACTGCTGGTCCACGTACAACACCGACCCGGAGCAGGGACCGCAGAACCGGCCCGGACACCTCAAGACCCCCGATGTCCTCGACTACGCCCGCGACGCCCGCGCCAAGGACATGCCGTCCGGCTGGTTCCTGCCCAACGACGGCTACGGCTGCGAGTACGAAGAACTGCCCTCCACCGTCAGTGAGTTGAAGAAGCTCGGCTTCCAGTCGGGCTTGTGGACCGAGCGAAGCCTCTCCAACATCGGCTGGGAGGTCGGCACCGCCGGATCCCGCGCCGTGAAGACCGACGTCGCCTGGGTCGGCGGCGGATACGAACCCGCCTTCGACGGCGTCCAGGCAGCCGTCAACGGAATCGAAAACAACTCCGATGCCCGGCGCTTCGTCTGGACGGTCGACGGCTGGGCCGGCACCCACCGCAACGCCGTCGTCTGGACCGGCGACACCTTCGGCACCTGGAACGACATGCGCTGGCACGTGCCCGCCATCGCCGGTGCGGCCTTCTCCGGTTTCAACTACGCGACGGGCGACGTCGACGGCATCTACGGGGGCTCCGGCCCCACGTACGTCCGCGATCTGCAGTGGAAGGCGTTCACCCCGGCGTTCATGACCATGTCCGGCTGGGGCGCCACCAACCCGTCGGCCGGGTATCAGGACAAGCAGCCCTGGAGGTTCGGCGAGCCCTATCTGTCGATCAACCGCAAGTACCTGAAGCTGAAGATGCGGTTGACGCCCTACTTCTACACGCACTCCGCCAACGCCTCGCAGTCCGGTGTGCCGACCGTCCGCCCCATGGCCCTGGAGTTCCCCGGTGACGCCGTCTCCCGGGGCAACCTCACCTCCCAGCAGTTCATGGCCGGCGACGCCTTCCTCGTCGCCCCCGTCACCTCCGACACGTCCACCCGTGACGACATCTATCTGCCCGCAGGCACCTGGACCGACTACTGGACCGGCAAGACCTGGACCGGCCCGGGTTGGATCGACGACTACAAGGCGCCCCTCGACACCCTGCCGCTGCTGGTGAAGGCCGGTTCGATCGTGCCGATGTGGCCGCAGATGAACCACAGCGGCGAGAAGCCGCACACCCCGATCACCTTCGACATCCACCCGCGCGGCTCCTCCTCCTTCACCCTTTACGAGGACGACGGGGTGACCCGCGCTCACCGGACCGGCGCATTCGCCCGTCAGAAGGTCGACGTCACCGCGCCGGCCCAGGGAACCGGCGACATCACCGTGAACGTCGGTGCTTCCCAGGGCAGTTACACGGGCAAGGCCGCCTCCCGCGGCTACCAGCTGGACCTTCGAGTCAGCAGCGCCCCGACCACAGTGAAGCTCGACGGCACGACCCTCACCGCTCACGCCACTGAGGCAGCCTTCGACGCCGCCACCACCGGCTGGTTCTTCGATCCGGCAACACGCGGGGGCACGCTCCACATCAAGACCGGAACCAAGTCGACCAGCGCGGCCTTCACCGTCGTCGCCTCCGGCGCCACACTGCCCAACGGAACCGCACCCACCGGCGACGCGCCCGGCACCGGCACCCCGACCGGCACGGTCAAGGGCGTCGGCTCCGGCCGCTGCGTGGACATCCCGGGCGCCAACACCACCACCGGGACCCAGCTCGTCATCTGGGACTGCCACGGCGGCCCCAACCAGACCTGGCAGCTCTCGTCCGACGGTACGGTCCGCGCCCTGGGCGTCTGCATGACCGCGGCCACCCTCACCGACCTGGCACCGGTCACCCTCTCCCCCTGCACCGCCGCCCCCACCCAGCAGTGGACCTACGAAGCCACCGCACAGCGTCTGCGCAATCCCGCCTCCGGCAAGTGCCTCGATGTCAACGCAGGCGCCAGCGCCAACGGCAGCAAGCTCATCCTCTACACCTGCCACACCGGCACCAACCAGCAATGGACCGTTCCCAGCTGAGGTGAGCACGCCCGGTGTGGGACGGAGGGGATGCCGTCCCACACCGAACTCCCGTCCCATTCCAGGCCGTTGCATCCTCACGAAGGAGTTCCATGAGACGCCTTGCCGGTGTGATCGCCGCGCTCCTGAGCGCCGCGCTTCTCACTCTCCTGCCGTCGCCGACGCAGGCCGCCCCGGCCGCGGCACCCGGCCGGCAGACCATTCCCGCCCTGAGTCAATGGACGCCCGCGTCCGGCTCGTACACCTTCACCGCCACGAGCAAGATCGTGGTCGATCCCGCCTTCGCGGCCCAACTCGACGACGACGCCGCGACCTTCGCCGACGATCTGCGCGCCCAGACCGGCCGGACCGTCCCGGTCGTGCACGGCACGGCCGCGGCCGGGGACATCCGGCTCTCCCTCGGCGGCAGTACACCGGCCGAGGGATACACGATGACCGTCGGATCGAGCATCGAGATCAAGGCGTCGAAGGACACCGGCGCGTTCTACGGCACCCGGACCGTGCTCCAGCTCCTGCGCCAGTCGCCGACCATCGCCGCGGGCACAGCCATCGACGCGCCGACCAAGCCCGAACGGGGACTCATGGTCGACCAGGGCCGCAAGTACTTCACCGTCGACTGGCTGCGCAAACACATCAAGGAGCTGGCCTACCTCAAGCTCAACACCTTCCACTTCCACCTGTCCGACAACTTCGGCTTCCGGCTGGAGTCCAGCACCCACCCCGAGATCGTCTCCGCGCAGCACTACACCAAGCAGGAGATCCGGGAGCTGGTGGCTTTGGCGGCGAAGCACCACATCACCATCGTTCCCGAGATCGACTTCCCGGGGCACATGGACGCCATCCTCGCGGCGAAGCCCGAACTCAAGCTGAAATCCAGCAGCGGCGTGGTCCGCGACAGCCTCATCGACCTGTCCAAGGAGGCCTCCTACACGCTGATCAGCGATCTGATCAAGGAGTACCTGCCGCTGTTCCCCGGCAATTACTGGCACATCGGCGCGGACGAATACATCGGCCACTTCGGCGACAGCTACAGCGACTACCCGCAGCTGCACACCTACGCCAAGGCAAAGTACGGCGCGAACGCCAAGCCCAAGGACGTCTACTACGGCTTCATCAACTGGGCGAATGACATCGTCCGCGCCGGCGGCAAGACCATGCGGATGTGGAACGACGGCATCCGGCACGATGACGGCACGATCAACCCGGCCGCCAACATCCATGTCGAGTACTGGTACGACTACGGACTCACGCCGCAGCAACTACTCGCCCGCGGCCACACCATCTCCAACCAGTCCTGGAACCCCACCTACTACGTGCTGGGCGGCAGCAAGCCGGACAACAAGTGGGGCTACGAGACGTGGCATCCCAACCTGTTCCAGGCCGGCGGCTCCATCGACCAGCCCGCCCGCAACCTGGGCAGCAACGTCCACGTATGGGCCGACTCCCCGGGCGCCGAGACCGAGGACCAGATCGCCGCGGGCATCAAGTACACCCTGCGGGTCATCGCCCAGCAGACCTGGGGCTCGCCGAAGCCTGTGCCGACCTACTCCGAGTTCACCCAGCTCTCCGACACCATCGGCCGCTCCCCCGGCTGGGTGCGGCCGATCCCGGGCAACCTGGCGTACAACCGCCCGGTGACGGCCTCCTCGACCGAGACACCGTCGTTCCCCGCCGCCCAGGCCGTCGACGGTGACCCGGCCACCCGCTGGTCCAGTGCCCACACCGACCCGAGCACGATCACCGTCGACCTCGGCTCGAACGTCCCGATCAGCCGGGTGGTCCTCCGCTGGGAGGCCGCCTACGGCAAGGCCTACCAGATCCAGACCTCCACCGACGGCTCCACCTGGACCACTCGCCACAGCACCGCCGCGGGCGACGGCGGCGTGGACGACCTGACCGGCCTCACCGGCACCGGCCGCTATGTACGCATGAACGGAACCCAGCGCGGCACCACCTACGGCTACTCGCTCTACGAATTCGAGGTGTACTCCCCCGCCCGGACCGGCCAGATCAAAGGCGTCGGCTCAGGCCGCTGCCTGGACATCCCCGCCTCCCAGACCTCTCCCGGTACCCAACTCACCATCTGGGACTGCCACGGCGACGCCAACCAAACCTGGACGCCGGCCGCCGACGGCACGGTCCGATCGCTCGGTGTCTGCATGACCGCCGCCGCCACGACCGCCGGAACCCCGGTCACCGTCTCTCCCTGCACGCCCTCCGGCACCCAGCTGTGGGCCTACGAAACCGACACCCGCCGCCTGCGCAACACCGCGTCCGGCAAGTGCCTCGACGTCAGCGCCGAAGCCACCGCCAACAACAGCAAACTCATCCTCTACACCTGCCACACCGGCGCGAACCAGCAATGGACACTGCCCACCTGACGGAGGTAACGACCGCATAACGCGGCGGGACGGCTGCCGGGGGCCGAACTCTTCCGGAATGACAGCCCCTTGGGCTGCGTGCGACCGCTGTCGCACGCAGCCCTTGCCCCTCCGGAGTAGTCCACATGCCACGTCGTTCCTCCCGCACCACGCACTCGTCAGCGGGGCTCTTCACCTCTGCCGAACCGCCAGTCGGCACACCAAGCAACACGCGTGCCGAGGTGCGCCGCGAGCGAGCGGCACAGCGCCGCCGTACCGTCGTCGTGGCCGCGGCAACCGCGGTCGTGATCGCCGGGGGCACCGCCGTCGTACTGAGCGACCCGTCGGAGTCCGACGAGCCCCGCCCCTTGGCCGCGGTGGAGTCGGCCGCTCCCGCGAAGGCCGTTGCCCCGCAGAGCCCTTCGCCGTCTGCGACCTCGCGGTCCGCTGCTCCCACTCCCTCCCCCAGCTCCCCTTCTTCCAAGCCGAGCCCCAGCAAGACGGCCACATCCCGACCGGGGACGAGCACCGCCGAGCCGAAGCCGGAACCCACGCCCGCCCGGACGCCGCAGCAGGCTCCCCCGGCTGCGGCCGCGCCCGCCGACGTCGCCGCGCAGGTCCTCGAAGTGGTCAACGCCGAACGCGGCAAGGCGGGATGCGGTCCGCTCGCACTGAACGGCAAGCTCACGACGGCGGCCCAGCGCCACTCGGAAGACATGGCGGCACGCCACTACTTCGACCACACCAACCCTGACGGGAAGGGCCCCGGCGACCGCATCACCGCGGCCGGCTACAGCTGGCAGAGCGTGGGCGAGAACATCGCGGCAGGCCAGGGGTCCCCTGCCGACGTGATGGGCTCGTGGATGAACAGTCCAGGTCACCGCGCGAACATCCTCAACTGCGACTTCAAGGAAATGGGCCTGGGGATGCACGACGACGCATCCGGAGGGCCGTGGTGGACGCAGGCCTTCGCCAGCGGCTGGTGAGGAGGAGCACCAGCCGGACGGCGATCGTCAAACGCTGAAGGCGTCCCCCGCGTAACGGAAGCGCAGGGAAGGCGTGTTGTAGTAGTTCGCTGTCGTACCGATGGCTGGAGAGTTGGGATTGCCCTGTGCGGCATTGTGCCAGTCGTCCAGACCGAGGTAGTACAGGCCGGATCCGAGCTGTGCGAGAACGACCTTGCCGTCCCCGCCCGCGTAATACGTCCAGCGGGCGGTGGGCTCCGTCGACGTGCAGGCGGCGCGCTGCTGACGGACCGGGGCGCCGTCCGCCTCCGTACCCGAATTGGCGAGGCACATCCCGGTCGCGTAATTGCGAAGCCGTACCTCGTGTGCGGCGCGGTCGACGAGCAGCTCCCACTGTTGCGTGCGGCTACCGTCACACGCGGCCTCGTAAGGCTCGGCCCCCTCGACCGGGTCGATGTCCATGCACCTTCCGGTGGACACGATCGGTAGCTGGGTCCGGTCGGTCGCGGCGGGCGACCAGGACGGGGGCGGCGACGCGGTGGGCCTGCTCGGCGAGGGCGTCGGGTTACGGGTAGGGGACGATGACG
This sequence comes from Streptomyces davaonensis JCM 4913, assembly GCF_000349325.1. Taxonomy (GTDB): domain Bacteria; phylum Actinomycetota; class Actinomycetes; order Streptomycetales; family Streptomycetaceae; genus Streptomyces; species Streptomyces davaonensis. The sequence goes on from NC_020504.1 coordinate 2,900,908, forward strand.
GGGACTCACTCGGTTTCGGAGGGGGAGTTGAGGTGGGGGCAGCTGCCCTCGGAGCGGGGGCTTCTCGGGGCTCGTCGCCGTCCCTGAAGGGGAGGTAGACGCCGACGGAGATGGCCAGCACGACAGCGCCGATGCCGACCGCCTTGAGGCCCGTACCCATACCGGATGCGGTCTTGCCGAGGCCGGCCGCGGCTCCGCCGGCACCGGCGGCCTTCGACCCGTACGAGGCTCCCGCCCACATCAGGACACCGACGGGCAGCGCGACACCCAAAGTCTCGTTCAGATCGCGCAGTTCGAGACTCGCGTGGCGGCACCGGGGACAGTCCGCGAGGTGCCGCTCCAGGCCCTGATGGCGGCGGCGCCGCCCGGCGCGGCGGATCGAGGCGGCGAGCAGGCCCGTGTAATGGCGGCATTCCTCCGACGCATCCGGATCGCTGGCGTACTCCGCCAGATACGCCTCCCGCAGCCCTTCCCGGGCACGCGCCGTGAGCGAGGCGACGCCGCTCGCGCTGAGGCCGAGCAAGGGCGCGATCCGCTCCGGCGACTCACCCTCGACCGCCGAGTGCCACAGGACGGTCCGCCAGCGTTCGGGGAGACTGCGAAAGGCGCGAACCACCCGGTTGCCCTCCTCCTGGTGCAGCAGCCACTCCTCTCCGCTCTCCGCCATCGGTGCTTCGGACAGCCAGGCCTCGAAATCGGGCGCGAGTTCCGTGCGACGCGCTGTCCGGCACCAGGCGGCCGCGGTCCGGCGGACTGTCGTCAGGAGATAGGGGCGCCAGGCATCCTGAGGGCCACTGCCGCCCTGTACGGCCCGAAGCGCCCGGGCGAACGCCTCCGAGGTCAGGTCCTCCGCAGTGTGCGAGTCCCGGGTGCAGGTGCGCGCGTAGGCCAGCACCGGAGCGCGGTGTCGCCGGTAAAGCTCCTCCGCCGCGGCCTGGGCGTCGCCGGGCACGCCGCTGCGTATGTGGACAGTCAGGTCGGCGTCACTGCCGACCGGTCCGGCGGCGTCGCCGGGGGTGCTGTTGCGCATATCGGTCATTCTCTGGGCCGGGGACGGGACGAAAGCATCTCCTCTGCGGGGAGCAGGCTATGACTAAACCGTCCCGCGGCGTTATCGAACCGTTACACGGTCCGTCCGGCGGATATACGTGACGTGGTGACGTACAGGGCGGATGGCGGTGCCGCACTGGGGGTTGTGGCACCGCCACCCGCTGACCCCCTGTCCTCATGACCACGGGAACGTCCTGGCACTGCCCCTCTCGTCTGTGCCGTATTGGCCTTCATTGAGGGAGAAGTGAGAGCCACTCGGCACATCCCGACGTTTTGCCGATGCTTTACCTTTTCGCTGCGGACGGCGGTCCAGTTGGACGTCCGCCGCGAATCGTTGTTACGGTCCTGCCCGACCCCCTCCACTCAGGCCCCGACCGCCCTGCCGCGCTGTCCCGCGAGCAGAGGAACCGAGTGTGAGCACACGACACAGACTGAGGTGGGGATTCACCGTCCCCGCAATCCTCGCCATGGTGATGGCCCTGGCATGGACCCTGATCGGTCTGCCGGGCTGGACCGGCACGGCGAAGGCCGCACCCGCGGGGAAGTTGTCGGCGGCGGTCACTCCCCCCGTGGCCTGCGACAAGAAGGACAGCCCGGACAAGGGCTGGATCCAGGTCTTCTACGTGTACCGCAACGGCGAGAGCCGATTCGAGGAGATGCGTGACACCGTCAAGCGCATCGCCTGGAACATCGACCAGACCTTCGAGGCGAGTGCCCAGCGCTTCGGACAGGGCGACAGCCGCAGGCTGCGGTTCGTGCAGGACGACAACTGTCAGATCGAGGTCACCCCGATCGGCGCCGACCTCCCGGACAAGCTCAGCCTGGGCGAGGCCCGAGGACATGCGGACGACTGGATAAAGGAGCACTTGGTCAAGGACGACAGCGGCTATTTCGGTCGGCACAAGCCCGTCTACTTTGTCGACGCCGAAGGTGTGGACGGCTGCGGGCTCGGCGGCGGCGCCCATGCCGGTGGTCTCGGCGGCGGATGGGGTGGGGTGACGTTCGGGTGCTGGGGCGAGCAAGCCCTCACCCATGAATTGATCCACGCCTTCGGGCTCAACCACTGCAACGGCGCCGACGACCAGGGCAACGACCCCATCTGCCGCGGCGCCGACCAGACGCCGCGCTGCGACGACCTGCTGGCGGGGACCGTACTGGACTGCGCGAAGGACGAGTTCGCGTACTTCCACCCGCGGCCCGCACCCGGCAGCCCGCTCGCCGAGAACCCCGAGGGGAACATCGCCAACAGCCCGTACCTCATCAAGAACCAGCCGGCGCCGCCGGTGGACGCCCAGCTGGTGGGGACCAAGGGGCAGTGCCTGGCATCCGGGGGTGCCGGCAAGGCCGCTGCCCAGAAGGAGTGCGGGGACGACACCGTGTGGCGCCGCACCATCAGCACCGACGGCTACTTCCAGTTGGAGCTGAAGGGCACGAAGCAGTGCCTCAGCAGCACCGAGTCCGGCGACAAGGCGCATGTCCTGAGCGCCTGCGACAAGGGGGACGAGCGGCAGCACTGGATGATGTTCGACGCTGCCGGCCCGGACAAGGAGCACTACAGGCTGGCGAACCGCGCGACGAAGGAGGAGGCGCGGATCGCCGATGAGTCGGAATTCAAGATGCACTTCAGCGTGGGGTCGGCGACCACCGACACCGAAGGCACCGAGCCCACCTCCGACGAGCCGTCCGAGCAGGGTGCGGAACCGCAGTCGGACGGCACCAAGCCGGCCTCGTCCGACGCCGACCTCGCCGCGACCGGTGGCGACATGGGCACCTCCGTGTCGATCGCGATCGGCGCTCTCGCGCTGGCCGTGCTCGGTGGCGCCATCCTTATGAAGACCCGCCGCAAGCGCGCCGCGTCTTCCCACCGCGCACGCTGAGGTCGGCCGCGCCCGAGACATGGTGACTTCGGGCGCCACGGCCAGTGACGACGGTCCGGCGCAGCAACCCCTCCCGCTGCGCCGGACAGTGCTCAGGGCTTGGGTGTTGGCCGTGTGGGCCCGAGAGTGTGGGGCCCACACGGCTGGTTGGTCAGGCGATTGGTTCGATCCAGATGTTGCGGAATCGGGGGTTGGCGCCTGGGTCGTTGTGGTCTTGGAGGCGGATCGCTGCGGGTGTGGGACCTTCGGGGATGTTGCCGCCGGTGCCGCCGTCGACAGCGACGTCGTTGTGGACCGTGGTGCCGTTCCAGACGACAGTGACGCGGGCGTTGTCGACCTTCACGCCCTTGACGTAGCGGGCGGCGCGGAAGGTGATGTCGTAGGTCTGCCAGGTCCCAGGGGCGGTGGACATGTTCTGGTCGGGAGCGCGTTTGTTGTAGATCGCGCCGGCTTCGTCGTTGGCCAGGGTGGTGTCGCCGTATGAGTCGAGGACTTGGACCTCGTAGCGTTCTTGGAGGTAGACGCCGCTGTTGCCGCGGGCTTGTCCGGTCACGTCCGGCGGGTAGTTGGGTTCCAGCCACTCGACGCGGAGTTTGAAGTCACCGAATGTCTGCTTGGTACGGATGTCGCCACCGAGGGATTCCATGGAGCCGGACGCGACGGGCCAGGCGGCCTCGCCTCCGGTGCTCTTCTCCCAGGCTGCCAGGCTCGTGCCGTCGAACAGGGTGATCCGCGGAGCCTGGGCGACGTGGATGTTGTCGAGGTTGACGTGCCCGGCGTCGTCGGGATCGTTCTTGTAGGCGATGGTGTTGGCACCGGCCTTCAAGGTCAGGGCTTCGGTCTGCGTGGCCCAGGAGTCCCAGCTCCCGGTGTCGGCCAATCGCATCTGCTTGACCTTGGTGCCGTTGACGTACACGCTGATCGACTTGGTTCCCGAGGACGGGTTCGGGCCGTTGGCGTATCGCAGGCCCACGTTGTGGACGCCGGCCCTGGCGGCGTTCACCGTGAACGTCGTGGTGGCGCCCTTGGTCCCGTAGCCGTCGACGAATCCGCTGCCGGTGTGGTCCTGATGATCGCTGTTGACCTTGGCGCCACCGCTCAAGGCCGCGCTTTCGGCCTCGTAGAGGTCGGGCACCGACCATTTCTGGTTGCTGCCACCGTGGCATGTCCAGAGGCTGACCGGTGTGCCGTCGGCGCTGGTCTCGCCGTTGACGTCGAGGCATTTGCCCGAGCTGGGGTTGACCAGGGTGCCGTCGGCCTGCGGAACCCAGTTCTGGTTGTCACCCCCGTTGCAGTCCCACAGCTGGACTTTGGCTCCGTTCTGGGTCGAGCCGGCGTTGATGTCCAGGCACTTGTCCAGCGCCTTCAGCGTCTGGCCGGCCCGGGCCCAGGTCTGAGCCGCGGTGCCGTTGCACTGGTAGAGCTGGACCTGAGTGCCATTCGCTGTCACGCCGCCCTTGACGTCCAGGCACTTGTTCGCCAGGCCGACCACCGGGCCGGTGGACGCATCGGTCGGCGTCGCGTTGAGCGTGTACCAGGCTTCGGTGCTCCACAGCGACTTCCCCGAGGCCGAGGAGAAGGGCTGCGGCGACCGAAGGTAGACCACCCGGCCGGTCTTCAGGCCGTTGAGCTTGAGGGTGACTTTCTTGCCGTCGGCTGACGGGGTCGCCGACGCCACCGACAGCGTCTCTTCGTCCACCTTCGGGCCGCCGTAGGCGGAGGTGGGGACGTATCGCCATTGCTTGGCGGTGTAGCGGGAGGCCAGCGAGTTCAGCGTCGCCGCTGACAACGGCTGCGTGTACTCGAGTTCGAAGCCGCCGCTGACCACCCGCATCGACCGGATGTCGAAGGCGCTGTTGGTGGTCTTGGGTGTCAGCTTCTGCAGGCCGTACTTCAGTTTGCCTTCCTGTCCCCAGTTACCGTCCCCGCCGAGACCGCCCACATAGATCGCGCCGTCGGGGCCGAGGCTGAGCCGGTTGACTCCGGATTCCAGTCCCTGGGTCATACGGAACACCGCGCCCTGGTATTCGCCGTTGATCTTCTCCAGGTATGCGCGCTGGATGCCACCGTAGGTGACATCACCGAACAGCAACTGGCCGGCGAACAGGCCGTCCTTCATCAGGAGTGGTGTGCTCGGCGAGTTCGCGATCTCGTTCTGCGGCAGCCACAGGACCGGCCGGGTCACCGGCTTGCTGTCGAAGGGCCCGGCGGGGTTCGTGTAGTGGTTGAAGAACCGGTCCTGCTTGATGTGCACCAGCTTCGACGACGGCAGCCAGCCGCCCTGGTTGTCGGTGGCGAAGAGGTCGCCCTCAGGCCCCCAACCGATGCCGTTCGGCGTGCGCAGGCCGCCGGCGACGTATTGCACCGCGCCGGTGTCCTTGTTCACCTTGATCGTGGTGCCGCGGCCCTTCCCCGCGGGCTGCGGATCCGTGGTGGCGCCGCCGAAGTTGATGGAGACGGAAAGGTTCAGGTAGAAGTAGCCGTCCTTGTACAGCAGCCCGAACGCGAACTCGTGGAAGTTTCCGCCGTATGGCCAGGTCGCCACGGTACGCAGCTTGTCAGGAGTCGAGTCGCTGGTGAGGTCGGGCAGCTCTGCCAGTCGCGACTTCTCCGACACGTAGAGCTTGCCGTCGACGTACTTGAGGCCCATCGGCTCCTGCAGGCCGCTGGCGATCCGCTTCTTCGTGACCTGCTCGGGTGAGGTGGCACCGGTGACATTGCTCAGCAGGTAGACCTCGCCGAGCTTGTTGTTGCTGCCGCCCCAGGTGGCAATGGCCAGGCGGCCGTCCGGCAGCCAGTCCATCGCGCTCACCTGCGGCTGGAACCCGGCCGGGCGCAGGTCGGTGAGCGTGTAGTCCGGATGTACGGCGTTCAGCGGCAGGCCGTCGCCGGGCGAGTCCGTCGCCCCTTCGCAGTACTTACGCCCTGGCGCGGTCACCCGGGTCACGTCGGCATCCGTGCTCAACGCCGAGTTCGGCACCAGCACGAACTGCGATGAACCAGGCGTACGCCACTCCAGTGTGAGCTGCTGACGGTCGCCGGCGTCGAAGTGCTCGATCCGCAGCGCATGCATGCCCGCCGTCAGCTTGACCGTCCCCTCCTTGGCGGTCGGCGCGTGCTGTCCGTCGTGATCGATGACCAGGTTGCCGTCGATCCACGTGCGCGAGCCGTCGTCGCTGGTGATCCGGAAGGTGTAGTCACCGGTGGCGGGAACGGTGATGTTCCCGGTGACCTCGCTGATGAAGTTGTCGGCCATGTTGACCGTGCCGTCGGCCGAACTGAAGTCGGCGGTCGTCGTCCAGTTGACCGTCGGCATCAGCTTGTCGACGTTGGGCGTCTGCCCGGGTTTGAGCGTGCACAGCTTGCTCAACGAGGTCTGCAGGTCGAAGACCCGCAGCGTCACACCGGGCGTCTGCGGGGCGGCGGTCGCGGAGACCGCGGGGACGGTCAAGGACAGCCCGGCCAGGAGGCATATGAGCAGCATCCGGCCCGCGATTCGTGCAAACGGTCTTCTCGGGGGTGACAAGTGAATCGCCTTCTTTTCCTCTAGTGGGAAGGTGGCGGGCCGCTGAGAGCCGAAGGATCCCGTCAGGTCACGTTTGCTGGCGCGGCTGCGCGGTGCAGGTTCGGGCCTGCTTTCCGACCACCGACGAACAGCGAGACCGGTCGAGACATGCCCGGCTTTCCTCTCAGCAGACCCCAAAGGGTGGGAACCCGTCCGGGATCCTAGGGAGACTTACGTCGATCGTCAATCAAAGTGTGCAAGTCTATCGACTGAACTCAGTCAAAGTGAGCAACCGTCAGCCAGCCGATCACTCGGGGGACCTGACGATCCGTCACCGAGGACAGCTTCAGTACGCTTGGCGATGGATGAGGACACCGCTGCACTCACACCACGCCGACTGCCGAACTCCGAAATCGCGCACCGACTCGGGCCAGTTCTGCCTGGCCCCTCAAAGCCTGGCGATCTCCGCATCTCCTTCGGACATCGGCCGACGCCCGTGGCGCCGCAGCACCCGCGCCAGGTCGACGAGTGGCGCCGGGCGGCCCAGCAGGGGCATTGGGTGGTGGTCCTCGTTGAGTTGGTGTTCGACGGGGTGAGGCGGCAAGTGCATGGCGAGCGGCGACGCCCCTCAATGGGTGCGACGATCACCGCCCGCTGACCTGCTGCTGACGTGGCCGCGGAACGTTCTGCCGCTGCTCCTTCTCATCTGCACCAGATCGGCTTTTCAGAGGAGTGAAAGTGGGAGCGGCCAGCCACATCCCGTCGCTCTACTTTGCTTTACGTTGGTCCCCGGCCCTGATGGAGAACGATCGGGCCCCGTCAAACAGATAGTGGATAGTCAGTGTCCGGTTGCCGGCAGTGTTCGCGGTGACGTTGTTGAAGGTCACGTAGTTGGCGGGGCCATTGCCGATGTCGCCCGCGGTCGAACCGCCGGACCAGTCCGCGCAGGCCGGGGTGGTCGCCGGGCCTGCGCGGGTGTTGCCGGACGCCTCGACTGCGTACTTGGTTCAGCAGGAGACTCTGGCGTTTGCCCAGTCCGCGTGGTCGAAGTGGATGTAGTCCCGCGCGTCGGTGACCCGCAGTTCGAGCTGCTTGACGCCTTGCGTGGACGCGGTCAGGGTGCTCGCCGCCTGGCCACCCCTCATCACGTCGCTGTGGGTCAGGAGCTTGCCGTCGCCGTAGACCTGGAACCGGACGGTGCCGTTCGCGCCAACCTCGTTGTCCACGCCGACCTGCGCGGTGAAGTTCCGGCACTCGCCACCGAGCCAGACGTGGACCGCGGAATCGGAGTGGGTTCCGACGCCGCTGGCGTAGGTGGTGCCGCCGATGGTGAGGGCGTTCCCTTCGGCGGACTGGTTCCTGCGGATGGTTCCCCAACCGGTGGACGACGCCAGCCAGGTCAGGTCCGCGATGTTGTGTGTGCCGGCGGGCAGCGCGGCGGCGTTGGTGCCGGTGCGGCTGACCCGGTACATCGCCACCCCGTGCGACGGAACCTGGCCGCTGATCGTGCCGTTGGCCGAGGTGGACGAGGTGCCGGTCCACAGATCCTTGAGGGCGTAGGAGGAAGAACCGCCGAGGCCGATCTCTGCGGCCGAGGTCGTGATGGCCGCCGCCGCGCCCGATCGGTTGAGCAGCACCACGGCGACGGATCCATCCGACATGGGCTTGGCCCATACCTGCCTGCCGTTGCCCAAATCGCGCATGAGCCTGCCCTGCGAGCCGCCCCAGTCCTGGTTCACGGCGATGACATCGGCATTCTTGATGATCGCCTTTGTCGCGTCGGACATCCGGGTGAGATCGTTACCGAGGATCAACGGCGAGTTCAGCAGCGCCCACAGGCTGAAGTGCGACCGGTACTCGTCGTCGCGGAGTGCCCCGTTGCCGACTTCCAGCATGTCCATGTCGTTCCACTTGCTTGGCCCCGAAAACACCTCCAGACCCTTCTGCTGGTCCAGAATGTCGATGACGCCCATGGGCGAGGAAGTCCATTTGTTGTCGTACCAGGAGTCGCGGATGTCGTAGGTGGTCCGCCACTGGCTCCCCCCGCTGACCGAGCCGAATCCCGCCCACGGGCTTCCTTGGCCCCAACTGCACAGGCTGAACACGATGGCCCGCCCACTGGCCTTCAGGGCGTCGCCCATCGCCTTGTATCGCTGCTCGATGGAGCCTTGGCCGTCGGGGCAGTTGTCGTACTTCAGCAGGTCCACACCCCAGGCCGCGAAGTCGTTCGCGTCCGTGGTCTCGTGACCGAGGCTTCCGGGCAGTCCGGCACAGGTCGTGGTGCCCGCCGACTGGTAGATGCCGAACTTCAGGCCCTTGCTGTGGACATAGTCGGCGAGAGCCCTGATCCCGTCCTTGAACCTGACGGGGTCCGGCTGAAGGTGGCCGCCGGCGTCTCGGGTGCGGGCCATCCAGCAGTCGTCCACGTTGACGTACCTGTACCCGAGCTTGTCCAGCCCCTGGGCAACGATCTGATCGGCAGCGTCCTTGATGTTCTGCTGCGTGACGTTGCACCCGAAATGGTTCCAGCTGTTCCAGCCCATGAGCGGAGTAGCCAAGGGCGCGACCGGGGTGGCCAGGGGCGCGAACGGGGTGGCAGCACCGGCGGCGGGTGCCGTGCCGAGACCGGCGGTCAGCCCGGCCGCCAGGGCAAGACTGCCGGTCACCGAGAACTTCGATCGTCTGATGTTTGAACGCATGGGCGTTGCGGCTCCTTCGAGTTGTGAGGTGCGCGGCGACGACTCCGAAGCGGTCTCGCTGGACATTCGCTTTAGCGGTCGCGGCCGACGGCGTCGCTCGCCTCAACGCGGCCGCCGAAGACCTCCTGCCGTCAGCCGTCAGCGCTGTATTGGCCTTTCGTCAGAGGACGAGTGAGGGGCAGCCGGCGCATCCCGGCGCTTTAGCGATGCTTTACCAATCCGTCGTTGCTCGTTGCCCCTGCCGCACGCAGGAGCTGCCGCTGGCACGGAAAGCGGCGGGACAAAGTCCAACGGCTCGCCAAGGTCGGCAACGATCCCCAGGCATCCACAGCCATGCCCGATAGAAGCGAAGGATCCGCTGCTCCCGGTCATCGGGGCTGGCAGGGTGCAGCCGCCACGAAGGCGTTCGGGCTCGCGGCGAACCACCGCTTCGCCCAGCCATAGCCCTCTCTCCATGCAGGACACATATTCGCGTATGCCAGATATCGGTTGGGGTCGATGCCGTAGGCACCCTGACGGTCGCCTAGCGCGCGAGGTGCCCGGCCAGGCCGTTCACAGCCGGTGGAAGGGAACCGTGGCGCCGCCGGAGGATGCTGCTGTTCTGAGCTGGCCGAAGCCGGAGGGTGCCGGGGACAGGCGTTGGGCGAAGCGGCGGAGGCGGTAGGCCATGCCGTTGCCGCGGGTGTCCTGTTCGGTGGCGGCGGTTGCGGTCTTCCAGCAGACGGCTGCGGCGTCCTCGAAGAAGGTGTGCGCTGTGGTGGGTTCGTGGTCGGCGGCGGTGACCTGAACCAGGAGGTGTTCGGGGCCGCGGCGGGCGGCCTTGGTGGGAATGTGCTTGCGGTCCTCGTCCGGGGCGAGCCGGTTGGGCAGGTCTTCGACCGGTGGTGAGGCGTCCTCCGGCGTGGCATGCACGGAGGTGGACCGGAATTGATCAGGCGTGGTGGTCGTGGCGGCGACGACGATTTCGAGCTGCTCGGCGAAGTAGGTGCCGGGCAGGGGGATCTCGAGGTCGGGGTGGCGGGAGTAGCCGCCGGCGACGGCAGAGGCGACAAATTCAATGACGGCGCGCGCAGCCGGAGTGTGTCGCCGGGTGGGCATGGTGCTGGTGAGCTGGGCCAGGACGCGCAAGACGGTGGCCAGGCTGCTGTCGGCGCTCATGGATTGCAGGGCCGGAGCGTAGTCCTCGGTGTCGGGGCAGTCCTGGTCGGCTGCGTAGAGGCCGGTCTGGGCGTGCCACAGGGCGGCGGCGTGGGTTTCACCGTGGGCGAGGTGTTGGAGGTAGAGGCAGTAGGAAGCGGGGGTATCTTCGGCGCCGGCGGCGTACTGCCACCAGAAGCGGGCGCCGATGTCGACGCCGGCCAGGTGCAGGGCGCAGCCCAGGATGCGGGCGGTGTGAGGCTGGGGGATCTGGTCGGTGAGGAAGTCGGCGAGCTGGGCGGGGGTGCAGTGGCTGACGACCGTTTCGCACAGAGCGTCGAGGCTGCGGGCGGCGCTGTCGTCGACCGTGTCGTCTCCCCTGTGCTGCCATAGCAGCAGGTCGTCGTCGAGCGGCTCGTCGTGGGGGACGACGTCGGCGGGGACATGGGGCTCACGCAGCAGCAGCGACTGGGCAAGGAGGTCGTCGATGGTGCTCATGGCTGCGGGATCACTCCTGGGGTTCGGTGTCGGGGAAGATCTGCTTCAGAGCCCAGCGGGCGTGGTGGTCCAGGGTGTGAACCAGGGCCGGGGGCAGACCGACGACGGCGGGGATGGCGTCGGGGTCGATACCGCACAGGTAGCGCAGGACGGTGACGTCCATCTGGTCGTCGGGTAGTTGGGCGATCGCATCGAAGAAGCGGGCCAGGACGTCGATGCGGGCCAGACGCTCAATCAGGTGGGGGGCCTGCGCCTGGTGGGCGGTGGAGAAGGCCGCGGCGCGCAGGTCGTAGTGGCCGGCGGGCCGTCTGGCGGCGCGGGAGAGGACCGTGGCGCGCAGCATCTGCCAGGCGTGGCGGGGCATGTCCGGGCTTGAGGTGGCGTCGTCCCAGGTCAGCCACAGGACATCGAAGACCTCTCCGACCGCGTGCCGGGCGCGGGGCAGGGACTGCAGGAAGGCCTGGGCGTAGGCGCTGTAGGGATCGGCCATGGCCTGATAGAGCGCGACGTGGGCGAGGGGCCGCTCATCGCTGCCGGTGGGTTGGACGGCCTGAATTCGGTCGTCTATCCAGGACGGCTTCTTATCCGCCTCGATGGCAGCGACCCGCCACAGCCGGCGCAGCGGCGCGACGGGTATGTCGAGGGCACGGACCACGCTGTAGGTGATCTCCCATGTGGGGTAGAGGCCTTTGCCGCGCATCAGTTCCGACAGCCGGGTCTTGGAGAAGCCGGAGCGGCTGACCAGTTCGTCCAGGGTCAGACCACTGGCGGCGAAGCGGCTGCGGACGGGCTCCAGCCACGTCCGGTGTGCGATGCCTGCCTCTCGGCATATCGGCTCCGGCGGTCGGCCGCGACGGTGGGGAGGATCAGCCGGCCGCTCGGGTACTTGGGGCGTCTTCACCGGGGCGTCTCCTCACTTTGCTCCGGCCCCGCGGCCGGTGCCGGCGCCGCCGTGGTGGCCCGGGTGTCCAAGCCCGAGAGCGCGGAGACGGTCTGCTGGATGAGAAGTCCCAGCGAGGGCAACAGCGCGACTAACGCCGCGAGTTGCCCCAGCACGGTCATCACCGTGCTCCATGTGAGGACCGCCGCCAGGATGATGACGGTCATCACCTGCTTGCTTGTCATTGCACCTTCCCGAAAGGACGTACCAATGTCTGGAAAGGCCCCTCCGAGGCGGTGCTCAAGCGCCCCGGAGGAGTTGCACGACAGCATGCTGTGCAAGAGGGCCGCCACTCAACGTGATCATGGGATCGCGGAACAATGCCTCCAGTGAACTCACCGTCACCTGGCGACTGCGCCACGTTGATGACGTCCCATCAGCCCCGGCAAGCAGGGCGCTTTACTGCAACAACGCCCAGGCGGCAGCCAAATCATGTCGGAATGAACCCTTTTCATGGCGAACCCGTACTTCTCCTTGCGACACCAGCCGGATGGCGCACCATGGAGAACGTACGCCACCCCCGGCGTCGCACCTTCCATGTCTGGAAGGCCGCGCGGCCCCTCGTGCTCAAGAACCACCGGAGGGGACCGCCCCGCTTCCGTCCAGCCGCCCACGCGCTGGGCGGAAGCGGACATCCAGTCCGGCAGGGGAGTGCGTCCCGCGGACGACTTCGCCCTGTCGTCCGTGAAGGACAGGGCGAAGGGTTCATGCGGCGATAGTGAGCGGGGTTTCCAGACGCTGCCAGGCTCCGAGAAGCTCTTATGGCCGAGGAGGTGCTGAACCTCGTAGAGCGAGACTCCCTTCTGGGCCAGCCACGAGGCGCAGGTGTGGCGCATGGAGTGCGGCGGGTGGCGCGGGACCAGCTGTAGCTCGCCGTCGTCGCCGAAGTAGTAGGCGGCCTCGACGGCGGGCCACCAGGTTTGCCGGCGCCAGTTGCTGTCGGCGAGGAGGCGTCCGGAGCGGCCCTTGGTGATGGCCCCACCGACGCCGGGAACTGCGGGGGCTGACACCGCGTCCTCATGCCCGCCCTGGACGACAAGGAGCGCCAACCATCCGTACGACAGGGGACCGGCGCGACAGGTGTACCGAGGACCGTCCGGCTTCGGAGGTTCGCGCTGAACCGAAGCATCCCCGTGGCAGCCGCGCGATCGTCCTTGAGTCCCGCCCCCGGGAAACAGCGGCAGCCAGCGTTCCGGTCGACGCGTCGGGTCAAACGATCCCGCTCGTGAGGCGTGGCTGCACTCAGCGTCGCCTGCCCTCGTCGTCCCATCGGTGCTCGCCACCTCGACAGGGTGAGACGTGTCCGCCAAGGCACCTGGCACCGCATCAGAACGAGCGTCAAACGAGCGTCGCGAGCGTCGGTTCAGCGTCAAGACATCGTCCGTAACGCCCACACCGCACATAATGCGCACGCACGAAACCGCAGGTCAGGAGCCCTTCGCGGCCGGTTCAAGGATCGCCACGCACTCCACATGATGAGTCATCGGAAACAGATCGAACACCCGCAACGTCCGCACCCGATACCCCCCGTCCCGGAAGTACCCCAGATCCCGGGCCAACGCCGCCGGATCGCAGGCGACGTACGCGATGCGGCGGGCGCCGAGGGATGACAGGTGCTCGACGGTCTTGCGGCCCGCGCCCGCCCGGGGCGGGTCCAGGACGACGAGGTCGACCTCCGTGATGCCCGTCCGCGGCAGCACCGCCTCGACCTTGCCCTGTTCGATGCGTACCCGGTCGAAGTCGGCGAGGTTGTGCCGGGCGTCCTCCACCGCGCGCTTGCCGGACTCGATGCCGAGGACCGCGCCCTCGTCGCCGAGGCGGTCGGCGAGGGCGCCCGCGAACAGGCCCACGCCGCAGTACAGGTCGAGCGCCATCTCGCCCTTGCGCGGCAGCAGACCCTGCATCACCGCCGTCACCAGCGTGTCCGCCGCCTTCGGGTGGACCTGCCAGAAGCCGCCGCTGCCGACCCGGTAGGTGCGGCCGTCGGCGCGCTCGCGGACGAAGGGGCGGCCGTGGACGCGGTGGGTGCCGCCGTCCTTCTCGCCGACCCGCATGACCGACACCGGCTTGTCCAGCTCGACGATGGGGAGGCGGGCGCCGGGGCGCGGCGTCAGGATCACCTGGCGGTCCTGCGAACCCGTCGCCGCGATCGCCTCGACCGACGCCATCCCGGACCAGTCCCGCTGCTCGATGCCGAGCTCACTGACGCCCTCGGCCGCGATCATGCAGTGCTCGATCGGCTCGACCTCGTGCGAGCGGTGCCGGCGCAGGCCGGCCCGGCCGGTGTCGGGGTCCACCGCGTACTGCACGCGCGTGCGCCACTGCGGCACCTCGCCCGTCGGCAGCTTGTCGCCCTCGGCGGGCATCACCGTGCCGTCCCAGCCGGCCTCCTCGGGCGTGAGCCCGGCCAGGCGCGCCAGCTGTTCCGCGACCACCTCGCCCTTGAGCCGCCGCTGCGCCCCCGGCTTCGCGTGCTGCCAGTCGCAGCCGCCGCAACGACCCGGACCGGCGTACGGGCAGGGCGCCTCGACGCGGTCCTTGGACGCCGACAGCACCTCCACCGCGTCCGCCCGCAGGAAGCGGGCGCCCTCCTCGCCCTCGGTGACCCGGGCGACGACCCGCTCCCCGGGCAGCGTGTGCCGTACGAAGAGCACCTGGCCCTCGTCGGTGCGGGCGATGCAGTGGCCACCATGGGCGACCGGGCCTACCTCGACCTCGTACTCCTCCCCCACCAGCGACTTCTTCGGTTCTGCCTGCATGGCGGGGTGACTCCAGATACATAGAGGGGCGGGCCGGGGCAACAGCCCACCAGTCTACGACTGCTTCGAGGAGTCCTTCGCCCGCTCCACCGCCGGGCCACGCCGCACGGAACCCGGCGCGTTCCACTCCTGCCGCCTGCGGGCCCGCTTCTTCGCGGCCTCGGAGGACTGGAGCTGGTAGGGCACCGACGTCACCATGACGCCCGGCGTGAACAGCAGCCTGCCCTTCAGGCGCAGGGCGCTCTGGTTGTGCAGCAGATGCTCGTACCAGTGGCCGACGACGTACTCGGGGATGATCACGGACACGGCGTCGCGCGGCGACTCCCGGCGCAGGTTCTTGACGTACTCGATGATCGGCCGGGTGATCTCGCGGTACGGCGAGTCCAGGACCTTCAGCGGTACGTCGATGCCGCGTCGCTCCCACTCGGCCTTGAGCGCCTTGGTCTCGGCCGGGTCGACGTTGACGCTGAGCGCTTCCAGGGTGTCGGTGCGCATCAGCTTGGCGTAGGCGAGGGCGCGCAGCGTGGGACGGTGGATCTTGGAGACCAGGACCAGGGAGTGCACCCGGGAGGGGCGCACGCTGTCGTCGCTCGGGCCCTCGGGCGCGGCGATCTCCTCGGAGACCCGGTCGTAGTGCTTCCGGATCGCGCTCATGGTCACGTAGAAGATCACCATGCCGAGCAGGGCGACCCAGGCGCCGTGCGAGAACTTGGTCACCAGGACGACGACCAGCACCAGGCCGGTGAAGAAGGCGCCGAAGGTGTTGATCGCGCGGGAGCGGATCATGTGGCGTCGCTTGGCCTGGTCGGTCTCGGTGCGCAGATGGCGGTTCCAGTGCCGGACCATGCCGGTCTGGCTGAGCGTGAAGGAGACGAACACGCCGACGATGTAGAGCTGGATCAGGCGCGTGGAGTCGGCGCCGTAGACCCACACCAGCAGGGCGGCGGCGCCGGCGAGGAGCACGATGCCGTTGGAGAAGGCGAGGCGGTCGCCGCGGGTGTGGAGCTGGCGGGGCAGATAGCGGTCCTGGGCGAGGATCGAGCCGAGCAGCGGGAAGCCGTTGTACGCGGTGTTGGCCGCGAGGAAGAGGACCAGCGCGGTCGCGGCGGCGAGCAGGATGAAGAAGAACGTGCCGTCGCCGAAGACGGCGGCCGCGACCTGCGAGATCACCGGGTCCTGGACGTAGTCGGCGCCGACGGCCACGCCGTCGTTGATGAGGTCCTTGGCCGGGTTCTCCGCCATGTGCACATCGGTGGCCATGGCGAGCCCGATGATGCCGCAGAACATGGTGACCGCGAGGCCGCCCATGAGGGCGAGCGTGGTCGCCGCGTTCTTCGACTTGGGCTTGCGGAAGGCGGGGACGCCGTTGCTGATCGCCTCGACGCCGGTGAGCGCCGCACAGCCGGAGGAGAAGGCGCGCAGCAGCAGGAAGACCAGGGCGAAGCCGGCCAGGCCCTCGTGCTCGGCCTTGATCTCGTAGTCCGCGGTCGGGGCCGCCATCGACTCGTCCAGGACCAGGCCCCGGAACGCACCCCACGCGATCATGATGAAGACACCGGCGACGAAGACATACGTCGGGATCGCGAAGAGGCTGCCCGACTCCTTCACCCCGCGCAGGTTCATCAGCGTCAGCAGCACGATGATGCCTACGGCGCACAGCACCTTGTTCTCGACCACGAACGGGACGGCCGAGCCGAGGTTCTCCACGCCGGAGGAGATGGACACGGCGACGGTCAGCACGTAGTCCACGAGCAGCGCGCTGGCCACGGTGAGGCCGGCCTTGGGGCCGAGGTTGGTGTTGGCGACCTCGTAGTCGCCGCCGCCGCTCGGGTAGGCGTGCACGTTCTGCCGGTAGGAGGCGACCACCGTGAACATCAGGACCACGACCGCGACCGCGATCCAGGGGCTGAAGTGGTAGGCCGACACGCCCGCGATGGACAGGACCAGCAGGACCTCGCCGGGCGCGTACGCGACGGAGGACAGCGGGTCGGAAGCGAAGACGGGGAGTGCGATGCGCTTCGGCAGGAGCGTTTCCCCGAGCCGATCACTGCGCAGTGCGCGCCCGATCAGGATCCGTTTGGGCACGTCGGTCAGTTTGGACACAACAGAGGATCGTAGGCGTTCGAACGGGCTGCCGCCCACCCGCCACCCCAGTTCCGCCGGGCCCCTGCTCTCCGGGTGAAATCAGGGGTGGCGCGGCTGCGGATTCCGCGGTGCCCGACATCGGCGTGTCTATATGACTAAACCCGCCCGTTTTCCCGGCCGTTGCCGCTCCAGGAGGTCCCATGGCCACCACCGCCCAGCTGATCGGCGCCGCCGCCGCACTCGTCGGCCTCGGAATCCTGACCCTCGCCAGCGTCCGGAGCATCAGCCGCCGCTGATCGCCCCGGAGGCCGCCGCTGAGGGATTGATCGCGCGGCAACCGTGCACAGGGGTGCCGACGTCCTGGTGCACGTGTGTAGCTTGGGCGTCGATCTGAGACCCTGATCTCGCTGAGCAGTATCTCTTGACACTTGGAAGGACGGTCGTGCACATCGTCATCATGGGCTGCGGACGAGTGGGTTCCGCGCTCGCCCAGACCCTGGAGCAACAGGGGCACACGGTCGCTGTGATCGATCGGGACCCCACGGCCTTCCGTCGGCTCGGCCCCGGTTTCGGCGGCCGCCGCGTCACCGGCATCGGCTTCGACCAGGACACCCTGCGCGAGGCGGGCATCGAGGAGGCCGGCGCCTTCGCCGCCGTCTCCAGCGGTGACAACTCCAACATCATCTCCGCGCGCGTGGCCCGCGAGATGTTCGGCGTGGAGAACGTCGCGGCCCGGATCTACGACCCCCGCCGCGCCGAGGTGTACCAGCGCCTCGGCATCCCCACGGTCGCCACCGTGCGCTGGACCGCCGACCAGATGCTGCGCCGGCTGCTCCCCTCAGGCGCCGAGCCGCTGTGGCGCGACCCCACCGGTGGTGTCCAGCTCGCCGAGGTGCACACCTCCACGTCCTGGGTGGGCCACAAGATCAGCAAGCTTCAGGAGGAGACGGGCGTCCGGGTGGCGTTCGTGACCCGCCTCGGCGAGGCCATCCTGCCCAGCTCGCAGACGGTGCTTCAGGAGGGCGACCTGGTGCACGTGATGATGCGCACCGACGAGGTCGACAAGGTCGAGGCGGTATTCGCCCAGGGTCCCGAAGAGGAGGGCGGTCACTGATGAGGGTCGCCATTGCCGGTGCCGGCGCCGTCGGCCGCTCGATCGCGGGCGAGCTGCTGGAGAACGGCCACGAGGTCCTGCTCATCGACAAGGCGCCGACCGCGATCTCGGTCGAGCGCGTCCCCCAGGCGGAGTGGCTGCTCGCCGACGCCTGCGAGATCACGTCCCTGGACGAGGCGGCGCTCCAGCGCTGCAACGTGGTGATCGCCGCGACCGGCGACGACAAGGTGAACCTGGTCGTCTCCCTGCTGGCGAAGACGGAGTACGGCGTCCCGCGCGTCGTCGCCCGCGTCAACAACCCCAAGAACGAGTGGCTCTTCAACGAGTCCTGGGGTGTCGACGTCGCCGTCTCCACCCCGCGTCTGATGTCCGCCCTGGTCGAGGAGGCGGTGAGCGTCGGCGACCTGGTCCGGCTGCTGCGCTTCAGCCATGGCGACGCCAACCTGGTCGAGCTGACCCTGCCCGAGGAGTCGGCCCTGGCCGGCACCCAGGTCGGCAATGTGGAGTGGCCGCAGGACACCTCGCTGGTCACGATCATCCGGGGCACCCGGGTGCTCACCCCGACCCGCGACGACTCCCTGGAGGCGGGCGACGAGCTGCTGTTCGTGGCCGCGCAGGCCCGCGAGGAACAGCTGGAGGACCTGCTCTCGGTGCGCCGCGAGGACGCGTCGAGCTAAGGGTCACGACGACGAAGGGCGCCCCGGGATCTCCCGGGGCGCCCTTCGTCGTACGTGGCTCAGTTCGCCGAACGGGCCCCGGCCTGGCGCTCCTTCTCGGCCTTCTCCGCCGCCTCCATCTCCGCGAACACATCGATCGGAGCGGGCGCCTTGGCGAGGAAGACCCAGGTCAGCCAGACGGCGAGCAGGAACGGCGGGATCTTCAGGGCGACCAGGACCCAGCCCAGCTGGGTGGTGTCCGCCCACCAGTAGAGCGGGAAGAGGATCGCGCACTTGGCGAGCAGGATCGCGCCCCAGGCGTAACTCGCCTTGGCGTACGCCTTCTTGCGGCCGGGGTTGCGCTTGCGCCAGGAGAGGTTCTCCTTGAACACCGGGCCGAGGATCAGACCGATCAGCGGGACCCCGCACAGCGTGGTGATGATGTACGCGAGCCCGAGGCCCAGCGTGTACAGCATGCCCGGCAGATAGAAGTCCTTGGCATTGCCGGTCATCATCGCGAAGACGACACCGAAGGCGACGCCGAAGACACCGCTGAAGGCGTGCTTGACGGTGTCCTTCATCGCGAGCCGGACCACGACCAGCACCAGCGACACCGCGAGCGCGGCGATCGCGGACATGTGCAGGTCCTTGTTGATGGTGTAGATGGTGACGAAGAGCAGTCCGGGCAGCACCGTCTCGACCATGCCGCGCAAGCCGCCGAAGGCCTCGAACAGCGCGGCCTCGGTCACCGCCCGGGCGTCGGCTTCAGCGTCTGCGGTGGTGGTGTCGGTGGTGTCTTCGGTCGGCTTGTCGAGCGACGTCACCGGCTACTCCCGTCCGAGGGGTCTCAGTTCGTATTTCGGGTTGAACAGCACCCGGCGGCCCCGGCTCATCGAGATCCGGCCCGATGCGATCAGCTTGCGCCCCGGCTCGATCCCCACGATGGAGCGTCTGCCGAGCCACACCACGTCCAGCGCGGCGGAGCCGTCGAACAGCTCGGCCTCCAGGGCCGGGACCCCGGCACGCGGCCGCAGGGTGACCGTGCGCAAGGTACCAGTAACGGTGACTATCTGTCGGTCGTGGCAGTCACCGATGCGGATGCAGCCGGCGGTCTCGGCGTCCTCGCGCAGCTCCTCGGACTCCAGGTCCTCCTGCGACGAGGAGAGCCGGTCGAGCATGCGCCGGAACCGGCCCACCGGCTTCTCGGAACGAGGAACAGAACTCATGTCTGAAGCGTACCGGGGCGCACCGAGAGCTACGTACCCGCGGGTCCGGGGCTCCAACCAAGGGTGAGCATCATTCGACTTGCCTAAAGACTTTAGGCAATTACATAATCAGTATCGGTAGACGAAGGGACGGAAGGGACAGCGGGCATGGCACGCGCAGGACTCACCCCGGAACTGCTCACCCGGGCCGGGGCGGAGCTGGCCGACGAGGTCGGCTTCGAGCAGGTGACCGTCTCGGCGCTGGCCCGCCGGTTCGACGTCAAGGTCGCGAGCCTGTACTCGCACCTCAAGAACTCCCACGACCTCAAGACCCGGATCGCCCTGCTGGCCCTGGAGGAACTCGCCGACCGGGCCGCCGACGCGCTGGCGGGCCGGGCCGGCAAGGACGCGCTGACCGCCTTCGCCGACGTCTACCGCGACTACGCCCGCACCCACCCCGGCCGCTACACCGCGGCCCGCTTCCGCCTGGACCCCGAGACGGCGGCGAGGAGCGCGGGCGTACGGCACGCCCAGATGACCCGCGCGATCCTGCGCGGCTACGACCTGGCCGAGCCGGACCAGACCCACGCCGTCCGCCTCCTCGGCAGCGTCTTCCACGGCTATGTCGACCTGGAGCTGGCGGGCGGCTTCAGCCACAGCACCCCCGACAGCGACGCGTCCTGGTCCCGGATCCTGGACGCCCTCGACGCAACGCTCCGCAACTGGCCCTCAGCCTGAAAGCCCCTCCCATGCTCACCACGCCCCTCACCGCCGACCTCGTGCGCGGCGCCCTGGAACTGGAGCCCACCGAGCAGGGCCTGCTCCCGCACCGGCTCCCCGCCAGGGCCCGCGCCCAGTGCGCCGACCCCCAGCTCGCCATGGCCGAGTCCCAGCCCTCCGGCGTACGGCTGGCCTTCCGCACCCGCGCCACCGCCGTCGAGCTGGACACCCGGCCCACGAAACGTTCGTACGTCGGACTCCCGCCGCGTCCGGACGGGGTGTACGACCTGCTCGTCGACGGCGCCCTGACCGGGCAGTCGGTGGCGGACGGCGGCGACACCCTCGTCGTCGACATGGCCACCGGCGGCCTGGAGCGTCGCCCCGGTCCGGTCGCCACCCTGCGCTTCACCGGGCTGCCCGCCCGGGAGAAGGACGTGGAGATCTGGCTGCCGCACAACGAGACCACCGAGCTGCTCGCCCTGCGCGCCGACGCCCCCGTCGAGCCCGTGCCCGATCGCGGCCGCCGGGTGTGGCTGCACCACGGCAGCTCCATCAGCCACGGCTCGGACGCGGCGAGCCCCACCGGGATCTGGCCCGCGCACGCGGCGGCCCTGGCGGGCGTGGAACTGATCAACCTGGGCCTGGGCGGCAGCGCCCTGCTCGACCCCTTCACCGCCCGCGCGCTGCGGGACACCCCCGCCGATCTGATCAGCGTCAAGATCGGCATCAACCTGGTGAACCTGGACCTGATGCGGCTGCGCGCCTTCGCCCCGGCCGTCCACGGCTTCCTGGACACGATCCGCGACGGCCACCCGGACACCCCGCTCGTGGTCGTCTCCCCGATCCTGTGCCCCATCCACGAGAACACCCCGGGCCCGGGAGCCTTCGACCTCGCCGCGCTCAGCAACGGGGAGCTGCGCTTCCGGGCGACCGGCGACCCCGCGGAACGGGCGACCGGAAAACTGACCCTCACAGTGATCCGCGAGGAACTGTCCCGAATCGTGGCGCACCGTACCGCCGAGGACCCGAACCTGCGCTACCTGGACGGCCTCGCCCTCTACGGCGAACAGGACCACGCCGAACTGCCACTCCCCGACGACCTGCACCCGGACGCGGCCACACACCACCGCATCGGCGCCAGGTTCGCGGAACTGGCACTCAGGAGCTAGCGCTCGAACCGATACCCCATCCCCGGCTCGGTGATGAGGTGCTTCGGATGCGAAGGATCCGGCTCCAGCTTCCGCCGCAACTGGGCCATGTAGACCCGCAGATAGTTGGTCTCCGTCCCGTAGGACGGCCCCCAGACCTCCTGAAGCAGCTGCTTCTGGCTGACCAGCCGCCCCGTGTTCCGGACCAGCACCTCCAACAGGTGCCACTCGGTCGGCGTCAGCCGGACATCCGTGCCGTCCCGGTTGACCTTCTTCGCGGCCAGGTCGACCGTGAACGTCCCGGTCTCGACGATGACGTCCTCCTCGCCGCCGCCGAGGGGCTCGGCGCGCCGGACCGCCGCCCGCAGCCGGGCGAGCAGTTCGTCCATGCCGAAGGGCTTGGTGACGTAGTCGTCGGCGCCCGCGTCGAGGGCCTCGACCTTCTCGTCGGAGGAGTGGCGCGCCGACAGGACGAGGATCGGCACCCGGGTCCAGCCGCGCAGCCCCCGGATCACCTCGACACCGTCCATGTCCGGAAGACCGAGGTCGAGAACCACGACGTCGGGGTGGCGGGCGGCGGCGAGCTGAAGGGCGGTGGCACCGTCGTGCGCGGCGTCCACCTCGTACTTGCGGGCCTTGAGGTTGATCACTAGGGCGCGCACGATCTGCGGCTCGTCGTCGATCACGAGCACCCTGGTCATGTGGCCTGCCTTTCGGGTTCCGGAAATGCGGGGCGGAAGAGCGGTCCCGCGGCCGCGCGGAGTGTGAGCACCATCGTGAGGCCCCCACCCGGGGTGTCCTCCGCGGTCAGCGTCCCGCCCATCGCCTCCGCGAACCCCCGGGCGACCGCGAGCCCGAGGCCCACTCCGGCGCCGCGCGGAGCGTCACCGTACCGCTGGAAGGGCTCGAAGATCCGCTCTTTGGCGTCGTCGGGGACGCCGGGCCCGCGGTCCACGACACGCACCTCGACGCGGTCGGCGATGGAACTGGCGGAGACCAGGACGGGCATGCCCGGCGGGCTGTACTTGACGGCGTTCTCCACGATGTTGGCGACCGAGCGCTCCAGCAGCCCGGGGTCGACGGCGACCATGGGCAGGGTCTCCGGGACGTCCAGCTCCACGCTGTCCTCGGGCACCCCGCCGAGGGCCATCGGCACCACCTCGTCGAGGTCGATCTCACGGACGATCGCGCTGACCGTGCCGGTCTGGAGCCGGGACATGTCGAGGAGGTTGCCCACCAGATGGTCCAGCCGGTCGGCGCCCTCCTCGATCCCGGCCAGCAGCTCCGCCTCGTCCTCCTCGGACCACGCCACGTCGTCGGAGCGCAGGCTGCTCACCGCCGCCTTGATCCCGGCGAGCGGTGTGCGCAGATCATGACTGACGGCGGCCAGCAGCGCGGTGCGGATGCGGTTGCCCTCGGCGAGCGCGCGGGCCTGGTCGGCCTCCTCACGGAGCCGGCGCCGGTCCAGGACGACCGCGGCCTGCGCGGCGAACGCGGCGAGCACCCGGCGGTCCTCGGCAGGCAGCACCCGGCCGGTCAGCGCCAGCGCCATGTGGTCACCGGCCGGCATGTCGACGTCGGCGTCCTCCGGCCGCTCCACGGTCGGCCCCAGCCCGACGCGGCCCGCGCAGGTCCACGGCTCGACCTCGCTCGCCCGCTCCAGCAGGGCGGCGGACTCCATGCCGAAGGTCTCCCGGACCCGCTCCAAGAGCGCTTCCAGGCTGGTCTCGCCGCGCAGCACGTCCCCGGCGAGGAAGGAGAGGATCTCCGACTCGGCGCGCAGCCGGGCCGCCTGATGGGTCCGGCGGGCGGCGAGGTCGACCACCGACGCCACCGACACCGCGACGCCCACGAAGATCACCAGGGCGAGGATGTTCTTCGGGTCGGCGATGGTGAGCCGGTTGACCGGCGGGGTGAAGAACCAGTTCAGCAGCAGCGACCCGAACGCGGCCGAGGCCAGCGCGGGCAGCAGTCCGCCGAGCAGTGCCGCCGCGACCGTCAGGGTCAGGAACAGCAGCATGTTGTTGGTGAGACCGAGGTCGGCGTCGACGTTGGTCAGCAGCAACGTGAGCAGCGCGGGGCCACCGATCCCGGCCAGCCAGCCCCAGACGATCCGGGACCGGCCGAGCCGGGCACCCCGGGCGACGGGCAGCCCGCGCCCCTTGGCCACCTCTTCATGGGTGACGATGTGCACGTCGAGGTCGGGCCCCGACTCCCGGGCGACGGTCGCGCCGACGCCGGGCCCGAAGACGTACTGCCAGGTCTTGCGGCGCGAGGAGCCGAGCACGATCTGGGTGGCGTTCACCCCGCGCGCGAAGGCCAGCAGCGCCGCCGGTATGTCGTCGCCGACGACATGATGGAAGGTGCCGCCGAGATCCTCCACGAGGGTCCGCTGCACGGCGAGTTCCTTGGGCGAGGCCGCGGTCAGCCCGTCACTGCGGGCGATGTACACGGCGAGCACCTCACCGCCCGCGCCCTTCTCCGCCAGCCGCGCCGCCCGCCGGATCAGCGTCCGCCCCTCCGGACCGCCGGTCAGCCCCACCACGATCCGCTCCCGCGAACCCCAGATCTTCGACACCCGGTGCTCACCGCGATAGGTGCGCAGATACTCGTCGACCCGGTCGGCCACCCACAGCAGCGCCAGCTCCCGCAGAGCCGTCAGGTTCCCGGGCCGGAAGTAGTTCGAGAGGGCCGCGTCGACCTTGTCCGGCTGGTAGACGTTGCCGTGCGCCATCCGCCGCCGCAGCGCCTGCGGCGACATGTCGACCAGCTCGATCTGATCCGCCCGCCGCACCACCTCGTCCGGCACCGTCTCCTGCTGCCGCACCCCCGTGATGGACTCCACCACATCCCCGAGGGACTCCAGATGCTGGATGTTGACGGTCGATATGACATCGATCCCGGCCGCGAGGAGTTCCTCGACGTCCTTCCAGCGCTTGGCATTGCGGGAACCGAGGACATTGGTGTGCGCCAGTTCATCCACCAGCGCCACTTCCGGGCGACGGGCCAGGACGGCGTCCACGTCCATCTCGGTGAAGGCGGTGCCCCGGTACGCCAGCTGCTTGCGCGGAAGCTGCTCCAGACCGTGCAGCATCACCTCGGTACGCGGCCGGTCGTGGTGCTCCACGAGCGCGACCACGCAATCGGTGCCCCGCTCGGCACGCCGATGCGCCTCGGAGAGCATCGCGTACGTCTTGCCGACGCCGGGTGCCGCACCGAGGTAGATCCGAAGTCTGCCGCGTCCCACAGCGTCGACCTTACGGCCAGCAAACCGGACATATGACACCGGGTGCGGCGGCCGGGTCGCTTTTGACGCAACCCTGACGCACCGCACCCGGCGGCGGGGTTCCCCCGGCTCAGGAGGGGTTGTCCCCGTGGGTGAGGGTCTCCCAGGCGACGAAGAGGTTGTTGCTGCCGGCCGGGCGGCTGTTCCTGGTGAGCGTCTCGGTGTTGGTCATGGCGTGGCCGAGCCGGTTGTGCAGGGCGTTGTAGCCGACCTCGGTGACGGGCCCGAGCCCGAGATGCAGGGAACCGCCGCACAGCCAGCTCGGTACGGCCGTACCGAGCTGGTACTTGGACTGGAACCCGAGCGCGTGCCGCAGCCGCTCGCCGACGTCGGTGCCGTACAGGTCCTGGCCCTGGATCCGGCTGGTCTCGGCGATGTGCGAGATCGAGGAGATGCCGTAGCCGGTGTGCGTGAAGTCGCGGCAGGTCTCCTGGGTGAGTCCGGTGACGAAGGTGGACTGGCCCTGCCAGTACTTGACGATCTTGTCGCGGGTGTCGAGGTTCTGGCTCGGCACGGTCTTGGGCAGCGCGCCGTCGGATTCCAGGTAGACGTAGGCCGCCGTGCGGGTCCGGAACTTCGCCATGGCCTTGTCGTAGGACGCCTTGTCCTCGAGGAAGACGGAGATGCCGACGGCGGCCTCCATCATCGTCAGCTCCCAGTTCCCGTTGGAGTTGGAGCCGTTGATGATCTCGGGGAGGTAGACGTTGCGGAGCATCGTCGCGAACCGGCCGGAGTTCGGCCAGCCGCCGGTGTACGTGTGCTTGACGATCTCGGCGGCCTTGGACCAGGAGGAACCCGCCCAGCCGGTCTGGAGCGGGGCGTTGCTGTTGGTGTGGTCGGTGATGACGGCGGACCAGGCGTCCATGAGCTGGATGGACTTCTGGGCGTAGCGGGCGTCGCGGGTGATGTACCAGGCGAGGGCATTGGTGTACGCGGCGATCGCGTCCTCGCGCTCGTCGGTGCAGCCGTAGTTGGGGTTGGAGTACGAGCCGCACTCCACCACCGAGCGCGGCTTGGGCGCGCGGTTCTGGTCGGCGTACTTGCTCCCCATCATCTGGTCGTAGGCGCCCTTCCAGGGCTGGGCGCCGGCGAGGACCTTGGAGCGGGTGAAGTCCAACTGGCCCTTGGAGACCGTGACTCCGGGATGGGCGAAGGTGGCGGGGGCGGCGTCGGCGGGCTGCCAGGCGAGAACGCTCGCGACGAGAGCGGCCGCCGCGGCGAGGAGGGGGGTACGGCGCATAGCGACTCCGTTCCTGTATGTGAACATGGAGCGCCTTTATGAACGTAGGCGTCGGCCGCAGACCATAGGTACAGACCAATAGGCCGTCAAGAGTCCGCGCACCAGAAAGGGCCGCACCCCGAGGGGTACGACCCTTTGCTGCCTGTCTGTCTACCTGCTGTCTACCGGACCTCGGTGATCTCCGGGCCGCGCTGAAGCTGACCCATGCCACCGGAGAAGCGGGAGCCGCTCTCCTCCTGCTGGACCCCCTCGGGGACCATCTGGGCGTCGTTCGGCAGCTTCAGCACGATCGGGTCGCGGGGCGCCATCGGGCCCTCGCCGCGGACCACGACCGTGTCGCGGAAGATCTGCTCCAGCAGTCCGGCCGCCTGCGGCTGCACCGCGCCCTGGCCGGAGATGACCCCGCGCAGGAACCAGCGCGGACCGTCCACACCGACGAACCGCACGACCTGGAAGCCGCCCGTGCCGTCCGGCAGCTGCACCGGGACCTGCGCCCGCAGCTCCCAGCCCAGCGGACCCTCGACCTCGTCGATGATGCCGCCCTGCTGGGTGATGCCGCTGCCGATCTCCTCGCGCACCTCGCCCCAGATGCCCTCGCGCTTGGGAGCGGCGAAGGCCTGGAGCTGGATCGCGCTGTCCCGCAGGACGACGGTCGCCGCGACGATCGCGTCGCCCGCGACCTCGACCCGCAGCTCCATGCCCTCGACTCCGGGCACGAAGAGCCCGCCCAGGTCGACCCGGCCCTCGCCGGGCTCGCGCACCTCGGTGCTGTCCCACGGCCCGTCGGGCCGCGGCTCCGGCTCCAGACGCACGCGCTCGCGCGTGCCCTCGTCGTCCGCCTCGGTGTCGACGCCGTCGACGACCTGCTCGGGCTCGCCGGCCGCGTCCTCGGCGGCACCCTTCTTCTTGCGACGTCCGAACACGTCACTGTCCTTCCCGGTCGGATACGACCGAAGCGTATCTAGTCCCACCCGTAGTGCCGCCGTCGGCGGCCTGACCGCTTGTGCCGCGCCCGCCGTCCACGGCGGCGTGACCACCGGTGGACCCGAAGCCCCCCTCGGCCCGCGCCGAGTCGGGAAGCTCCGCGACCTCCTGGAAGCGGACCCTCTCGACCTGCTGGACGACCAGTTGGGCAATCCGGTCGAAGCGCTCGAACCGCACGCTCTCGCGCGGGTCGAGATTCACCACGATCACCTTGATCTCCCCACGGTACCCGGCATCAACCGTCCCTGGGGCATTCACCAGGGCGACACCGCAGCGGGCGGCGAGACCGGACCGTGGATGCACGAAGGCCGCGTACCCCTCCGGGAGCGCCACAGACACCCCGGTCGGCAGCACCGCCCGCTCCCCCGGCTTCAGTTCACAGACCTCGGTGGTGCGCAGATCCGCCCCCGCGTCGCCGGGGTGCTCGTACGACGGAAGCGGTACGTCCGGGTCGACGCGGCGGATCAGCACATCCAGGGGGGTGCGGCTCACGGGTTCACCTCGAAGGCGCGGGCACGGCGCACCTGGTCCGGGTCGCTCATCGCGGCCTGGATCTCCTCCGGGCGGCCGTTGTCGATGAAGTGGTCGACCTTGACCTCGATGAACAGCGCCTCGGCGCGGACGGCGACCGGGCCGTCGGGGCCGCCGACGCGTCCGGTGGCCCGGGAGTAGATCTTCCGCCCGGCCACCGCGGTCACTTCTGCCTCAAGGTGCAGCGTGGTGCCCACCGGCACCGGCCGCCGGAAGTCCGTCTCCAGCCGTCCGGTCACGGCGATGGTGCGCAGCAGCCAGTTCAGCGAGCCGAGGGTCTCGTCGAGCGCGGTCGCGAGGATCCCGCCGTGCGCGAGGCCCGGGGCGCCCTGGTGCTCGGGGCGCACGGCGAACTCGGCGGTGAGGGAGACCCCTTCGCCCGCCCTTGCCTGGAGGTGCAGCCCGTGCGGCTGCTCACCGCCACAGCCGAAACACTCGCCGTAGTGCGCGCCGAGCAGCTCACCGGGCGCGGGGGCGTCCGGGTGTCGCACCGGTGTCACGGCGTCGGCCGGGGGCTGAAGGCTTGCGGATGTACCACTCACAGGCGCAGACCTTACCCGCGCGTCGGCACCTTCCGGACACCGTGCCAAGCTTGGCTCCATGCAGCTCTCCGCCACCCCGTACGAAGAACGCCTCACCGCCCCCCGCTCGTGGTGGCTGATGTCGGTGCTGGTCGGCGTCTCCCTGGCGCTGATCCTGCTGCCGTTCGGCACCCTGCCGATGCTCGGCGGACTGGCCGGCGGCACCGCCGCGGCAGCCGTGGTGGCCAGTTCCTACGGCTCGGTCCGGATCCGGGTGGTGGCCGGTTCGCTGATCGCGGGCGAGGCGAAGATCCCGGTCAAGGCGCTGGGCGAGGCGGAGATCCTGGACGCCGAGGAGGCCCGCGCCTGGCGGACCCACAAGGCCGACACCCGCGCCTTCCTGCTGCTGCGGGCCTACATCCCGACGGCGCTGAAGGTGGAGGTCACCGACCCCGAGGACCCGACGCCGTACCTGTACCTGTCCACGCGCGAGCCGGAGGCGCTGGCCGAGGCCATCAGGGCGGCGAAGGCGGCCCAGGGCGACAGGCTCTAGCACACAGGGTCGAAGGGGTCCCCTCAGCGGGGACCCGGTGAGCGGCTCAGCGGGGGGATCTGCCGCGCCCCAGCCACTTGCGGCCCACTTCCCCGGTGACCTCGCCCAGCGTCAGCGGATCGGCGGGCGCCTCCAGTGCGGGGAGCTCCGCCAGCGCGTCCCAGGGCACCTGGATCTTGCGCAGATCGGCGCGGATCCGGTCGGCCAGCTTTCTGGTGTCCCTGCGGTTCATCAGCGCGCCCACGGCCGCGCCGACCATGAACGGCATCAGGTTCGGCAGGTTGCGCACCATGCGCTTCATGATCTGCTGGCGCAGCTGGTGCTTCATGTGGCTGTTCAGCGCCGAACTCACCGTCGACGGCCTGGTCACGTCGATGCCGCGCTCCCCCGACCAGGAGTCGAGGTACGCGGTGGAGCGCTGTTTGAGGTTCCCCGGCGGTCGTACGCCGTAGACCTCGTGGAGTTCGGCGATCAGCTTCAGCTCGATCGCGGCGACTCCGGTGATCTCCGTGGCCAGCTCCGCGGGCATCGCGGGCGGCACGGGCAGCATCGCCGCGGCGCCGATGCCCGCGCCGACGGTCGAGGTCGCGGCCATCGCGCCCGCGACAAGTTTGTCGGCGAGCTGCTCGGGGCCGAGCCCCGGGAACTGTCTCCGCAGGGTCGCGAGGTCCCGTACGGGCACACGCGGGGCGTTCTCGATGATGCGGTCGGCGAGGTAGGCGAGCCCCGCCTTGGCGCGGCTGCCGCCCTTGCGGACGCCTTCCCTGGCCTTGTCGCGCATGACCGCGGCGCGGCGCCGGGCCACGGGCGCGGGAGACTGCGCCGGCACCGGCAGATCGCCAGGGCCGGCCGCCGGTTCGAGCGAGGCCGATCCAATACCGGATGAGCCTCGCTCGTCGTCACGCGCGCCGTCCGGGCCGCCGGGCGGCCCTTGGTCCGCTCCCCGCGCGGGGAAGCGGCGCTTCCAAGGAGAGGTCGAGCCGGTCATGCCCGACCCGCCCTCAGTCGCAGTCGCGGCAGATCGGCTGACCGTTCTTCTCCCGGGCCAGCTGGCTGCGGTGGTGCACCAGGAAGCAGCTCATGCAGGTGAACTCGTCCTGCTGCTTGGGCAGCACCCGGACGGCCAGCTCCTCGTTGGAGAGGTCCGCGCCGGGCAGCTCCAGGCCTTCTGCGGCCTCGAACTCGTCGACGTCCACAGCGGAGGTCGACTTGTCGTTCCGCCGGGCCTTGAGCTCTTCAAGGCTGTCCGAGTCGACGTCGTCGTCGGTCTTGCGTGGGGTGTCGTAATCCGTTGCCATGTCGCTCTCCCCCTCTGGGTGTCTGCGGTGTCTCAGCGCACGTAACGCGTGAGAGGCCGGACTTGTGCCCGACCTGAGGCGGAGATTTTGCCTCACATCAAGGTCTGTTACTCAATCGACACCCAACCGGACTCCTCAAGAGTGATCGGCTTGGATGGCGAACGGGACCGTACACGGTCCTAACGCCGCAGTTCAAAGGCGTCTCACCGTGTACTTCCCGTGATCAAGACCCGTGAAAACCCGGATTTTCCCGGCTTTCCGACCGGTCGCATGATCACTCACAGTAGATGGCCGGAAATTCGCCCTTGTGATCGATCACACACGGTACAGCTCGGTTCGCGTTCAGAAAATTCCGCGCAAAGCGAACAAGCCCGAATGTCGTCCCGTCGACCTCACACCGGCAACGCCACTCTCATCTCCAGCCCACCGCCTTCGCGTGGCTGCGCCGCGATGTGCCCGCCGTGCGCCCGGGCCACGGACCGCGCGATGGACAGACCGAGCCCGACGCCCTTGTCACTGCCGGTCCGCTCGGTACGCAGCCGCCGGAAGGGCTCGAAGAGATTGTCGATCTCGTACGCCGGGACGACCGGCCCGGTGTTCGACACCACGAGCAGCGCCTGGCCGTGCTGGAGCTCGGTGGTGACCTCGACCCAGCCGCCCTCGGGAATGTTGTACCGCACGGCGTTCTGCACGAGGTTCAGGGCGATCCGCTCCAGCAGGACGCCGTTGCCCTGGACCACCGCCGGATCGCGCTTGCCACGGATCTCCACGCCCTTGGCCTCCGCCTCGCCGTGCACCTGGTCGACGGCCTGCTCGGCCACCTCCGCGAGGTCGACGGGCTTGCGCTCGATGATCTGGTTGTCGCTGCGGGCGAGCAGCAGCAGGCCCTCGACGAGCTGCTCGCTGCGCTCGTTGGTGGCCAGCAGCGTCTTGCCGAGCTGCTGGAGCTCCACCGGCGCGGCCGGGTCGGACAGGTGCACTTCGAGCAGCGTGCGGTTGATCGCGAGCGGGGTGCGCAGTTCGTGCGAGGCGTTGCCGACGAAGCGCTGCTGGGCGGTGAAGGCCCGCTGGAGGCGCTCCAGCATGTCGTCGAAGGTGTCCGCCAGCTCCTTCAGCTCGTCGTCCGGGCCGTCCAGCTCGATCCGGCGGGAGAGGTCGGAGCCGGCCACCGCGCGGGCCGTGCGGGTGATCCGGCCGAGCGGTGAGAGGACCCGCCCGGCCATGGCGTACCCGAAGGCGAAGGCGATCACCGCGAGGCCGAGCAGAGCCAGCAGGGAGCGGCTGAGGAGGGTGTCCAGGGCGTTCTGGCGCTGTTCGTTCACGCACTCGTTGAGCGCGTGGTTCAGCTCGTCCGCGGGCAGCCTGGTGGCGCCGAGGTTGCACATGTCGCTGGAGACCTGGCCGGAGAGGATCTTGAAGGGCAGGTCACTGCCGACGTTCAGCGCGCTCGCGGCGAGCAGATAGATGATCGACAGCAGCAGGATGCCGGCGATCAGGAACATGCCGCCGTAGAGCAGGGTGAGCCGTATGCGGATGGTCGGGCGCAGCCAGGGGAGGGGCTGCACCGGCCTTCTCGGGTCCCAGGTCGGTTTCGGCGGCGCCTGGGGCGGTGCGGGGGTCGATGCCATGGGGGGCTCAGATCCGGTAGCCGGAGCCGGGGACGGTGACGATGACGGGGGGCTCGCCCAGCTTGCGGCGCAGCGTCATGACGGTGACGCGGACGACGTTGGTGAACGGGTCGGTGTTCTCGTCCCAGGCCTTCTCCAGCAGCTGCTCCGCCGAGACGACCGCGCCCTCGGAGCGCATCAGCACCTCCAGGACGGCGAACTCCTTGGGCGCGAGCTGGACCTCCTTGCCGTCGCGGAAGACCTCGCGGCGGTTGGGGTCGAGCTTGATCCCGGCGCGCTCCAGGACGGGCGGCAGGGGGACGCTCGTACGGCGTCCGAGGGCACGCACGCGTGCCGTCAGCTCGCTGAAGGCGAAGGGCTTGGGGAGGTAGTCGTCGGCGCCGATCTCCAGGCCCTCGACACGGTCGCTGACATCGCCGGAGGCCGTGAGCATCAGCACGCGGGTGGGCATGCCGAGCTCGACGATCTTGCGGCAGACGTCGTCGCCGTGCACGAGCGGGAGGTCACGGTCGAGGACGACCACGTCGTAGTCGTTGACGCCGATGCGCTCCAGAGCGGCCGCACCGTCATACACGACGTCGACGGCCATGGCCTCCCGGCGCAGTCCGGTGGCCACCGCATCGGCGAGCAGCTGCTCGTCCTCGACGACGAGTACGCGCACGTCGCTTTTCCTTCCTCTGTCCACCCGCGTAGCGCCTCTCAGGGCGCGCGGGCAGGGGCCTGGTGGGTGTGTTGGCCTCCATCCTGCCCTTTTCGGCCATAAGTCGGCGGTAAGACGGGTGAGTGACGCATGAAGGACGGGTGTGAGGACCGGGAATGCCAGATTTTCTCGGCTGGTTGAGGTTTCCGTGAAACAGAGCGGGGGGAGGACGGCTTTACACCCCGCGATCACGCTCCGCTTGTGCCGCACCACCATGCGGTACAAGGCAATCCGCTTTCCGCAGAGCGGTCACCGTGATCGCCCCTTCCGAACGGCACACCCCCGTGCCACCGACCCACGACCCAGGACGAGGGGGCACAGCATGGACGCATTCACCGCAGGGCTTCTCCAGCGCATAAGGGCGACCGAGTCCGACCTGACGCGAGCCCGCGACGAGGGCGACGACTTCCTCGTCGAGGTGGAGCAGGGCGAGCTCGACGACCTGCGCCGCCTCGCCGCGGAGCACGGTGTGGAAGTCGGCGCGTACAGCGTCTGACCAGCACTCGCGCACAGGAGCGGGCCCCCGGCGAATCCAGCGCCGGGGGCCCGCTCTCGTGTGCTGGCGCTCCGCGTCAGTCGTGCCAGGCGCCGAAGTCCTCCAGCAGCCGCTGGAGGGGCTCGAAGACGCCCGGGGTGGCGGCGACCGCGAGATCGCCCGTGGGGCCCTCTCCGGGCCGTCCACCGGTCAGCGCGCCCGCTTCCCGGGCGATCAGGTCACCCGCCGCGAGGTCCCACGGGTGCAGACCCCGCTCGTAGTAGCCGTCCAGGCGTCCCGCGGCCACGTCGCACAGATCGACCGCTGCCGAGCCGGAGCGCCGGATGTCGCGCAGCAGCGGGATCAGCCGGTGGGCGACCTCGGCCTGGTGCAGCTTGACCTCGGAGACGTAGTTGAAGCCCGTCGAGACCAGCGCCTGCTCCAGGGGCGGCGCCGGGCGGCAGGCCAGCGCGCGCTCGCCGTCCCAGGCTCCCGAGGCCCAGGCGCCGCCGCCGCGGACCGCGTGGTACGTCTCCCCGCGCATGGGGGCCGCGACGACCCCGACGACGGTCTCGCCGTCCTGTTCGGCGGCGATGGAGACGGCCCAAGTCGGCAGCCCGTACAGGTAGTTGACCGTTCCGTCGAGCGGATCGATCACCCACCGGACGCCGCTGGTGCCCTCGGTGGAGGCACCCTCCTCGCCGAGGAAGCCGTCGTCGGGGCGCCGGTCGGAGATCAGGTCGGTGATCAGTTTCTCGGCCGCGATGTCCATCTCGGTGACCACGTCGATGGGGCTCGACTTGGTCCTGGCCACCGCGAGGTCGACCGGGCGGCCGTCCCGCAACAGGTCGCCCGCGCGGCGCGCGGCCTCCTGGGCGATCCGGAGCAGGTCCGAGTGCAGGGGGTCGGTCACGGGGCTCCTCAGGCGGTTGGGGCGGGGAAGGTGTCGAGGCTCGGAGCGGGCGTCACGGGCACTGGCCGGCCGTCGGCCCTGTCCGCTCAGGCGTAGGGGCTGTCCGCGCCCGCGGCGGCGGGCCGGGGGGCGCGCGCCGGGCAGCAGCCGACCGGGCACAGGTGGTGGCTAGCGCCGAGCGTGCCGAGGGCACACGCGGTGACCGGACGGCCGCTCTCGACGGCGGCCCGCTCCAGGGCCAGTTCACGGACGGCGGCGGCGAACCTCGGGTCGGCGCCGACGGTGGCCGAACGGCGCACCGGCAGGCCCAGCTCCGCGGCCTTCGCCGTGGCCTCGGTGTCGAGGTCGTACAGGACCTCCATGTGGTCCGAGACGAACCCGATGGGGGCCATGACGACCGCCGGGACGCCGGAGGCGTGCCGCTCCTCCAGGTGGTCGCAGATGTCGGGCTCCAGCCACGGGATGTGCGGGGCGCCGGAGCGGGACTGGTAGACGAGCTGCCAGGGGTGGTCGACGCCTGTACGCTCGCGGACCGCCTCGGCGATCAGCCGGGCCACGTCCAGATGCTGCCTGACGTACGCCCCGCCCTCGCCGTGGCCCTCGACCGGGCCGGAGGTGTCCGCGGCGGAGTCCGGGACGGAGTGGGTCGTGAAGGCGATGTGGGCGCCGCTCCGGACCTCTTCGGGGAGGTCGGCCAGAGACTTCAGCACACCGTCGATCATGGGCTCCACGAAGCCCGGGTGGTTGAAGTAGTGCCGCAGCTTGTCGATCCTCGGCGGCTGAAGGCCCTCGGCCTCGAGGGCGGCGATCGAGTCGGCGAGGTTCTCGCGGTACTGGCGGCAGCCCGAGTACGAGGCGTAGGCGCTGGTGGCGAGGACGAGGACGCGGCGGCGGCCGTCGCGGACCATCTCACGCAGGGTGTCCGTCAGATAGGGCGCCCAGTTGCGGTTGCCCCAGTACACCGGCAGGTCCAGGCCGTGGTCGGCGAAGTCCTTGCGCAGGGCGTCGAGCAGCGCGCGGTTCTGGTCGTTGATGGGGCTGACCCCGCCGAACAGGAAGTAGTGCTGTCCGACTTCCTTCAGGCGTTCCTTGGGGATGCCGCGCCCTCGCGTCACGTTCTCCAGGAACGGAACCACCTCGTCCGGGCCCTCGGGGCCGCCGAAGGAGAGCAGGAGAAGGGCGTCGTAGGGGCTGGCATCGAGCGCGTCTGGCATGCGTCCGATCCTGCCACCCGGCACTGACACCCGGGAAACGGCGGGGTGTCGACCTGAGTTCCGGACCGTCCGATCGGGTGCGTTAGGGTCACCTAACTCGTAAGCTGTATCGGCCACGTACACGCCTTACGCGGCGCCTTCGCGCGCCGCCTTCCACGCGACCGGAGACCCCGTGCCCAGCCCCTACCGCGCCCTGTTCGCCGCCCCAGGCTCCAAGGGCTTCTCCGCCGCGGGCTTCCTCGGTCGGATGCCCCTGTCGATGATGGGCATCGGCGTGGTGACGATGGTGTCCCAGCTGACCGGGCGGTACGGCCTGGCCGGCGCCCTGTCGGCCACCATCGCGCTGGCCGCGGCGGTGGTCGGACCGCAGGTCTCGCGGCTGGTGGACCAGTACGGCCAGCGGCGCGTACTGCGTCCCGCGACGCTGGTCTCGCTCGCCTCGGCGGCCGGGCTGCTGCTCGCCGCGCACTTCCGCTGGCCGGACTGGACCCTGTTCGTCTTCAGCGCCGGCATCGGTTGCGTGCCGAGCCTCGGCGCGATGATCCGGGCCCGCTGGGCGGCGCTGTACCGGGACACCCCGCAGCTGCACACCGCGTACTCCTTCGAGTCCGTGGTGGACGAGGTCTGCTTCATCTTCGGGCCGATCATCTCCATCGGTCTGTCCACGGCCTGGTTCCCGGAGGCGGGTCCGCTGCTCGCCGCCTGCTTCCTGGCGGCCGGGGTCTTCTGGCTGACCGCCCAGCGGGCCACCGAGCCCGAACCGCACCCGCGCGAGAAGCACGAGGGGCGCGGCGGCAGCGCCCTGCGCTCCGCCGGACTCCAGGTGCTGGTGGCCACGTTCGTGGCGACGGGCGCGATCTTCGGCGCGGTCGACGTGGTCACCGTGGCCTTCGCGGAGGAGCAGGGTCACAAGGGCGCGGCCAGCGTGGTCCTCGCCCTGTACGCGGCCGGTTCCTGCGCCGCGGGCGCCGTGTTCGGGCTGTTGCGCCTCAAGGGGGCGCCCGAACCTCGCTGGCTGCTGGGCATATGCGCGATGGCCGTGAGTATGATCCCCCTCCTACTGGTCGGAAACTTGCCGTTTCTGGCCGTGGCGCTGTTCCTTGCGGGGCTCTGCATCGCTCCCACGATGATCACGACGATGTCCCTCATCGAGCAGCACGTACCACGCGCGCAGCTGACCGAGGGCATGACCTGGATAAGCACCGGGCTCGCGGTCGGGGTCGCGCTCGGTTCCTCCGTGGCCGGCTGGGTGATCGACGCGGCCGGTGCGCGGGCCGGGTACGGGGTTCCGGCGGTCTCCGGGGCCGTCGCGGTCGCGGTCGGTTTCCTCGGGTACCGCCGGCTCAGCAGGCCGGCTCCGGGTCGGGGAGGCTCCGTTGAGCAGCACAGCGAGCGGGAAGAACGGCACGTGGCGTAACTGGGGCGGAAACGTCTCCGCTCGCCCCGCGCGGGAGGTCGAACCGGCCTCGGTCGAGGAACTGGCGGCCGCGGTACGGAAGGCCGCCGAGGACGGCCTGAAGGTGAAGGCCGTCGGTACCGGGCACTCCTTCACGTCGATCGCCGCCACCGACGGCGTGTTGATCCGCCCTCAACTGTTGACCGGTATCCGCAACATTGACCGGGACGCCATGACCGTCACGGTCGAGGCCGGCACCCCGCTCAAGAGACTCAACATGGCCCTGGCCCGCGAAGGTCTGTCGCTGACCAACATGGGCGACATCATGGAGCAGACCGTCTCCGGGGCCACCAGCACCGGCACTCACGGCACGGGCCGCGAGTCCGCCTCGATCGCCGCCCAGATCACCGGTCTTGAGCTCGTCACCGCCGACGGCTCGGTGCTCACCTGCTCCGAGAAGGAGAACCCGGAGGTGTTCGCGGCGGCCCGGATCGGCCTCGGGGCGCTCGGCATCGTCACCGCGATCACCTTCGCCGTGGAGCCGGTCTTCCTGCTGACCGCCCGCGAAGAGCCCATGTCCTTCGACCGGGTCACCCGCGAGTTCGACCAACTGTGGGCCGAGAACGAGCACTTCGAGTTCTACTGGTTCCCGCACACCGGCAACACCAACACCAAGCGCAACAACCGCAGCGCGGGCCCGGAGCGCCCCGTCGGGCAGCTCAAGGCGTGGTTCGAGGACGAGTTCCTCTCCAACGGCGTCTTCCAGGCGGCCCAGTGGCTCGGCCGCGCGGCGCCCGCCACGATCCCGGCCATCGCGCAGATCTCCAGCAAGGCCCTCTCCGCGCGGACCTACACGGACATCCCGTACAAGGTCTACACATCGCCGCGCCGGGTCCGCTTCGTCGAGATGGAATACGCCCTTCCGCGCGGGGCGGTCGTCGAAGCGCTGCGCGAACTGCGGACGATGGTCGACCGCTCCGGGCTCAAGGTCAGCTTCCCGGTGGAGGTGCGCACCGCGCCGGCCGACGACATCACCCTGTCCACCGCCTCCGGCCGGGACAGCGCGTACATCGCCGTCCACATGGCCAAGGGCACCCCGTATCAGCGGTACTTCACCGCCGCCGAGCGCATCTTCACCGCGTACGAGGGCCGGCCGCACTGGGGCAAGGTGCATACGCGGGACGCCGATTACTTCGCCGGGGTCTATCCCCGCTTCGGTGAGTTCACCGCGCTGCGGGACCGGCTGGACCCGGAACGGCTGTTCCAGAACGACTACTTGAGGCGGGTTCTGGGCTCGTAGCCGGGTCCACGACAGTTGGTTCCGATTCTGATGTTTAGGTGAAGTACGCCACTTTGAAGATCCCCAAATCCCTTGCCGCAGAAGGCCAACTCCCGTCCCTTGCGCCAATTCGGGCGGCGTGCCAATCCACGCACGTGGCCCAAATGGAGTACTGTTGCGAGCCCTGGGTCCGGTCTCCCGCCAGGGCGTCCGCGACCTTCAAGGACCGCCGGGAGGGGGCTAGTTGCACAGGGTGACGGAGTTGGTCACTTAGCGTTGCGAATAGGTAACCGTGCCATAACGGCGATCCAGGGCCCGTGCCCGACACGCCGGGCAACTCGGCAAGGTTGTGGCAGGCTGCACCCGGGCAGGCCACACTCGACTAGCGGAAGCAGCGACGCACGTGACGTCGGCAGGCACCACCCGGGAGGTCCCCATGCCCGAACTGCGTGTCGTGGCCGTCTCGAATGACGGCACACGGCTGGTGCTGAAGGCTGCGGACAGCACGGAGTACACGCTTCCGATTGACGAGCGTCTGCGCGCCGCCGTTCGCGGCGACCGTCCCCGCCTCGGCCAGATCGAGATCGAGGTGGAGAGCCATCTCCGCCCCCGAGACATCCAGGCGCGTATACGCGCGGGTGCCACGGCCGAGGAAGTCGCGCAGATGGCGGGCATCCCCGTCGACCGCGTCCGTCGCTTCGAGGGCCCCGTGCTGGCCGAGCGTGCCTTCATGGCCGAGCGAGCCCGCAAGACCCCGGTCCGCAGGCCCGGTGAGAACGCCGCGGGACCCCAGCTCGGCGAGGCCGTCCAGGAGCGACTGCTGCTGCGCGGCGCCGAGAAGGACACCGTGCAGTGGGACTCCTGGCGCCGCGACGACGGCACTTGGGAAGTCCTGCTGGTCTATCGGGTCGCGGGCGAACCGCACTCGGCGAGCTGGACGTACGACCCGCCCCGGCGGCTCGTCCAGGCCGTCGACGAGGAGGCACGCTCGCTGATCGGCGAGTCCGAGGACCTCGCCGCGCCGGAGCCCAGCTTTCCGTTCGTCCCGCGGATCGCGCGGCTGCCGCGCGACCGTCCGCTGGACCGCGCGCTCGACCGTGCCCACGACCGGGAGCGGCCGAGCCTGCCCCCGCCGACGCCCGAACCGGCCGAGGAGGCGGTGAGCGAACGGGACTCGCTGACCAGCCTGTTGGAAGCGGTCCCGAGCTTCCGCGGCGACCTCGTCGTGCCCGAGCGCCCCACGGAGACTCCCGCGCCGGAGGAACCCCCCGCCGCCGAGCCCGCGGCGGAGGAACCGCCCGCCCCCGCGGCGTCGGCCGGTTCCGCCTACGCGGACGTCCTGATGCCGCGTTCGGTGGGCAGCCACCGCGACCGCCTCATCGGCTCGACCGACCGCCAGGCCGAGGCCGACGGCGTCCGCCCGGGCCGCCGGGCCGCGGTGCCGAGCTGGGACGAGATCGTCTTCGGCACGCGGCGCAAGAAGCAGGAGTAGTCGGCCGCAGAAACGTCCGGGGCCCGCGCCGCTCGGCGCGGGCCCCGTCTGCATGCCCTACTGCGGGTCCGGCCCCACCGCCACCGGTCGCGACGGGTCGGCGGACCACTCCGACCAGGA
The DNA here is from genome assembly GCF_000349325.1 of Streptomyces davaonensis JCM 4913. Lineage (GTDB taxonomy): Bacteria > Actinomycetota > Actinomycetes > Streptomycetales > Streptomycetaceae > Streptomyces > Streptomyces davaonensis. The sequence goes on from NC_020504.1 coordinate 2,939,931, forward strand.
ACCCACGTAGAGCGCGGCCGGGATGCCGGCGACGGCGAGTGCCAGGACCTCGTGGGCGCCGGAGACGCCCGAGCCGCAGTACACACCGACCGCCGTGCCGTCCGTGGCGCCCAGGGTCTTGAAGCGCGCGTGGAGTTCCTCGGCGGGCAGGAAGCGGCCGTCGGCGGCGACGTTCTCGTTGGTCGGCGCGGAGACGGCGCCCGGGATGTGTCCGCCGACCCGGTCGATCGGCTCCACCTCACCGCGGTACCGCTCCCCCGCGCGGGCGTCCAGCAGCAGCCCGGAGCGAGCCAGGGCGGCGGCGCCGTCCGCGTCGAGCCGTCCGGTCGCGCCCGGGTTCGGCTGGAAATCGCCCTCGGCCGGTGCCGGCGCGGTGGTCTCCAGAGGGCCGTCCCAGGTCGGCAACCCGCCGTCCAGGACCCGCACGTCCGGGTGACCCGTCCAGCGCAGCAGCCACCACGCGCGGGCCGCCGCCCAGCCCTGTCCCCCGTCGTAGACGACCACCGGCCGTCCGGCCGAGACACCCGCGCGGCGCATCGCGGAGCCGAACTCCGTGAGGTCCGGCAGCGGGTGGCGGCCGGCCGTTCCGGGGGCCGAGGCGAGCTCTTCGTCCAGGTCGACGAAGACCGCGCCGGGGATGTGCCCGGCCGCGTACGCGGCCCGGCCGTCGAACGGCGGCTCGCCCGCCGCTCGAGCCACGCTCAACTGCCAGCGGACGTCCAGGAGCACCGGCGGACGCTGTCCTGCCAGGTCGTCGGCCAGTTCGGTTGCGGAGATGATGGCGTTCATGGCCACCATCCTCGCGTACGGGGTGGCCGCGACGTCCAGCTCCGGCTACTCTGCTCGGCCGGACAGCCCCGATCACGAGGCGTACGGGATCGGGCACATGCTGTACAGCCGATCGACACCCGTGGGCAAGCGCGCGGAAACGGACGAGAGACGGCACTCCGGGCATCCTCCGGAGACAGCGCGCGGTACGGCGGCGCGCCCGGGACGCGTGGCACCACGGGTGGTGCGAGCATCGGCACGGGGTCCGGAGAGCGGAATCGACGCGGCCACCGCGAGGGGCCGAGGAGAGAGTGACGATGACCGAGGCACGGGGGTCGGCCGGCCTGAACGGCGAAGCGCACGGCCGGCACGCGCCCGGCTCGCCCTGCTGGGTGAGCCTGATGGTGCACGGGCCGGCCGCGACCCAGGAGTTCTACGGCGAGCTGTTCGGCTGGGAGTTCCAGCCGGGACCGCAGCAGCTCGGCCCCTACGTCCGGGCGCTGCTCGACGGGCAGGAGGTGGCCGGAATCGGCCAGCTGCCCCCGGACCGGCATCTGCCCATCGCCTGGACGCCCTACTTCGCCTCGACGGACGTGGACCAGACGGCCGAGACGGTACGGCTGTGCGGCGGCACCGTGGGAGTGGGCCCCCTGGACGCGGGCGAGGCCGGGCGCCTCGCCATCTGCTCCGACCCCTCCGGCGCGGTCTTCGGGGTCTGGCAGGCGGCCGCCCACCTCGGCATCGCCCTCACCGGCGTCCCCGGCACGCCCGTCTGGAACGAACTCCTGACCTTCGAGACGGCCAGCGTCACCAAGTTCTACGAGACGGTCTTCGGCCACGAGCAGCAGGCCGTCGCCTCGGCGGACTTCGACTACGTCACCCTGCACCTCGGCGGCCGCACCATCGCCGCGATCCTGGGCCTCGGCCAGTCCCTCCCTCGCGACCGGGGCCCGCACTGGATGACCTTCTTCGAGGTCGCCGACACCGACGAGTCCACCGCCCGGGCCGTGTCCCTGGGCGGCCACCTCCTCAAAGCCCCGCACGACAGCGCCCTGGGCCGCATGTCCACGGTCACCGACCCGGAGGGCGCCCGCTTCTCCCTGCTCCAGAGCAGGCCGTGAGGCTCTTCTAGGCCGACGGCACCGGCAGTACGTCCGGCGACAGGGCCGCCGCTCGCGCCGTGGCGGCTGTCATACGGCGGCGATGATGGCGACGGCAGAGGACCTCGTAGCCGATGGCCTCGGACTGGTTGACGTCGCCCACGACGACCTGGGCGCCCTCGACGACCATGGCGCCGCCTATGGTGCGGGCGTTGTGAGTGGCGCGGGCGCCGCACCAGCACAGGGCCTCGACCTGGAGGACCTCGACCCGGTCGGCCAGCTCCACCAGGCGCTGGGAGCCGGGGAAGAGCTTGGAGCGGAAGTCCGTGGTGATGCCGAAGGCGTAGACGTCGAGGCTCAGGTCGTCGACCACGCGGGCGAGTTGGTCGATCTGCTCCGGGGCGAGGAACTGGGCCTCGTCCGCGATCACGTAGTCCGCGCGGCCGCCCTGGGAGAGGTGGTCGACCAGGTAGGCGTACAGGTCCTGGCCGTCCTCGACCTCCACCGCGTCCGTCACCAGGCCCAGCCGGGAGGAGAGCTTGCCCTCGCCCGCCCGGTCGTCCCGGGTGAAGATCATGCCGACCAGGCCGCGCGCCGAGCGGTTGTGCTCGATCTGGAGAGCCAGCGTCGACTTCCCGCAATCCATGGTTCCGGAGAAGAACACCAGCTCGGGCATGGGAGGTTGAGCACCTTTCGGTGGAGGGGGCGGACGGCGGTCAGGAGCGTACTTCGAGGAGCGGGACCAGTTGCTCCGCCGGGGTCATCGAACCGTGGTTGCCGACCATCGCGGACTCCTTCGGCTCCCGCTCGGAGGCGATGATCAGCACATCGTCGCGAGCGGCCGCGACCACGTCGCCGATCCGGGCGTACACCCGCTCGTCGATGTGCGGGCCGAACCAGCCCGTGGCGATCGCCTCCTCGCGCGAGGCCACCCAGAACTGCTCGCCGAGCACCTCGCGCCAGCAGGTCAGGACGTCGTTCTCGGCGCCCGGGACCGCGTAGACATGGCGCGCCCGGCCCTCGCCGCCCAGCAGGGCGACCCCGGCCCGCAGCTCCCAGTCCTCGTCGAAGTCGATGCGGTGCTGCTCGTCGAAGGGCACGTCGACCATGCCGTGGTCGGCGGTGACGTAGAGCGCGGTGCGCGGCGGGATCTGCTCGGCGAGGCGCTGGACGAGCCGGTCGACGTACATGAGCTGGCCGCGCCACATGTCCGAGTCGACGCCGAAGCGATGGCCCGCGCCGTCCACCTCGGCGTAGTACGTGTAGACCAAGGAGCGGTCCCCGGCGGCCAGTTGCGCGGCCGCCAGATCCATCCGCTCCTCCCCGCTCAGCCGCCCGTGGAAGGTGCCGCCGCTGAGCGCCACCTTGGTCAGCGGGGTGTTCTGGAAGGCCGGCGAGGACACCTGCGCGGCATGGACGCCCGCCTCGTGGGCGAGCTGGAAGACGGTGGGGTACGGCTGCCAGGGGCCCGGCGAGGTCCACGGCTGCCAGCGCAGCTGGTTCATCAGCTCGCCGGTGTCGGGATTGCGCACGGTGTACCCGGGCAGTCCGTGCGCCCCGGGCGGCAGTCCGGTGCCGACGGAGGCGAGGGAGGTCGCGGTGGTCGCCGGGTAGCCGGTGGTGAGCGGCCGTCCGGTGCCGCCCCGCGAGCTGGCCAGCAGCGACGTCATGAAGGGCGCGTCCTCGGGGTGCGCCTTCAGCTGCTCCCAGCCGAGACCGTCGATCAGGAACACGCAGTTCCGGTCGGCTGGGGTCAGCTCGCTGATCGCGGCGGTCATGCCGGGTACGTCCATACCGGCGGCCAGCGTCGGCAGCAGGTCGGCGAGCGAGCCGGTGCCGTACTCGGGCAGGGGGGCGGAGTCGAGGGGAAGCGGCTGCGGGTCGTGCTCCCAGGCGGGCTGTGCCATCAGCGGCTGACGTCCGCGGTCGCCTCGGAGAGGGACTGGGCGAAGGCGAGCGCCTGGCGCACCGTCTCCGGTCCGTCGCCGGCCTCGCTGACCCGCAGGCTGAGGTCGTCGGCGGTGGAGCTGCCGGTGTAGCCGTGGTCCGCCTCGCAGTTGGGGTCGCCGCAGGCGGCGGGCTCCAGGTCGATACGGGAGACGGCGCCCCAGCCGATGGTCAGCACGACCTCGCGGGGCAGGGTGCCCGGCGTGTACGCCTCCGGGTTGGCGACCACGCGGCTGACCACGACCGACGAGATCCGACCGATCTTGACCGACTCGGTGGACGTCGTGGCGTACGGGGTCGGCGAGGTGGTGTCCGCGGCCTGCTCGTCGGTGTGGCTGACGATGAAGCGGTTGTCGGTGAGGACCAGCACGGTGACGTGCCTGCGCACCTCGTTCTGGTCGAAGGTGGTCTCCTGATGGACCAGGTACGACCGGATGGGCTCGCCGCCCACGGCGGCCTCCACCGCCTCGGCCACGAGGGCCGGGTAGTAGCCGCTGCGCTCGATCGCCGCTCGCAGCCCCTGGGTCGTCGTACTGGTCTTGGCCATGGCCCCCATCCTACGGGGGCCCACTGACTGCGAGGGACCGCTCGCGCCGGTCAGTAGGCGGGGAGCGTGCGTGGGCCGAGGTCGTCGCGGGCGGGCGGCGGGGCCAGCCGTACGGTGGCGCCGAGCACGCTCAGCCCGTGCGGGGCGACGACGACCGGCTCCAGGGTCACCGCGACGACCTCCGGGTGGTCGTGGACCAGGCGCGACACCCTCAGCAGCAGTTCCTCCAGCGCGGGGGTGTCGGCCGGGGTGGAGCCGCGCCAGCCGAACAGGAGCGGCGCGGTCCGGATCGACCGCACCAGGGAGGACGCCTCGCGGTCGGTGACCGGGATCAGCCGGTGCGCCATGTCCCCGAGCAGCTGAGAGGCGGCTCCGGCGAGCCCGAACGAAAGTACGGCACCGGCCGCCGGGTCGATCACGGCCCGTACGACCGTGTCGACCCCGCGCGGGGCCATCGCCTGAACGACCGGCCGCAACTCCTCCGGCTTGCCGAACAGCTCCACCAACTCGGCGTACGCCCGCCGCAGTTGCTCCTCGTCCGCGAGATCCAGCCGTACGCCGCCCAGGTCGGCGCGGTGCCGCAGATGCGGTGCGGTGGCTTTGAGGGCGACGGGGTAGCCCACCGCGCGGGCCGCATCGACGGCGGCATCGGGGGTGGGCGCGGGGACGGCCTGCCGCACCTGGACGCCGTACGTCCCGAGCAGTTCGCAGGTCTCCTCGGGGCCGAGGGTGAGGCCCTGCCCGCGCGCGAGGAGGCCGTCGATCAGGGCGGCGGCTGCCCGCTCGTCGATGCCGTCGTACTCGGGGACCCGGCCGGGCTCGGCAGCCTCCCGTCGCCACTGGGCGTACTTCACGGCTTCGGCGAGGGCGCGGACGGCGCGCTCGGCGGCGGGGTAGGCGGGGATGAGGCGCCCGCGCGGGGAGGGCGGCTGGTCCCGCGGCGCGTCCGCGGGACCGGGGGCGGGCGCGGGGGGTGCGACCGGCTCCGGTCCGGCAGGGGCCCGGGGTGCGGTGCTGGTCGCCGCGGACAGTGCCTCCGCCAGCCCGCCCAGTTCCACGTGCACCACCAGCACAGGCTTCCCCGGCGCCTCCTCCGCCGCCGACCGCAGCGCCTCCGCCAGCACCGCATCCCCCGCTGAGGGCTCCCCGATCGCCGGGATCGCCGTGACGACCACGGCGTCACAGGTGTCGTCGGCCAGGGCCCGCGACAGGGCCCTGCGGAAGTCCTCCGCCGACGCCCCTGTCGTCAGGTCCAGCGGCGGCAGCGGCCGCAGGTCCTCGGCGAGGCAGGCGTCGTAGGTCAGCAGGCCCAGCGACTCGGAGTTTCCGAGGATCGCCACGCGCGGCCCGGGCGGCAGCGGCTGGCGGGCGAGGAGCAGCCCCGCGTCGACCAGTTCGGTGATGGTGTCGACCCGGATCACCCCGGCCTGCCGCAGCAGGGCCGACACCGTGTCCTGCGGCAGCCGCGTCGCCCGAACGGCGTGCCCCTGCGGGGCCCCTCCCCCGTGCCGCGCTCCCTGGACCACGACCAGCGGCTTGGCGGCGGCCGTCCGCCGGGCGAGCCGGGTGAACTTACGGGGGTTGCCGATGGACTCCAGGTACATGAGGGCGACATCGGTGTCCGGGTCGTCGTACCAGTACTGGAGGACGTCGTTGCCGGAGACGTCGGCCCGGTTGCCGGAGGAGACGAAGGTGGACACCCCGGTGACGCCGGTGACCCCACCGCCGCGGCGGTGCAGCCGGGACAGCAGCGCGATGCCGATGGCACCGGACTGCGCGAACAGCCCTATCCGGCCGGGCCGTGGCATCTCGGGCGCCAGCGAGGCGTTCAGCCGGACGTCCGCCGAGGTGTTGATGACGCCGAAGGCGTTCGGCCCGATGATCCGCATGCCGTACGCACGCGCGTGCCGGACGAGTTCGCGCTGGCGCTCCCTGCCCTCGGGCCCGCTCTCGGCGTACCCGGCGGAGACCACGACCAGCCCCTGGACGCCGTGCTCGCCGCACTCGGTGACGACTCGGGGGACCTGTTCGGCCGGCACGGCGACCACGGCGAGGTCGACATGTCCGTCGATGTCGCGCACCGAGCGGTACGCGGGCACGCCCGCGAGCTCCTTCAGCTCCTCGGGGAACGCCTGGTTCACCGCGTACAGGGCGCCGCGGTAGCCGCCCGCGCGAATGTTGTCCAGGACGCCCCGGCCGACGCCGCCGGGTGTCCGGCCGGCGCCGATGACGGCCACCGAGCCGGGTACCAGCAGGCGTTGCACGGACCGCGCCTCGGCACGCTGCTCGCGCGCGTACTGCACGGCGAGCGAGCGGTCGGTGGGCTCCAGGCCGAACTCCAGGCGCACCACGCCGTCCTCGAAGCTGCGCTTCTGGGTGTACCCGGCGTCCGTGAACACCTTGATCATCTTGGTGTTGGCGGGCAGCACCTCGGCGGCGAACCGGCGGATCCCGCGTTCCCGCGCGACGGCGCCGATGTGTTCGAGGAGCGCGGAGGCGACGCCGCGGCCCTGATGGGCGTCCTGGACGAGGAAGGCGACCTCGGCCTCGTCGGCGGGCGCGGAGGCGGGCATTCCGTCGGTGCCGATGCGGTCATAGCGTACGGTGGCGATGAACTCGCCGCCGATGGTGGCCGCGAGTCCCACCCTGTCCACAAAGTCGTGGTGCGTGAAGCGGTGGACGTCCTTGGCGGACAGTCGCGGGTAGGGCGCGAAGAAGCGGTAGTACTTCGACTCGTCCGAGACCTGCTCGTAGAAGCTGACCAGGCGCTCGGCGTCATCAACGGTGATGGGGCGGATGCGTGCGGTGCCGCCGTCGCGCAGCACCACGTCGGCTTCCCAGTGGGCGGGGTACTCGTACCGGTCCGAGGCGCTCTGCATGGGCCCCAGATTACGGCTCGCGTCCGACAACGGCGCGGGGCAATCTGTGGAGGACGGGTGCCGGATCGAGGCCGCGGTCCGGCGACCACACGGAACAGGACGAACGTCCGTTCCGGGCACGCTTCACGTTGTGGAACACTGGTCTAGACAACCTGAGCACCTGAAGGGCAGCATCACATGGCTGAGCGCCGCGTCAACGTCGGCTGGGCCGAGGGCCTCCACGCCCGCCCCGCTTCCATCTTCGTCCGGGCCGCCACGGCCGCAGGTATCCCGGTGACGATCGCCAAGGCTGACGGCAACGCCGTCAACGCGGCCTCCATGCTGGCCGTTCTGGGCCTGGGCGCCCAGGGCGGCGAGGAGATCGTGCTCGCCTCCGACGCCGAGGGCGCGGACGCCGCCCTGGACCGGCTGGCCAAGCTGGTCGCCGAGGGCCTCGAGGAGCTCCCCGAGACCGTCTGAGCAAAATACGGTCGCGGCACCCGCCGCTGCCACGAAGGGGCTCGTCCGAATTATCGGGCGGGCCCCTTCATCTTTCCCACGAGGCGATCGCATTTTGAGAATTCGGGCAGCAGAAATAATCCCCCGCGAATTACTGCCTCTTTGTATACGGCGCGCATGTTAATGCCGCTGGCCCGACATGTTTACGGGATGTTGCGAATTCCTCACACGCTCCGGTCCCGCGGGGAGTCGCAGCCGGTGTGCGCCGCTCGCGCGCTCGGTGTGCATGGCCGTGATCGCCCGCGCGCGTTCGCTGTCGCCGCGCGCCACCGCGTCCACGATCGCGCCGTGCTCCGCCCATGTGTCCACGGGGCTGGCCGGCGCCTCCACCGCGTACATCCAGGCGATCTTGTGCCGGAGCTGGGTCAGCATCGAGGTCAGCGCGGGGCTGCCGGAGGCCTGGGCGAGCGTCTCGTGGAACCAGCCGCCCAGCGAGCGCAGATCCTCGCTGTTGCCCCTCCTGGCCCGCTCCTGACCGAGCCTGACCAGGCCACGCAGCACCTTCAGATGCGCCTCGGTGCGCCGTTGGGCGGCCCGGGCGGCGCCGAGCGGCTCCAGCAGGCCGCGCATCTCCAGCAGGTCGGCGGCCTCCTGTTCGGTCGGCTCCGCGACGCACGCGCCCGCGTGCCGCCGGGTCACCACGAAGCCCTCCGCCTCCAGCGTGCGCAGGGCCTCCCGGACAGGGACGCGCGAGACGCCGTAGCGGCGGGCGAGCAGTTCCTCGGTGAGCCGGCCGCCACGCTCGTGGACACCGGCGACGATGTCGTCCCGGATCGCCGTGCATACCGAGTGCGCCGGAACACGCATGACCGACCTCCGCTTTAATCCCCGTGAAACGTCGATGGCTGACGTGTTCATCGACTCTATGACAATGAGCGGGAATTTCCGATGGCGGGCCGGAATCCATGGATATTTTTTGGACAACAGGGTCCGTTAAACGCCGAAAACCCCGGCTCTGGGAGCCGGGGTTCCGGGAAGCGGTGGCGGATGCCGTCAGAGGCTCACGCCGTGCGAGCGGAGGTAGAAGAGCGGGTCGATGTCCGAGCCGTACTCCGCGGTCGTACGGGCCTCGAAGTGCAGGTGCGCCCCGGTGACGTTGCCGGTGGCCCCGGACAGGCCGATCTGCTGGCCCGGGGTGACGCTCTGGCCGACCGAGACCGCGATCGACGACAGGTGCCCGTACTGGGTGTACGTGCCGTCATGCATCTTGATGACGATCTGGTTGCCGTACGCCCCGCCCCAGCCGGCCTCGACGACGGTGCCCGTGCCGACCGAGCGGACGGAGGTGCCGCTGGCGGCGTGGAAGTCGATGCCGGTGTGGCTGCCGGAGGACCAGACCGCTCCGCCGGCCTTGTAGCTCGTGGAGACGTAGGAGCCGGAGATCGGGGAGACGAAGGTGTTCAGGCGCTTGCGCTCGGCCTCACGGGCGGCGCGCTCCTTGGCCTCGCGGGCCTCCTTGGCGGCCTCGGCGGCCCGCCTGCGCGCGGCCTCCTCGGCCTCCTGCTTGGCCTCCGCCAACTCGGCCGCCTGCTTCTGGGCGTCGGCCTGGGCGTCGATCTGGTCGGCGACCGTGTCGCCGATGGTGATCACGGGGGTGAGACCGGTCTGCTCGGTGGGGACCTCGGCGGCGAACGCCGGGGCGGCGGCGAGGGTGCCGACGACGCCGGTGGTGGTGAGGGCCGCGACGCCCGCCGCACGGGCGGTCGTACGCTGCATCCGGCTGGGACGACGGTGCTTCCCGGTGGCGCGGGTGAACGCCATGTAGTGGCTGGTCCTTTCCTTCCTTCTCGCCTACCGGGTTAGCTGACGGGTTCGGAGCAGGAAGGTCTCCTACGGACCCCCTCGCACTACGCGCGGGCGTCCGATTCACCCCAGGGACTGCGATGGGTCCCCGGCTCCCCTGGCTCGCGCCGTACGGGGACTCGGCGATGACTGTCCGGTGCCGCGGTCGCGGCGCACTGCCTGACGGACAGCCCGGACGACGCTAAACGGGGCAACTTTCAATTCCCAAACGGATCACCGTTTTTGTAGCGCATGCCACAGGTCAGACAGGCAACCTCTCCCTCAATTCGGACATAAAGGGGCCCTGGTGTCGCTTCCGTCACCAGGGCCCCACACGCGCGTGACCGCGCGTTCACGTCCGAGAGGGTGTCTACTCGGCCGTCACCACGGTGACTTCACCGATTTCGAGGGCCTCCACGGCCTCCTTGATCTGCGCCGCGTCACCGACCAGAACCGTCACCAGACGGTCCACCGGGAAGGCGCTCACGACCGCCGCGGTGGCCTCCACGGTGCCGGTCTCGGCGAGCCGGCGGTACAGCGTCGCCTGGTAGTCGTCGGGCAGGTGCTGCTCGACCTGGTCGGCCAGCGTGCTCGCCACGGCGGCCGCCGTCTCGTACTTCAGCGGCGCCACCCCGACGAGGTTCTGCACGGCGACGTCGCGCTCGGCGTCGGTGAGCCCGCCCTCGGCGAGGGTGCGCAGCACCTTCCACAGGTCCTCCAGGGCGGGACCGGTGTTCGGCGTGTCGACGGAGCCGCTGATGGCGAGCAACGCCGCGCCGGTGCCGTCGGGGGCGGAGCGCAGGACCTGCCCGAAGGAGCGCACGCCGTAGGTGTAGCCCTTCTCCTCGCGCAGGACGCGGTCCAGGCGGGAGGTGAGGGTGCCGCCGAGGCAGTACGTGCCGAGGACCTGCGCGGGCCACACGCGGTCGTGCCGGTCGGGTCCGACGCGGCCGATCAGCAGTTGCGTCTGGACGGCTCCGGGGCGGTCCACGATGACGATGCGGCCGGTGTCGTCGGCGGTGACCGGGGGCACCGGCCGCGGCTCGGCCGAGGAGCCGGTCCAGGAGCCGAGGGTGTCGGCGAGGAGCGCGTCGAGGTCGGTGCCGGTGAGGTCGCCGACGACCACGGCGGTGGCCGTGGCGGGGCGCACATGCCGCTCGTAGAAGGCGCGTACGGCCGCGGAGTCGATGGCCTCGACGGTCTCCTCGGTGCCCTGGCGCGGGCGCGACATGCGCGCGGCCGCCGGGAAGAGCTGCTTGGACAGCTCCTTGGCGGCGCGCCGGGAGGGGTTGGCCAGCTCGTGCGGGATCTCGTCGAGGCGGTTGTGGACCAGCCGCTCGACCTCGCTGTCGGCGAATGCGGGCGCCCTGAGGGCGTCGGCGAGCAGTCCGAGCGCCTTGGGCAGCCGGGAGACCGGCACTTCGAGGGAGAGGCGCACACCGGGGTGGTCGGCGTGGCTGTCGAGGGTGGCGCCGCAGCGCTCCAGCTCGGCGGCGAACTCCTCGGCCGTGTGCTTGTCGGTGCCCTCGGAGAAGGCGCGCGCCATGATCGTGGCGACGCCGTCCAGGCCGGCCGGCTCGGCCTCCAGGGGGGCGTCCAGGAGCACCTCCACGGCGACGACCTGCTGGCCGGGGCGGTGGCAGCGCAGGACGGTCAGGCCGTTGTCGAGGGTCCCGCGCGTGGGCGCCGGGAAGGCCCAGACCTTGGCCTCGCCCGCCTTGGGCTGGGGGTGGAACTCCATCGGGGCGAGCTCGGTCACTTGGCCGTCTCCTCGTTCTCGTCGCTTGCTTCCACGGTGGCCGCGGACTCCAGGTCCTCGGTGGGTTCCTCGACGGTCTCCATGGGGACGGTCGGCTCGTAGACGAGCACCGCGCGGTTGTCGGGCCGCAGCCGGGCCTTGGCGACCTCCTGGACCTCCTCGGCGGTCACGTCCAGCACGCGTCCCACGGCGGTGAGGGCGAGCTGCGGGTCGCCGAACAGGACCGCGTAGCGGCACAGTTCGTCGGCGCGGCCCGCGACGGTGCCGAGCCGGTCCAGCCACTCGCGCTCCAACTGGGCCTGGGCGCGCTCCATTTCCTCGGCCGTCGGGCCCTCGGCCGCGAACCGGGCGAGCTCCTCGTCGATGGCGGCCTCGATCACCGGGACCTCGACGTCACCGGAGGTCTTCACGTCCAGCCAGCCGAGGGAGGGCGCACCGGCCAGGCGCAGCAGCCCGAACCCGGCGGCCACGGCCGTACGGTCGCGTCGGACGAGGCGGTTGTAGAGGCGGGAGGACTCGCCGCCGCCGAGGACGGTGAGCGCCAGGTCGACCGCGTCGCACGCGCGCGTGCCGTCCTCGGGGAGACGGTAGGCGGCCATCAACGCCCGCGCGGGGACCTCCTCCTCGACGATCTCGCGCAGTTGCTCGCCGATGATGTCCGGCAGCGAGCCGTCGCGCGGGGTGGGCTTGCCGTCGTGGGCGGGGATGGAGCCGAAGTACTTCTCGACCCAGGCGAGCGTCTGCTCCGGGTCGATGTCGCCGACGACCGACAGCACAGCGTTGTTCGGGGCGTAGTACGTGCGGAAGAACGCGCGGGCGTCCTCCAGCGTCGCCGCGTCCAGGTCGGCCATCGAGCCGATCGGCGTGTGGTGGTAGGGGTGGCCCTCCGGGTAGGCGAGGGCGGTCAGCTTCTCGAAGGCCGTGCCGTAGGGGACGTTGTCGTAGCGCTGGCGGCGCTCGTTCTTCACGACGTCGCGCTGGTTCTCCATCGACTCGTCGTCCAGGGCGGCGAGCAGGGAGCCCATGCGGTCGGCCTCCAGCCAGAGGGCGAGCTCCAGCTGGTGGGCGGGCATGGTCTCGAAGTAGTTGGTGCGCTCGAAGCTGGTGGTGCCGTTGAGGGAGCCGCCGGCGCCCTGCACCAGTTCGAAGTGGCCGTTGCCCTTGACCTGGCCGGAGCCCTGGAACATCAAGTGCTCGAAAAGGTGAGCCAGGCCGGTACGTCCCTTGACCTCGTGGCGTGAGCCGACGTCGTACCAGAGGCACACCGCCGCGACCGGGGTCAGATGGTCCTCGGAGAGCACCACACGCAGGCCGTTGGCCAGGCGGTGCTCGGTCGCTGTCAGGCCCCCGGTGCCTGCCTGCTCTGTGGCCGTGTGACCCATGGGCATGTGCGTCCCTTCGATCGCGGCGCGGTCGTCGAAACCGCGGATTTCCTGCCGGTCCTGCCACTGTATGCAAGCGTGCGCGGCGTCGGCGAAGTTCCCGGACTGCGTACGCCGAGGGCGGATGCCCACATCGGATCGCGTAGCCTGCGGGCAGCCGTGAGCAGAGGTCACTCTCCGCACCGGTCCGCACGGCCGACGCCGGGTCCTGGTCCGGGATGTCAGTGCCGCGGTCCACAATGGTCCGCGTCAGATCCGGTGCGCGCGCCCAGCAAGCGAGCACGAAGATGAAGGAGCCTTGGCAGCGATGGCCCGCCGCAGCACGAAGACCCCGCCGCCCGACGACTCGTTCGAGGAGAAGATCCTCGACATCGACGTCGTGGACGAGATGCAGGGCTCCTTCCTTGAGTACGCGTACTCGGTCATCTACTCGCGCGCCCTGCCGGACGCCCGTGACGGCCTGAAGCCGGTGCACCGGCGCATCGTCTACCAGATGAACGAGATGGGCCTGCGCCCCGACCGCGGCTATGTGAAGTGCGCGCGCGTGGTCGGCGAGGTCATGGGTAAGTTGCACCCGCACGGCGACGCGTCGATCTACGACGCCCTGGTGCGCATGGCCCAGCCGTTCTCGATGCGCCTGCCGCTGGTCGACGGCCACGGCAACTTCGGCTCCCTGGGCAATGACGACCCGCCGGCCGCCATGCGGTACACCGAGTGCCGGCAGGCCGCGGCGACGAGTCTGATGACCGAGTCGATCGACGAGGACACGGTCGACTTCGCGCCCAACTACGACGGCCAGGAGCAGGAGCCGGTGGCGCTGCCCGCCGCCTTCCCGAACCTCCTGGTCAACGGCTCCTCCGGGATCGCCGTCGGCATGGCCACCAACATGCCGCCGCACAACCTCTCCGAGGTCATCGCGGCCGCCCGCCACCTGATCCGCTATCCGAACGCGGATCTGGACGCCCTGATGAAGTACATCCCCGGCCCCGACCTGCCCACCGGCGGCCGGATCGTCGGTCTGTCCGGCATCCGGGACGCCTACGAGACGGGCCGCGGCACCTTCAAGATCCGCGCGACGGTGGCGGTGGAGACGGTCACCGCCCGCCGCAAGGGCCTGGTCGTGACCGAGCTGCCCTTCACGGTCGGCCCGGAGAAGGTGATCGCCAAGATCAAGGACCTGGTCGGTTCGAAGAAGCTCCAGGGCATCGCCGACGTCAAGGACCTCACCGACCGCGAGCACGGCCTGCGCCTGGTCATCGAGATCAAGAACGGCTTCGTGCCGGAGGCCGTCCTGGAGCAGCTCTACAAGCTGACACCGATGGAGGAGTCCTTCGGCATCAACAACGTCGCCCTGGTCGACGGCCAGCCCCTCACCCTCGGCCTCAAGGAACTGCTGGAGGTCTACCTCGACCACCGCTTCGAGGTCATCCGGCGCCGCAGCGAGTTCCGCCGCACCAAGCGCCGCGACCGCCTGCACCTGGTGGAGGGCCTGCTGACGGCCCTCGTCGACATCGACGAGGTCATCCGGCTGATCCGCTCCAGTGAGAACAGCGCACAGGCCAAGGAGCGTCTGATGGAGCGCTTCTCGCTGTCGGAGATCCAGACGCAGTACATCCTGGACACCCCGCTGCGCCGGCTCACCAAGTACGACCGCATCGAGCTGGAGGCGGAGAAGGACCGGCTCAACGAGGAGATCGCGGAGCTGACCCGGATCCTGGACTCGGACGCCGAGCTGCGCAAGCTGGTCTCCGCCGAACTGGCCGCGGTGGCCAAGAAGTTCGGCACCGAGCGGCGTACGGTCCTGCTGGAGGCTGCGGGCGCCCCGGTGGCGGCCGTACCGCTCCAGGTGGCCGACGACCCGTGCCGGGTGCTGCTGTCCTCGACGGCCCTGCTGGCCCGTACGTCGAACGGCGACCCGTTCGCGGAGGACGGCGACGCCAAGCGCACCAAGCACGACGTGATCGTCTCGGCGGTCCCGGCCACCGCGCGGGGCGAGGTGGGCGCAGTGACGTCGACGGGCCGACTCCTGCGCATCAACGTCGTCGACCTCCCCACCCTGCCGGACACAGCGGCGCGGCCGAACCTCTCGGGCGGTGCGCCACTGTCGGAGTTCGTCTCCCTGGAGGGCGACGAGACGGTGGTCTGCCTGACCACGCTGGACGAGTCCTCGCCGGGCCTGGCGATCGGCACCGAGCAGGGTGTGGTGAAGCGGGTGGTGCCGGACTACCCGTCCAACAAGGAGGAGTTGGAGGTCATCACCCTCAAGGAGGGCGACCGGATCGTCGGCGCGATCGAGCTGCGCACCGGCGAGGAGGACCTGGTCTTCATCACGGACGACGCGCAGTTGCTGCGCTACCAGGCCGCGCAGGTGCGCCCGCAGGGCCGTCCGGCGGGCGGTATGGCGGGCATCAAGCTCGCCGACGGCGCGAAGGTGATCTCCTTCACGGCGGTCGATCCGGCGGCCGACGCCGTCGTCTTCACCGTCGCGGGCTCGCGCGGCACGCTGGACGACTCGGTGCAGACGACGGCCAAGCTGACCCCGTTCGACCAGTACCCGCGCAAGGGCCGGGCCACCGGCGGCGTCCGCTGCCAGCGGTTCCTGAAGGGCGAGGACTGTCTGTCCCTGGCCTGGGCGGGCGCCGTGCCGGCCCGGGCGGCACAGAAGAACGGCACCCCGGCCGAACTGCCCGAGATGGACCCGCGCCGCGACGGCTCGGGCGTGTCGCTGGCGAAGACGGTGTGGGTGGTGGCGGGCCCGGTCTAGGCCTCGTCGAAGGGCTCCTCCTCAGAACCCCTGACATAGCGCAGGACGCCCCACATGCCGTGTTCATCGGCGTGCGGGGCGTCGCTCGTGCACGCCTCCAGCTCCTTGGCGAGGGCGGGCGCGTCGATGCCGGAGCCGATGAGGACGAGCTGGGTGAGACGGTCGGCGCCGTGCGCCCAGGGCTCCGGAAAGAACCGCAGGAACTGTCCGACGGCGTGCACGGAATACCGGTTCCCGGTGTCGTGCGGTCCGAAGTCGACGTACCCCTTGATCCGGTAGAGCCCCTCGGGACGGCTGTCGAGGAAGCTCATGAGCGAGCGCGGATCAAGGGGCTGCGCGGAGACGAACGGGACACTGTCGTACGCGGCATGCAAATGCCCGTCATGGTCCCCGTGCCCGTGCTCATGCAGATCGTCGAAGGACAGCTGCCCGACGCGCTCCTCGCTGGGCCGGCAGTCGAAGAGGAACTCGGGGTCGATACGGCCGTAGGTGGCGGGTACGACGGCGGCGCGTGGGGCAAGGTCGCGGACGAGCGCGGTCACCCGATCCGGCTCTGCGGCGCGGTCGAGCTTGTTGACGACGACGAGGTCGGCGAGGGCGAGGTGCCGGTCGATCTCGGAGTGCCGGGCGCGGGTGTCGTCGAACTCGGCGGCATCGACGACCTCGACGAGACCGCCGTAGACGATGCCGGGATGCTCGCTGGCGAGCACCATGCGCACGAGTTCCTGCGGCTCGGCGAGCCCGCTGGCCTCGATGACGATGACGTCGATGCCGGCGGAAGGCCGGGCGAGCCGCTCCAGGTACAGGTCGAGTTCACTGGCGTCGACGGCGCAGCACAGGCAGCCGTTGCCGAGGGACACGGTCGAGTCGCCGAGCGCGCCGGCCACGGCCATGGCGTCGATCTCGATGGCGCCGAAATCGTTGACGATCGCTCCGATCCGGCTGCCTCCGCTGCGGTGCAGGAGGTGGTTGAGGAGCGTGGTCTTGCCGGAGCCGAGGAAGCCGGCGAGGACGACGACCGGGATCTGCTGCGCGGGGCTGTGGACCAACGAGCGACCTCTCTCACACCGACGCGTGCACCGGCTCGTGTTCCGGCGTGCGTACGAAGAATCAATGCCGGTCCAGGATACGAGCCGCAAGAATCCGGGCTGAGTGAACGATTGTTAGCAGCACTTGCGGGGCAGACGTTGGGCATGGCGCCGGACTGTGCGACCCTCGCCTCCCTCCGTGCGCCTCCTCTCCGCCTCCCTGCCGATCAGAGCCGCTCGGCACCCTGGGAGACGGCAAGCGCCGCCCACCGCTCGCCGGTCCCCTTCAGTCGACCCGCACCCCGACGACCGGCGGACGGCCGCCTGATTCGGGGGTTGACATGGCCACACAGAGCTTCGGGTTGGGAAGCCTCGGCCGAACTGCACGAGCGAGCCTTGCGTCCAAGATCAAGGCCGTCGCACAACGAAGCACGGGCCATCGAAGGCGCGCTGCGCTCATCGAGCAGCATCGACTCCACTTCGACCTGATGTGCAAGGCGATGGACGATCCCGCCCTGACGGCTGTACTTGACACCTACGACACCGAGATCCCGCTCGAAAAACAACGCCAGTTCCTCTTCGCGAACGTCCTCTACATCAACGCGTTGTTCTTTCACCGCATAGGCGCATGGACTCGGCCGGAGCTCTTCGGCCACCTGCGCATCCTGTGCCAGAACCCTGTCTTCCGCGAGTACTGGGAAGCAACTCGCCCGCACCGGAAGAGCCTGCCCAGAGACTCCGAGGAGGCCATACTGGGGAGCCTCATGGACGACCTGGTCCGGGACCTTACCGACTCCGACGCCGATGAGTGGTGGGTGGTGGGAAGCCCTCCAGAGGAGTCGCCCTGACACGCACCCTTCGCCCGAGAAATGGTTCACCCGATCTCCGTGTGGTTCTGCGCACGCCGCAAGCAACTAGTCGCTATCTTGTTGCTGGCCCTCTCCGGGCGCTCCGACGAACACCCTTGCGCTCGGAGACAGACCGCTCCGTCGCACACGCCTGCCCGGAGATCGCCGCGCCTGGAGGGCCCTTCCTCCCCTGCGAGCCATAAGGCTGGTATCTCTCGGTGAAAATCGTGCGACGTGTCGGGGCTTCGCCCCGCGAGCGCGGCAGCGGCAGCGGGCAGTCGTGCCCCGACATTTTCGAGCTCGATGACGGCGACTTCGCCGTCATCGGCCGCGAGGCCACGGCTGAACTCGACCCCATGCTTCCCCTCGACGCCGCACGTGCCGACTACGAGCGCATTGTGGTCATCACCCGCGAGACACTCCTCATGGCAAAGAGGGATATTCCAGACGCCTGAGGGTGCCTGGGACACAGGAACCGGTGCAGACTTCGGCGCCGGTTCCTCTTGCATCGACCGAGGTGCGGCCACACAAGTTTTCCCTTTCGGCGCCGGGGAAGCCTTCCCACCCGGCTTCGAGGAGGGGACTTTGGCTGGGGTACCGACGTGGCGATCAGCGGGCAGGTTGGTCGCGTGGCTTGCCATAGCGGTGATCGGAATCGCTCTCGTAGGCATGGCATCAATCGTCGCGAGCGGATGGTTGATACACGGGGTCGAGCAAGCGAACGGAGGCTTAGCGACAGCGACACAACGCAGCGCTCTGGGCGACTACTTCGGCGCAGTCAGCGCCGTTTTCTCCGGCCTCGCCCTCCTCCTGCTGGTCACGACGTTGCTCTTCCAGCAGCGTGAGCTCCAACTCCAGCGCAGAGAACTCGCCCTCCAACGCGAGGAGTTGGTCGCCTCACGCGCTGAACTCCGGCGGAGCGCGGCAGCGGATTTGCGTAGTCTCCATGTGCAGCTAACCCAGATGCAGATGGACGACCCCTCTCTGACCGAGGTGTGGAACGACTTCCCTGGTCTGCCGCACGCGGTTATCAAGCAGTACCTCTTCGCCAATCTGACCTACAGCCATTTCGTCCTCACCTTCCAGTGGGGCGAACGGTCGGAAGAGGACCTCATCCGAGAGGCCCGCGACATCATGCGAAGTCCAGCCTTCCGCAGCTACTGGGCTGCGTCTCGCTCCCTCAAGGCGTCCTTGCCTCCCGACTCGGATGAGGGACGTATGTTCCGGTTGTTCGATCGCGCCCTGGCCGAGTCCGGCGGGGGTGATCCGGCCGGTCCAGGATGAGGGCCCTAAGGTCTGGCCGACACACCAGGCCTGGCCGTTTATGCAGCAGGCACCGCCACCGGCGCCCCCGGCCCGACATACCGGGCCGCAGGGCGGATGATCTTGTGGTCTTCCGCCTGTTCCAGGATGTTGGCGCTCCAGCCGATCACGCGGCCTGCGGCGAAGGTCGGGGTGAACATCTCGCGGGGCAGGCCGCAGAGTTCCATGACCACTCCCGCGTAGAACTCGACGTTCGTGTGGAGTTCGCGGCCGGGCTTCAGTTCGGCGAGGATCGACTCCACCTGGTGTTCGACTTCCACCGCGAACTCCACCCGAGGGCCGCCGAAGCTCTGGGCGATCTCGCGGAGCATCCGGGAGCGGGGGTCCTCGGTGCGATAGACGGCGTGACCGAAACCCATGACGCGGTCGCCGGCGAGGACCCGCTCACGGATCCAGGGGTCGATGCGGTCGGGCGTGCCGATCGCGTCCAGCGTGTCCAGCGCCCGACTGGGGGCGCCTCCGTGCAGGGGGCCGGACAGCGCGCCCACCGCTCCCACCAGACAGGCCGCCACGTCCGCTCCGGTCGACGTGATGACCCGCGCCGTGAAGGTTGACGCATTGAATCCGTGATCAATGGTTGAGATCAAGTATTGCTCGACGGCCCTGGCCCGCACCGGATCCGGCTCCGAACCCGTCAGCATGTACAGGTAGTTCGCCGCGTACGACAGATCGTCCCGCGGCTCCACCGGCTCCCGCCCCTGACTCAGCCGGTACAGCGCGGTGAGCAGCGTGGGTACGGCGGCCGCCGCGGCCAGCGTGTCCCGGCGGCGTTCGTTCGCGTCGATGTCGTACACCGGCCGGAAGCCCTTCACCGCGCCGAGCAGGGACAGCGCGGTGCGCATGCCGGCGAGTGGTCCGGAGCCTCCGGCGCTCGCGCTCGCCGCGGCGAGGGCGGGCAGCACCGCGCGGACCTCGTCGGGCAGGCGCCGTAGCGCGGCGGTCTCGACGGTGAAGGCCGCGGCCTGTTCGGTGTCCGGCAGTTCGCCGTGGACCAGGAGATGCCAGACGTCCTCGAAGGCGCGGGTCTGCGCGAGTTCGACGGCGGAGTACTGGCGGTAGTGGTAGAAGCCCTCCAGTCCCCGGACGTCCCCGATGGCGGTGTCGGTGACGACGACGCCCGCGAGCCCTCGGGGCGCCTCGATGAGAGTTCGGGCCGACCTGTTGACGGACATGATTTCCTCCCTGGACTTGATTCGACTGTCCATGCTTGACTCTATCCCTGTCAATATTGATTGAATCAATGCATTAGCGGACGCCCAGTCAATGCATCGTCCAGCGGATACGGTGACCTCCATGCGCGATCAAGAGCCCGGCTCCGGGCACACGACCCGGCGGCTGACCACCAAAGAGGCCGCCGAACTTCTCGGTGTGAAGCCCGAGACCGTGTACGCGTACGTCAGCCGCGGTCAGCTCAGCAGCCGACGGGTGCCGAGCGGCCGGGGCAGCACCTTCGACGCGAAGGAGGTCGAGGCGCTCGCCCGGCGCAACCGGCGGGAGAGCGGCGGCACTTCGGGCTCCGGCAGTGAGCTGTCGGTGCGGACGCGCATCACGTTCATCGACAAGGACCGGTACTACTTCCGCGGTGTCGACGCGGCCGAGCTCGCCGTCCGCCACTCCTACGAGGAGGTCGCCGAGTGGCTGTGGACCGGGCAACTCCGCCCCGGCATCAGCTTCTCCGCCCCCGAGGCCACGGTCGCCGCGGCCCGTCGCGCCGTCGAGGCGCTGCCGCAACACACCGGCCCCACCGACCGGTTGAGGGTCGCCGCCATCGCCGCCGCCACAGCGGACCCGTTGCGCTTCGACCTGTCCGAGGACGCCGTACTGGGCACCGCGCGCGCCCTGATCCCCACCCTCGTCGCCGCCCTGCCCACGGTCCGGCGCGGCCACCGCGACACGGGACCGCTCGCCCACCGGCTGTGGGCGAGGCTCAGCGGCCTTCCCTCGGACGAGGCATCGCTGCGCACCCTGGACACCGCGCTGGCCCTGCTCGTCGACCACGACCTCGCCGCGTCGACGCTGGCCGTGCGGGTCGCCGCGTCCGCCCGCGCGCACGCGTACGCGGCCGTCTCCGCGGGCCTGGGCGTCCTGGAAGGCCCCTTGCACGGGGCGGCGAGCGGGCTCGCCCACCGGATGCTGCTGGACGTCCTCGACCGCGGTGACGCGGCGCCGGTGATCGCCGAGGAGCTGCGGGCAGGCCGCCGTATCCCGGGCCTCGGGCACCGGCTCTACCCCGGCGAGGACCCGCGCGCGCGGGTGCTGTTCGGGCTGCTGGAGGAGATCCCGCGGGCCGAACCCGCCCTCGCGGCGGCCCGCGACATCGTCGCCACGACCGCCCGGCACACCCCGCTGCACGCCAATGTCGACCTGGCCCTGGCCGTGTTCACCGTGGCCGGCGGCATGCCCGCCACCGCGGGCGAGACGGTCTTCGCCGTCGCCCGGACGGCGGGCTGGATCGCCCATGCCCTGGAGGAGTACGGCGAGCGCCCGCTGAGGATGCGCCCCAGCGGGCACTATGTCGGCCCGAGGCCGCCGCAACCACTGCCGGAGTAGGACCGGACCAGGACACGAGCCGGTCGGGAAGCCACTCTGAATCAACTCAGGTTAGGCTCACCTTCGTGAGTACCTGCTCAAGCGTCTCCCGGGACCTCGATGAGCCCATCGCGGGCACCGCGGCCACCGCGAAGACCTGGCTGCTGCTGGAGCAGCCCGGTCCGTGGGGTGCCAAGGCGCTCACGTCCAGCCATCTGGACCCCGCGCTGGGACGCGCCCTGGAGGCGGCCGCCAAGGGCACCGGCGTGCGCATCGCGCTCATCCGGCGCCCCGGGCGCCACGCCGACCGCGGCACGCCCACCGCGCGGCAGGTGTACGCCGCCCACACCACCCCGGGCAACGCCTGGCTGCACGGCGCGACCGTCCGTGATCCGCGCCGGCTGCTCGACCTGGACTTCGCCGCGCTCGGCAAGGGCGACCACCGCGGCTTCGACTCGGTGCTCCAGGCGGCCCCGCACACGGGGGACCCGCTCGCGCTCGTGTGCACCAACGGCAAGCGGGACCGCTGCTGCGCCCTCCTGGGCCGCCCCCTGGCCGCCGAACTCGACGCCTCCGGCGTGGGCGGCATCTGGGAGGTCACCCATCTGGGCGGACATCGCTTCTCCCCGACCCTGCTCGTGCTGCCGTACGGCTACGCCTACGGCCGCGCGGAGGCGCACACCGTCAAGGAGATCCTCTCCCGCGCGCGGGAGGGCCGGATCGTCGTCGAGAACTGCCGCGGGAACTCCGCGTGGGAGCGGCCCGGGCAGGCGGCCGAGCTGGCGGTGCGCACGGCCGTGGGCGAGTACGCGGCGGACGCCCTGAGTGTCGTGCGTACGGAGGGTGCGGCGCCCCGTTGGACGGTGACCGTCGGGCACTGCGACGGGCGTCAGTGGCATGTGATCGTCACCCAGGGTGCCGCGCTGCCGCCCCGCGCGGAGAGCTGCGGGACCTCGGTGCTGGGCTCGCCCGCGCGGATGGACGTGGTCGCGGTGCGCGAGTTGACGACCACGACAGCACTGGCCGGCTGACGTCCATGGTGGACCGCCCCGTCCACCATGGATCAAGAGATCCAGCTCAACGTTCAAGAGATCCCGCCCAAGGTTCAAGAGATCCAGGCCACACCCCCCTCGGCCACCCCGCCGCACCCACGTACCGTCTTGGGTATGAGCCCCCCTCCCCCCGCACGCCGCCTGCGCCTCGGCCTGCGCCTCGGCCTGCCGCGGCGGATGTTCTCGCAGGTGCTGCTGATGCAGGTGGCCATCGCCGCGGGAGTCGCGGTGCTCGCGACGGGCCTGTTCCTCGCGCCGCTCGGCAACCAGCTCGACGACCAGGCGATGCGCCGGGCCCTCGCGATCGCCCAGACCACCGCCGTCGAGCCGCAGATCGCCGAGGACGTCGTGAACACGCCTCCGACGGCCGACGGGCCGGTCCAGCGGGAGGCGGAGCGGATTCGTGAGGCCACGCGGGCCGAGTACATCGTGGTGATGGACTGGCGGGGCGTGCGCTGGTCGCACCCCACACCCGACGAGGTCGGCAGGACCGTCTCCACCGACCCGGGACAGGCCCTGGCCGGTCATGAGGTCATGGAGATCGACGACGGCACCCTGGGTCGCACCGCCCGCGGCAAGGTGCCCCTGCGGGACAGCGACGGCGACATCGTCGGCGCGGTCTCGGTCGGGATCGCCTACGACAGTGTCCGGGCCCGGCTGATCCACGCGATCCCGGAGCTGCTGGCGTACGCGGGCGGCGCCCTCGCGGTCGGCGCGCTGGCCGCCTGGCTGATCTCCCGACGGGTCCATCGGCAGACCCGTGACCTGGCCTTCTCCGATATCTCGGCACTGTTGGCGGAGCGCGAGGCGATGCTGCACGGCATCCGGGAGGGCGTGGTCGCACTGGACCGCGCGGGCCGGATCCGCCTGCTCAACGACGAGGCGCACCGACTGCTCGGCATCGGCGAGGAGGCCGTGGGCCGCTCCCTGGACGAGGCGCTCGGGGAGGGCCGTACGACCGATGTGCTGGCCGGGAGGGTGACGGGCACCGATCTGCTCACCGTGCGCGGACAGCGCGTCCTGATCGCCAACCGCATGCCCACCGACGACGGCGGCGCCGTCGCCACCCTGCGCGATCGCACCGAGCTGGAACAGCTCGGCCGGGAGCTGGACTCCACGCGCGGGCTGATCGATGCCCTGCGCGCCCAGGATCATGAGCACGCCAACCGTATGCACACGCTGCTCGGGCTGCTGGAGCTGGAGATGTACGACGACGCCGTGGAGTTCGTCGGCGAGGTGGTGGGCGACCACAGGGCGACCGCGGAACAGATCACCGAGAAGATCAAGGACCCGCTGCTCGCGGCACTGCTGGTGGGCAAGGCGACTGTGGCCGCCGAGCGCGGGGTGGCGCTGCTGCTGTCGGACCGGACACGGCTGCCGGACCGTCTGATCGACCCCAGGGGCATCGTGACGATCGTCGGCAACCTGGTGGACAACGCGCTGGACGCGGTCGGGGGAACCGCGCACGCGCGCGTGGAGGTCGAATTGCGGGCCGAGGGACGCACCGTGGTCCTCGGAGTGCGGGACACCGGTCCGGGAATCCCGGCCGGACAACGCGAGTTGATCTTCACTGAGGGCTGGTCCACCAAGGAAGCGCCGGCCCATCGTGAGCGCGGGATCGGGCTCACCCTGGTGCGCAGGCTCGCCGAACGGCAGGGTGGCACCGCCGGCGTGGACGAGGCGCACGGCGGCGGCGCGGAGTTCACCGTCGTCCTGCCCGACGCACTGACCGAGCCGGGCGCCGAACCGGCCCTCACCGGGCCCATCGCCCACCGGACAGCCGAGGAGGAGTCGCGATGATCGAGGTCCTGGTCGTGGACGACGACACACGTGTCGCCCAGGTCAACGCCGCCTACGTCGCGAAGGTGCCGGGCTTCCACGTGGCCGGTGCGGCGCACAGCGCGGCGGAGGCGCTCCGGCAGGTCGAGGACCTGCCGCGGGTGGACCTGGTCCTGATGGACCACTATCTGCCCGACGACACGGGTCTGTCGGTCGTACGGGAGATGCGCCGGCGCGGCCACGAGACGGACGTGATCATGGTGACCGCGGCCCGGGACGTCTCCACCGTCCAGGAGGCGATGCGGCACGGCGCGCTCCAGTACCTGGTGAAGCCGTTCGCCTTCGCGGGGCTGCGCGCCAAGCTGGAGGCGTACGCGGAGCTGCGCCGCACCCTCGACGGCGGAGGCGAGGCCGAACAGGCCGAGGTGGACCGTATCTTCGGCGCGCTGTCCGCGTCCTCGGAGCCGGAGCTGCCCAAGGGCCACTCCCCCACCACGGCCGATCTCGTACGGCGTTCCCTGATCAGTGCCGAAGGCCCCCTGTCGGCCCAGGAGATCGCGGAGCGCACCGGAGTCAGCCGCCAGACCGCGCAGCGCTATCTGAAGCTCCTGGAGCGCACGGGCCGCGCGCGACTCACGCTCAAGTACGGCGACGCGGGCCGCCCGGAGCACCGTTACGTGTGGGCGACCCGCGCCTGAGGGCGCGGCCGGTGGTGGGGCGGGGGAAGCGGCCGTACCCGCCCACCTACATACGGATTCGGTGCGCGGTTGTCTCCGGGCGGCCGGGACGCCGGACACGTTCTAGGCCGCCCCCGCTCCCGTCAGTGACCGCACCTCGGTCTCCGCGTGCTTGGCCTCGTCCGGGACTTCGGCGGAGGTGACCGTGCCGAGCCAGCCGGCGACGAAGCCGAGCGGGATGGAGACGATGCCGGGGTTCTGGAGCGGGAACACCTGGAAGTCGACGCCGGGGAAGAGGGATTCGGGGCTGCCGGACACCACCGGGGAGAGCAGGACGAGGGTCACGGCGGGGATCAGGCCGCCGTACACGGCCCAGACGGCGCCGCGGGTGGTGAGGCCGCGCCAGAACAGTGAGTAGAGCAGTACGGGCAGATTGGCGGAGGCGGCGACGGCGAAGGCGAGCCCGACCAGGAAGGCGACGTTGAGGTCTCGGGCGAGCAGGCCGAGGGCGATGGCGACCACGCCGATGCCGACGGCTGCGACGCGTGCGACGGCGACCTCGCTGCGGGGCTTGGCCCGTCGGCGCCGCAGTGACGCGTACAGGTCGTGGGCCACAGACACCGAGGAGGCGAGGGTGATTCCGGCGACCACGGCGAGGATCGTGGCGAAGGCGACGGCGGCGACGACCGCGAACAGCACCGTCCCCCCGGTGGAGTGGGCCCCGCCGCCCAGATCGAGCGCCAGCAGCGGTACGGCCGTGTTCCCGGCGGCGTTGGAGCCGCGCACCGCTTCCGGGCCGACGATCGCGGCGGCGCCGAAGCCGAGGACGATCGTCATCAGGTAGAAACCGCCGATCAGCCCGATCGACCAGACCACCGAGCGCCGGGCCGCCCGCGCGGTGGGCACGGTGTAGAAGCGGGACAGGATGTGCGGGAGCCCCGCGGTGCCGAGCACCAGGGCGAGTCCGAGGCTGATGAAGTCGAAGCGGGCGGTCCAGTCGCCGCCGTACTTGAGGCCGGGAGCCAGGAACGAGTCGCCGTGGCCGCTGCGATCGGCCGCAGTGAGCAGCAGTTGGTCGAAGTCGCCGTGGAAGCGCACCAGGACGAGCACGGTCAGCGCGATGGTGCCGCCGAGCAGCAGGACCGCCTTCACGATCTGGATCCAGGTGGTGGCCCGCATCCCTCCCAACGACACATAGATCACCATGAGCGCGCCGACGCCGATGACGGTCCAGGTCTGCGCCGCCTCGCCCTGGCCGCCGAGCAGCAGCGCGACCAGGCTGCCAGCACCCACCATCTGCGCCACCAGATACAGAACGGACACGGTGACCGAGGAAGTTCCCGCCGCGATCCGCACGGGCCGTTCGCTCATCCGGGCGGCGACCACGTCGGCGAGGGTGAACCGGCCGCAGTTGCGGACCAGTTCGGCGACCAGGAAGAGCACGACCAGCCAGGCGACGAGGAAGCCCACGGAGTACAGCAGTCCGTCGTAGCCGTAGAGCGCGATGAGTCCGGAGATGCCGAGGAAGGATGCGGCGGACATGTAGTCGCCCGCGATGGCAAAACCATTCTCCATCGGCGAGAAGAGACGGCCGCCGGCGTAGAACTCCTCGGCCGATCCTTGCCGGTGGCGGCTCACCCAGGTCGTGATCGCCAGGGTGACGGCGACGAACGCGCTGAACAGCAGGAGCGCCAAGGTCTGGTGATCGCCCGTCACGAGTTGCCGCCCCTCGCGCCGCGGGTCAATTCCTGGGTGTCCCAGCGCAGTTCGAGCGCGGCCCGGTCGCGGCGCAGACGCGCGTGCCGGGTGTAGGCCCAGGTGAGCAGGAAGGTGGTGAGGAACTGTCCGAGCCCGGCGAGCATCGCGACGTTCACCGCGCCGGCCACAGGTCGGGCCATCAGCCCGGGCGCCGTGGTGGCGGTCACGACGTAGCCGACGTACCAGGCCAGGAAGCCTACGACGGCCGGGACGACGAACCTCCGGTACTGGCTGCGCACCTCCTGGAAGGCGGCGCTGCGCTGCACCTCCAGGTAGACGTCCGCGGCGTCCCGCACACCCTTCGCGTCGGCCTCGGGGACGGCGTCGGCGGCGCCGGTCTCACCCCAGCCGGAGGCCAGCGCGTCGTACCAGGGGTCGTCGTGGCGCACGCGCGCGTGGGAACGACCGTTGCTTGAGTGCATGCCCAAGGATGGACAGAACGGGAAGATCCCCGACTCTTGTTCCTTTTGCTCTTCACCCCATCAGGTGATTTGTCCGCATGGTGCTGCGCGTGTCCCTTCGCATACGCGTAAACCGGGGCAGGTCGCGGCGGAGTCCGCCGACGACCTGCCCCGGTCCGGGGTCCTACGCGTCGATGCGGGAGCGGTCCAGCGTCGCCGCCGAGGAGGAGATGAACTCCTTGCGCGGCGCCACGTCGTTACCCATCAGCAGGTCGAAGACCTGCTCGGCCGCTTCCAGGTCGGAGAGGTTGATCCGGCGCAGGGTGCGGTGGCGCGGGTCCATCGTGGTCTCGGCCAGCTGGTCGGCGTCCATCTCGCCGAGGCCCTTGTAGCGCTGGATCGAGTCCTTGTAGCGGATGCCCTTGCTCTGGAACTCCATGAGCTTGTCGCGCAGTTCGCGGTCGGAGTACGTGTACACGTACTTGTCCTGGCCCTTCTTGGGCTGGACGATCTCGATGCGGTGCAGCGGCGGTACGGCGGCGAAGACGCGTCCCGCCTCGACCATGGGCCGCATGTAGCGCTGGAACAGCGTCAGCAGCAGGCAGCGGATGTGGGAGCCGTCCACATCGGCGTCGGTCATCATCACGATCTTGCCGTAGCGGGCCGCGTCGATGTCGAAGGTACGGCCCGAGCCGGCTCCTATGACCTGGATGATCGCGCCGCACTCGGCGTTCTTCAGCATGTCGGTCACGGAGGACTTCTGGACGTTGAGGATCTTGCCGCGGATCGGCAGCAGCGCCTGGAACTCGGAGTTCCGGGCGAGCTTGGCGGTGCCGAGCGCGGAGTCTCCCTCGACGATGAACAGCTCGCTCCGCTCGACGTCGTCGCTGCGGCAGTCGGCGAGCTTGGCGGGCAGGGAGGACGACTCCAGGGCAGTCTTGCGGCGCTGCGCGTCCTTGTGCTGGCGGGCGGCGATACGCGTGCGTGCCGCGGCGACCGCCTTCTCCATGACCACCCGGGCCTGTGCGGCGGCATCCCGCTTGGTCGACGTCAGGAACGCCTTGAGTTCCTTGGTGATCACGGTGTTCACGATGCGGCGGGCTGCCGAGGTGCCGAGGACCTCCTTGGTCTGACCCTCGAACTGCGGTTCGGCCAGACGCACCGTGACGACGGCGGTGAGGCCCTCCAGGGCATCGTCCTTGACGATGTCGTCCTCGGCGACGCGCAGCAGCTTCTTGGCGCGCAGCACCTCGTTCAGCGTGCTGGTGACGGCGGTCTCGAAGCCCGCGACATGGGTGCCGCCCTTGGGGGTGGCGATGATGTTCACGAACGACTTCAGGGTCGTGTCGTAGCCGGTGCCCCAGCGCATCGCGACATCGACGTCGAGTTCGCGGGTGACCTGGGTGGGCGTCATCTGGCCGTGCTCGTCCAGGACCGGGACGGTCTCCCTGAAAGTGCCCTGGCCGGAGAAGCGGAGGACGTCGTTGACCGGCTTGTCGGTGGCGAGGTACTCGCAGAACTCGCTGATGCCGCCGTCGAAGCGGAACGACTCCTCGCCCTTGCTGCCGCCCTCGCCGAGGCCGAACTCGTCGCGGACGACGATGGTCAGGCCGGGCACCAGGAAGGCGGTCTGGCGGGCGCGCTGGTGGAGGTTCTCCAGGGAGAGCTTGGCGTCCTTCAGGAAGATCTGACGGTCGGCCCAGTAGCGCACGCGCGTGCCGGTGCGGGTCTTGGGGATCTTCTTGGCCTTGCGCAGCCCGCTGGTGGACTCGAACTTGGCGTCGGGGCCGGTGGCGGCGAAGGAGCCCGGCACGCCGCGCCGGAAGCTGATCGCGTGGGTGTGGCCATTGCGGTCCACCTCGACGTCCAGCCGCGCGGACAGGGCGTTCACCACGGAGGCGCCCACGCCGTGCAGGCCGCCGGAGGCGGCGTAGGAGCCGCCGCCGAACTTGCCGCCGGCGTGCAGCTTGGTCATGACGACCTCGACGCCGGACAGGCCTGTCTTGGGCTCGACGTCGACAGGGATGCCACGGCCGTTGTCGCGCACCTCGACCGAGCCGTCGTCATGGAGGACGACCTCGATGTGGTCGCAGTAGCCCCCGAGGGCCTCGTCGACGGAGTTGTCGATGATCTCCCAGAGGCAGTGCATCAGGCCGCGGCTGTCGGTCGAGCCGATGTACATACCCGGACGCTTGCGCACGGCTTCGAGGCCCTCAAGGACGAGCAGGTGCCGCGCGGTGTAGTTGGAACCGTCCCGGTCTGCTCCTGCCAGCAGCGCTGTGGACGGCACGGACGTCTCGGCGGTCACGCGGTTCGCTCCTCGCTGAATTTCAGATGGTGCCCTTGTGGGTAAGGGCGTGGCTTCGGTTGCCGCTCAGAGGGTACCGAGGCCTGGTAGAGCCGATGTAACGCCACCCTCGTCTGTTGGCAGACTAGTCCAGAGTCGTATGCATGTTCGATCCCTCGATGGAGTGAAGTACATATCACGTTCCCTTCCAGGCATGAACCATTTAGGCTCCGGGCACGTCCTCATGAACAAACCGGCAATCCAGCCGGAGGGACCGACACCGACCGACAGCGCGAACCCGTAAGACACACAGACACGCAATACGGCACATTCGCCGCCAACCGGCAGCAGCCAGCCGCCTGGAAAGATTTTTCAAGGAAAAGCCACGAGCGGGAACGTTTTCGGGCTGGTTGGATGTTGACCCTGGTACGACAGCTCGTCGAGCTAGAGAAGAGGCGACGTGACTACTGTTCTGACCCCCGCGAGCCCGCTGACGGCCGCCGATCGCTGCGACCGCTGCGGCGCCCAGGCATACCTGCGCGTCGTCCTGGCAAGCGGCGGAGAACTGCTCTTCTGCGCCCACCACGGCCGCAAGTTCGAGCCGGGACTCAAGAAGATCGCCGCTGAGATACAGGACGAGACGGAGCGGCTGACGGCCGTTCCCGCCACCGCTTCCGAAGATGAGCGCTGACAACTCGCGTCCACGACGAGCCACCTCCAGGCATTAGGCCGGCGTACGGGCGGCTGCCCCTGATTTCCAGGGGCAGCCGCCCGTACGCGTAGGGGAGTCGCTCAGGGCGCCGTATGCGCCCCTCGCGCCGCGCCGACGTCCCAGCCCAGCTTCTCCAGGGCATCGGACACCCGCGTATAGACCCCGGGGCTGCCCGGGCGGCCACAGCCGCTCCCCCAGGACACCAGCCCGATCAGCCGCCCCTCGGCGACCAGCGGCCCTCCGCTGTCCCCCTGGCAGGCGTCCCGCCCGCCCAGCACCTCACCGGCGCACAGCATGCTGTCGGCGAGATAGGCACTGTCACCGCCGCCGGGATAGGCACGCTCGCAGCGGCTGTCCGAGAGCACATGCACGCGCGCCGCCCGCAGACCGTCCGCGTAGTCGCCGCCCCCGGTCGCGTCACCCCACCCGTAGACCATGGCCGACGTCCCCGGCTCGTACGCCCGGTCCCCCGCCGCCGCCATCGCGATCACCGACTCTCGCGGCAGCGGCTCGGCGAGGGTGAGCACGGCGAAGTCCCCGGCATTGGTGACATCGTCGTACCCCGGATTCACCCAGGTCTCCCGTACGTCGATCTCCTGCCCCTCGCCCGTGCGCAGGTCCGTGCGGCCGGCTATGACCTTGAGGTCGTCCAGCTGGTCCGGCGGCGCCCCGAGGACGTCCTCGCCCATGCAGTGGGCCGCGGTGAGCACGGTGGACGGGCCGACCGCCACGCCACCGCAGAATTGCCCGGAGCGCGTACCCCCGAACCGGTCACGGCTGGACAGCGCCACCGTCCAGGGGCTGTCGGAGACATCGACGGGGAAGCCCCCGACGATGACACTGTCGGCGGTGGCCGGTGCGGCGGACGCCAAGGGTATGACGGCTGCGGCGGCAGCCAGGACCAGTGGCCGGGCCAGCGCCCGGACCA
Source organism: Streptomyces davaonensis JCM 4913 (assembly GCF_000349325.1). Classification (GTDB taxonomy): domain Bacteria; phylum Actinomycetota; class Actinomycetes; order Streptomycetales; family Streptomycetaceae; genus Streptomyces; species Streptomyces davaonensis. Next base: position 2,970,679 of record NC_020504.1, read on the forward strand.
GGGGACGACGCATGCGCGCTCCTCACTCAGGGGTGTCCTTGGAAGACCCAGCGTGATCCACACCGCCGCACCCCGCACCCGCGCGGGCAACGCAAAGACCCGGCTCCCGCGTGGGGAACCGGGCCTTCGGCGTCGTAGGACCGCGACCTAGTCGAGGTAGTCGCGCAGCACCTGGGAACGGGACGGGTGGCGCAGCTTCGACATCGTCTTGGACTCGATCTGGCGGATGCGCTCACGCGTCACGCCGTACACCTTGCCGATCTCGTCGAGGGTCTTCGGCTGACCGTCGGTGAGACCGAAACGCATGGAGACGACGCCCGCCTCGCGCTCGGACAGGGTGTCGAGGACGGAGTGCAGCTGCTCCTGGAGGAGCGTGAAGCTGACCGCGTCGGCCGGGACGACGGCCTCGGAGTCCTCGATGAGGTCACCGAACTCGCTGTCGCCGTCCTCGCCCAGCGGGGTGTGCAGCGAGATGGGCTCGCGGCCGTACTTCTGGACCTCGATGACCTTCTCGGGGGTCATGTCGAGTTCCTTGGCCAGCTCCTCCGGGGTGGGCTCGCGGCCCAGGTCCTGGAGCATCTGGCGCTGCACGCGCGCGAGCTTGTTGATGACCTCGACCATGTGCACCGGGATACGGATGGTGCGGGCCTGGTCGGCCATCGCGCGGGTGATCGCCTGACGGATCCACCAGGTGGCGTACGTGGAGAACTTGTAGCCCTTGGTGTAGTCGAACTTCTCGACCGCGCGGATCAGACCGAGGTTGCCCTCCTGGATGAGGTCCAGGAAGAGCATGCCGCGGCCGGTGTAGCGCTTGGCCAGGGAGACCACCAGTCGGAGGTTGGCCTCCAGGAGGTGGTTCTTGGCGCGGCGGCCGTCCTCGGCGATGATCTCCAGCTCGCGCTTGAGCTTGGGCGCGAGCTTGTCGGCGTTGGCCAGCTTGTCCTCGGCGAACAGGCCGGCCTCGATGCGCTTGGCGAGCTCGACCTCCTGCTCGGCGTTGAGTAGCGGGACCTTGCCGATCTGCTTGAGGTAGTCCTTCACCGGGTCGGCGGTGGCACCGGCGGCGGCGACCTGCTGGGCGGGCGCGTCGTCCTCGTCCTCGTCGGAGAGTACGAAGCCGGCGCTCTCGGCACCCTCGGGCTCGCCCTCGCCGGGCTTGGCCTCTTCGAGGACCTCGTCCTCGGCCAGCTCGGCGTCGTCCTTCTTGGCGGTGGTCTTCTTCGCCGTCGTCTTCTTGGCGACGGTCTTCTTCGCGGCCGCCTTCTTGGCGGTCGTCGTCTTCTTGGCAGCGGCCTTCTTCGCGGGTGCCTCGTCCTCGACGGCCGGGTCGGCGGCGGGTGCCGCAGGCGTGGCGGTGGCGGTGGCCTTCTTGGTGGTCACCGTCTTCGCCGCGACCGTCTTGGTGGCGGTGCGCTTGGCCGGACTCTTCGCTGCGACGCTCTTTCGGGTGCGCTTGGGCTCCGCGGCACTGACCATCAGCGTCACACCCTCTTCCTCGAGGATCTGGTTGAGGCTGCGCAGTACGTTCTTCCACTGAGTGGCCGGAATCTGGTCAGCTTCGAAGGCCCGACGCACGTCATCGCCGGCGATCTGCCCCTCAGCCTTTCCCCGCTCAATGAGCGCCATGACAGAGACGGACTCGGCGATCTCCGGCGGGAGCGTACGGGATGTGCTGGCCGACACGAACAACCTCTCGGAACGTTGGAAAACGGCTTCCGGCCCCGTCCACAGCGGACAGGAGCCGACCACCGACCTGGGGATGGGCCGACGGTGCGGGCGGGGGCCGGGAAGATGCACAGCGCCTTCTATGGCGTCCGTATTCCCTCCGCGGCTGTCACCTCTTAGGTCATCGCGCAGTTTCCGCGAGCGTTACGCCCAATCTGCGTGGCCCGAGTCACACCCCGTAAGCACTCAAAAACTGTCAGATATGGACAGATGAGGTCAGCTGGAGGGTCTGGCCCGAGGTGGACCGCCGGTGCCGCCGCCTCGCCGCACCGTCGGACCCCGCAGGATCCGGGTGATCCTGCGGGGTCCGACGGGAGGCGGTTCGCCGGCCGAGCGATGCCACAGGAGGGGGGAGGCATCCCCGGCCGCGCCGCCCGCGGGGCGCGTCAGTGCTCGCGCGGGGCGGGCACCACGCGCTCCACCTCTGGGTGGACGGTGAGCAGCTGCCGCATCGCCGTCTCCGCCGCCGCACCGTCGGCGGCGGCGAGGGCGTCGACGATCCGGGCGTGGTGCGCCAGCGACGACTCGTTCGGCCGGTCACAGCCCGTGACCGGACCTCCGGAGACCTGGAGCGCTGCCGAGACGATTCCGGAGAGGTGCTCCAGCATGCGGTTGCCGGCGACCTGGATGAGCAGCGAGTGGAACTCGGCGTCCGCGCGGGAGAACGTGAGGGCGTCGCCCTGCCCCAGGGCGTGGCCCATGATCTCGACCATGTCGGCCAGCCGCTGCTGGATGTCCTCCCGGCCGTGCCCCGCGGCGAGGCGCGCGGCGAGCGGTTCGATCGTCCAGCGCAGCTCGCTCAGCTCACGCCGCTGGTCGTCGCGCTGCGGCCCGAAGGCCCGCCACTCGATGATGTCCGGGTCGAGGAGGTTCCAGTCGCTGACGGGACGCACGCGCGTGCCGACGTTCGGCCGGGCACTGACCAGGCCCTTGGCCTCCAGGACGCGGAGCGACTCACGGACGACGGTGCGGGAGACCTCGAAGCGCTGGCCGATCTCCTCGGGCACCAGCGGGCGGTCGGCACCCAGGTCGCCGGAGACGATCATCTGGCCGAGCTGCTGGACGAGTTGGCCGTGCAGTCCGCGTCCGCGGCTGCCCGCGGCACGCCGGCCCACGCGGCCCAGCTCCGGCTCCGCGCCCTCCCAGGAGGGGGGTCCGACGCGGTCGGCGACAGGGGCCTCGGCGTAGGGGTAGCGGTCGAGTTCGCCCGGGCCGACGAGACCGGAGTCGGCGGCGCGGGCGGCGGTCATCATGGTGTGCGCAAGGGTACTCACGGATCCTTTGTCGGCGACCTCTCCAACTCCCTTGAGGTCTTTGGTGAAAAGCACACGAAAGGGTGATCGCTCACCCCGTCGCAATTGACGCCTTATCGGAAAGAAATGGGCTTTCCACGGGGAGTTGTGCGCACTACAGGCATCGAATGGGCGCGGACGGTCGTCATCGGACCCTGCTACGCAGGGTCGTGAGCAGATACGCGCACAGCAGAGTGGTCAGCGACAACGCCAGTGCCCCGCCCACGGGTTGAGCCACCACCCGCGCGACTCCGGCCAGATAGCGCTCTCCCCCGAAAGGCCACTGCGCCAGCAGCACTTCCCTGACCCGCAACGGAAATCCCGCCGCCGACCGCACGCCGGGGCCGTCCAGAACCTTGTGCACCAGCGGTACGACAAGCACGGGCACCGAGACCACTGCGGCGAGCCCGGCAGTCGTCGACCGGAACACCCCGGCGGCCAGCACCCCCGCCCAGGCGCACCCCACCACCAACCCCACCCAACTCGCGCTCAGCGAAAGCCACTCCACGGGAACTTCCGCCACCTCCCGTCCGTATACGAGATACAGCGCCTCCGCATCGCACCCCACCGTCACCACGGCGAGCCCCACCGCGGTCAGCCCGGACACAAGAAGCTTGGCCGCGAGCAGTCCCAGCCTGCGCGGCACCGTGCCGCGGTCCGCCGCCAGCGCGGGGTGCCGGAACTCGTCCCCGAAGGCCAGCGCGCCGAGCAGCCCCGCCCCGAGCGCAGCGGGCGGCAACGGCAGCTCCCGCGGCCAGGCCGCCAGCAGCCGCTCCTGCGGGGTGTGCCCGACCCGGGCGAGCACCAGAGCGGTGAGGACGGAGACGACGAGCACGGCGGCGGCGGTGAGAAATCCGGTACTCACACCGACGGCACGCCGGAGTTCGTAGCGGAGGGGGCGGAGGGGACTGGGGGCGGAGCGGACGGAGATGGGGGGGTGGGAGGGAGGGGGAAGGGGGAGGGGGGGAGAGGGGGAATCGCTCGGATTCCGCGAACCGAGGGGACACCCCTCGGTGGCGGCCTCCTGGGGTTGTGTGTCGTCCGGGCCATCGGACGATGGGGGCACCTGCTCGGCCTCGCGGTCGTGGTCGCCCGCTGCCCCGGGCCCCATGTCCCCCACCTCGTCGGCGAGTTGGTGTACGAGAACGCTGTGCCGGAAGGCGATCTCGCCGATGTCGGCACAGGTACTGCCGTACACGGAGAGGCGGTTGCCGTTCTCGCGGACGATCTCCACCGAGCGCTGCGCCGTGCGGGCGTCCTTGGCGAGGAGTGCCGCGAGGCGGGTGGCGTGCGGGGTGCGCACGGCGACGCGCGGGCGCAGGCGGGTCCGGGAGAAGTCGGCGGCGTCCTGGTCGGCGACGAGTCTGCCCTGGTCGAGGGTGATGACTCGGTCGGCCGTGCGGGCGGCTTCCTTGGGGTCGGCCGTGGTCAGCAGGACGGTGCCGCCCTGGCCGGCGTGGGCCCGCAGGACCCCGTACAGCCAGCGGCTCTCGCGAGTGGAGAGGCCGTCGGCGGGGTCGTCGAGCACGAGTGTGTGCGGATCGGCGAGCAGGGCGCCGGCCAGGCCGAGGCGGCGGTCCATGCCGCGGGAGAGGGTGCCGAGCCGTTCGTCGCGCAGGCTGACGAGGCCGACGACTTCGAGGACTTCGTCGGCGCGGCGGACGGGGACGCCCGCGGCGGCGCAGAGCATGCGCAGATGTCCGCGGACGGTGCGGGCGGGATGGCCCGGCACATCGCCGAGAAGGACGCCGACCTCGCGGGAGGGGTGGGCGATCCGGTGCAGGGGGCGGCCTCTGAAGTGGGTGAGTCCACGGCCCTGTTGGAGTTCGAGCATGAGTCTGAGTGCTGTCGTCTTGCCCGCTCCGGGTGTGCCGAGCAGCGCGGTCACTCGGCCGGCGCGCGCCTCGAAGGAGACGTCGTCGACGGCCGGCGGGAGCTCCTTGCGGGGGTCGCTGGTCAGTCCGAAGGCCTGGATCACCCGAAGCAAGATAGCGCGCTATGTCCGGTTTTCCGGGCATAGCAAGGCCCGCTCCACGCGCGGCAGTAGGCGCGCTCGGATCCCTGTTCGCCGTTCGCTCGGGGGCCCGGTCCCCGCTCGGGTTCCCGGTGCTCGCCTCAGACTTCGGGGCGGAGCATCGGGGGGTTGAGGAGGGTCGCGCCGCCGGCCCGGAAGAGCTGGGCGGGGCGTCCGCCCTGACGGGTGGTGGTGCCGCCGGTGGGCACGAGGAAGCCCGGAGTGCCGGTCACCTTGCGGTGGAAGTTGCGGGGGTCGAGGGCGACGCCCCAGACGGCTTCGTAGACACGGCGCAGCTCGCCGACGGTGAACTCCGTGGGGCAGAAGGCGGTGGCCAGCGAGGAGTACTCGATCTTGGAGCGGGCGCGCTCCACCCCGTCGGCGAGGATCTGTGCGTGGTCGAAAGCGAGCGGGGCGAGAGGTTCGCCGTCGCGGCCGTAGCCGCCCTGCTGGAGCAGCTCCTCGACCGGTGCCCAGCGTGCGTTGCTGGCGTCGCCGCCCGCACGGGGGGCGGGCAGGTCGGGGGCAAGGGCGAGGTGGGCGACGCTGACGACGCGCATGCGCGGGTCCCGCTTGGGGTCGCCGTACGTGGCGAGCTGCTCCAGGTGGGCACCGTTGTCCTGGACAGGTACGGCGGGGTCGTGGGCGCGCATTCCGGTCTCCTCGGCCAGTTCACGTGCCGCGGCCTGGGCCAGGTCCTCGTCGGCCCGTACGAATCCGCCAGGCAGCGCCCAGCGCCCCTGGAACGGCGGTTCCCCCCTGCGTACCGCCAGCGCGCACAGGGCATGGCGGCGCACGGTCAGCACGACCAGGTCCACGGTGACGGCGAAGGGCGGAAAGGCTGACGGGTCGTAGGGCATGCGGCGATCATAGTCGTCTGCCTGACGATAAACACTCCCTTCGCCGGTCGCATCGACCGCTGATCGAGTTCGCTTCGTGCCGGGCGTCCTCAGTGTCGTCAACTGATCGACTTCGCTCCGTGCCGGGCCTGCGCTGTGTCGTGGTGTGGGGTGTCGTCCGAGGTCACACTCCCAGCTGTAGTCCGTCGGCGGCCTCCTCGACCATGGCGAGGCCGAGGCGGCCGATCCGTACGGAGAAGGGGGCGCCCGCGACCCGTAGTCCGGTGAGGACGATCTCCCCGAGCGGGGCACTGGCGGCGGGGCGGAGGGTGACGGTGCCCGCGGGGGCGTCGGGGCGGATTCCTGCGAGGCTGGTCAGCAGCAGTACCCCGGCCGCGGCGGCCGCGGCGGCCGGGCGGCAGGCCGCCGGGTGCGGGATCGGTGCGCTGCCGTCGGTGCGCTGCTCTCCCCCGTACATCTCCGGCAGGCGGTGGTCGAAGGCATCGGCCGCCGCCAGTGCGCCGCGCAGCAGCCCGCTCGCCTCCTTCTCGTATCCGGCGGCGATCAGACCGGCCACGGCGATCGCTGTCTCGTGGGTGCGTACGGCTCCGCTGCGGTGGCCGAAGGGGTTGAATCCCGGCTCCTTCGCGGCCAGTCCGCGCAGTCCCCAGCCGGAGTCCATCATCGGGCTGCCGAGGAGTCGGGCGAGTTGCTCGGTCTGCACCTTGTCGAGGAGTCCGGGTGCTCGTTCGCCGCCGCCCAGCAGGCCGGTGTCGAGGAGGTGGGCGGTGGCCGCGCCCAGGTGCGGTACGAGCCGTCCGTCCGGGGCCCGGGCCGCCGCGGGCCTGCCGCCGCCGAGGTCGTCGATCCAGAAGTCCCGCTGGAACGCGGCCCGCAGACTTCTCGCCCACTGCCGCAGCCCCGGGCCGCCCGGTCGTCCGAAGGCGTCCAGGAGATCGGCGCCGAGCCGGGCCGCACGGTGGGCATGGGCCTGCGTTTCGCAGCGTTGCGGTCCACCGGGGTGTGGGTCGCTGAGGTAGGTGCCCTCGCCGACGGTCGTGCGCAGCCAGGTCAGGCATTGCTCTGCGGCTGGGAGCAGTTCCTCGGTCTCCCTTTCCGGGAGCCCCCAGCGTCGGGCCTCGGCGAGGAGTGCGGGGAAGAGCAGAGTGGCTTCCGTGGCCGTGCAGCTCGGTGGCAGGTGGGGGCCCGCGTCCCGGCGCGGGCCGGGGATCATGCCGGAGCGCGGTCCGTCGGTGAGCTGGGTGCGGGCCAGGGTGCGGAGCGTGCCCGCGGCGAGACGGGTGCCCAGGGGCAGTGTCATGCGGGCCGCGGCGAGGGCTTCGGCGGGGGCCAGGCCGCACCGCCAGGGTGCTCCCGCGGCGAGGTGGGTGTCGGTGGGGTGGGTGGGGTCGCGCAGCAGGAGGGCGTGAAGGTCGTCGACACAGGAGCGCAGGAGCGCTGCCGCGCCTGGGTGGTCGCCCGCGGCTCGGGCGGGGGCGAGCGGCGTCGTCGCGGATGCCTGGGCCACGGCCCGGAGCGGGCCTTCTCCGTCCAGTCGTGCCTTCAGCTCCACACTCGCGCTGCCGCCGGGGGGCAGTTCGATCTCCCAGCGCAGCAGGCCTGCGGAGGCCAGGGCGTCGGTGGGTGGCGGGTCCGCGGTGACGGCCGAGCTTCCCGTAGGGCTCGTCCAGCGCAGGCCGGAGTCGTGGACGGTGGCGGGTAGTTCGGGGCCGGTTCTGCCGGAGGCGATGGCGCTGAGGTCGGCCAGATCTGTCCCCAGGGCGACCTCGAGGGGCAGGCGCAGGGGGCGAGGGGCCGCGCTGTGGAGGGTGATCCGCTCGGTGCCGTCCGCCCGCCGGACGCGCTCGACGGTGACGTCGGGATCCGGGCCCGCGTCCGGGGAGGCACGGAGGGTTCCCACGAAACGTGCTCGGTCCGCGGCTGTCATGCGGGCGTGCACGGGGAGCGGTTCGCGACCGGCGACTCGTACGTGGCACCGGGAGAGCAGTCGTCGGCCCGCTCGGTAGAACCCTTCCAGTCCCTCACCGGTCAGCTGTGCGCGCTCCGTGGAGACGGCGAGGCCGGGGACGGCTACACAGATGAGGGCGGTGTGGGTGGGGGGTAGGTCGGAGGGGCGTCGGGGCGGGGCTCCTGGTGGGGATCCGGGGTGTGGTGGGAGGGGGGTGCGGCGGGTCGTTGCTGTGGGAGGCAGGGGTGGGGGTGCGCCGGGCGGCGGGGGCCGGTGAGTGCCGGGTGGGCCGATGACGTCAGCTGGGGAAGGCGGCTCGGATCCGAATCCGGGCAGGCCGACGTCGTCGGCCGTGGAGGGCGGCCTGGACCGAAGTCCGGGCAGGCGGTAGTCGTCGGCGGTGGAGGGCGGCTTGGACCGGGATCCGGGGAGGCGGTCGTCGGCGCTGGAGGGCGGAGTCGGCTGGTGCATGGGGCGGCTTCCTCTGCGCTCTGTGCGCCTGGGGCGTGTTCGGCGCCGGGTGGGGGATCCGGGGATACCTGGGCAGGCCGGCGGCACGGCCCGTGCAGGCGTTCCGCCACTCAGGTGAACGGGGTGACGCTTCTCGGGGTCACGCCCGGAAGCGGGTGACCCGGGCGAACGGGGGTCGCTGAGGTGCGCGTCGCCCGTGATCACGCATCCCCCTCGGGTGCCGTGTTCGTACCTTCCTGGCAACTCCCGCGGCGCTTCCCCGAGGCACGCGTGGGCCGGGGCTTGCGCGTTGCGCCGGGGTGCGTGCCGCCCGCCGGGGTGCGGGGGCGCGGCACCCTGGTCCTGGGCCGGCGGCCCGCCCTGCCGACCGGGGCTGACGCCGAGTTGTCGGCGGGTCGTGACGCTGAACCGTGGTTGGGTCGCGAGGGCGCACTGGCTGGCTGGGGCGACGTGCTGTTCGTAGGCTGCGACGGCGAGCCATCGGTCAGTGGCACCGGCGAACCCTCGGTCGGTGACACCGGCGATCCATCGGCAGGTCGTGATGACGAGCCGTCGCCCGAACCGGTGTCAGGTCCACTGCCGGTAAGGGCCGCTCCGCTGTTCGGGACCGCCCGCCCGCGCTCCGCGCGCAAGCAGCGTCGGATCGACTCCGGGTCCAGTCCCTCATTGCAGGCCTGATGTAGAAGGCGGGCGAACAGGTAGTCAGGGTCCGCGCCGAGGGCCATGGCGAGTGCTTCGCGGGCCTCCAGTTCGTCGCCCGTGGACCAGGCGACCCAGCCGACGAGAGTGAGGGGCGCCGCGGCGTGCTCGCCGTAGGGGCCGACGCAACGGCGGGCCAGGGCTCGCCACAGACGCAGCGCCGGGCCTGCCTCGTCGCCCTCCATCCACGCGGCGGCGCGGTCGCGAGTCGTGCGGTCCTGGAGACCGAGGATGAGCCGGGCCGCCTCGTCGTGTGTGAGGAGGTCGTCGTCGCGGAGGTCCGCGGTGAGTGTGCCGGAGACGGACGGTGCTTCGGCGAGGCGCTCCATCATCCGCTCCGCAAGTTCCAGGGTCTCGTCCGCGACCTCCGCGCGGGATGCGTCTTCGAGGATCCGTGGGACCAGGGCCATGCCCGCGGTGTCGAGGGCGACCTCCTGTTCCAGGGCGGCTCCGGTCTCCCAGGGGAACAGCCTGGCGCGCAGCTCACGCAGGGTGCCGCGGACCTGAAGCCCGGCGTACGTGGCTGCCGCAGCCAGTACCGAGGTGCCGGGCAGGCCCATCACGGTGCCGTCCGGCGGGCAGCAGCCTTCGTTGGCGCAGCAGTACGACCAGAAGCGGCCTTCCGAGATGCACAGGGCCTCGATCACCGGTACGTCGAGGTGACCGCTCTCGACGCGCAGTTTCTGTGCCAGGGGGCGCAGGCGCTCCATGACCTGTCGGCCGGACTCGCCCGCTGCGGGCTCCTGACAGAGGAAGGCCACGATCTGCTCGGGGCGGGCGCCCCGGCGTTCACTGCCCGTGACCAGTCCGTGGGCCAACTGCCGGGCCGCGGACGGCCAGTCGTCCGGGTTGGTGGGGATGCCGAGCCGAGCCCGCCCGCCGAAGCGGCCGCGGCCGTCCCGGTCGTGCAGGGCGACCAGCACGATGCTGTCCTCGGGGCGGTAGCCCAGCAGATACGGCAGTGCGTCGGCCAGTTCGGCCGGGGTGCGCAGGGTGACTTGCTGTTCGCCGCCGTGGCCTTCGTAGGTGGTGCAGTCGAGTTGGTTCGCGGGGTGCGTCCCGTGCCCCACGATGTCGCTGTTCTCAGGGTTTCCAGCGGTTTCGCCGTGATTCGTCATGGCAAGACGATCTCGCGGATCGCAATCTTCCGCTTTGCCCTGTGGATAACTCGGAGCAGGGACATGGCAATTCCACAGGGTGCGGCTCTCGGCGTACCGGCGGAGTCTCCGCTCAGCGTGAAGCAGAGCACGCCGCCCAGGCCACCGCGCAGGCTCAGCCCGCCGCAGCCAGCACCAGTGGAAGCACCTCGCCGCTTCCGGCCCGCCGCAGCAGCCGACCCGCGACCGCCAGAGTCCAGCCCGTGTCGGTGTAGTCGTCCACGAGCAGCACGGGACCGCGCGAGTTGCCCAGGGCCTCGGCCAGTTCCCCGGACACGCTGAACGCATCCGACAGTGCCCGCAGCCGTTGCGCCGAATTGCTGCGCCGCACCGCATGCTCCGGACCCGTGTGCGTCAGCGCGCCGAGGAACGGCAGCCGCCCGATGTCCGCGATGCCCTGGGCCAGCGTGCCCACCAACTGCGGCCGCGTCAGGGACGGCACCGCCACGACACCGACCGGCCGGGCCGACGCCTGTTCCCCGCCCGACGCCCAACCGCCCGGTGACCGCGCCCAGTCGGCGAGAACGGCCACCGCCGCCCGCAGGACGTCGTCCGGGACCGGACCGTCCGCCGCGTTCTCGGCCAGCAGCGGGCGCAGGCGGTTGCCCCACCCGATGTCCGAGAGCCGCCCCAGGGCTCGACCGGTGGAGCACTGCTCGCCCGCCGGGATCCGTCCCTTGAGGTCGATGCCCAGGGCGGGCATCCCGGTCGGCCACATCCGGCGCGGCTCGACCTCGACCCCGGGTCGGTCCAGCTCCTTGGTCGCGCCCGTCAGCGCCTCCTCCGTAACAGTGGAATCAGTCCACGGGCCCGCGCAGTTGTCGCACCGGCCGCATGCGGTGGCGCCCTCGTCGTCCAGTTGTCGGCGCAGGAACTCCATGCGGCAGCGGGAGGTGCCGGCGTACTCGCGCATGGCTTGCTGCTCGGCGGCTCGCTGTCGGGCTACCCAGGCATAGCGTTCGGTGTCGTACGCCCAGTCCGCCCCGGTGGCGATCCAGCCGCCCTTGACGCGCTTGACCGCGCCGTCGACGTCCAGCACCTTCAACATGGTCTCCAGGCGGCTGCGCCGTAGCTCCACGGCTGCCTCCAGGGCCGGCACGGACAGGGGCCGTCCGGCCCCGGAGAGGGCGGAGAGGGTCTGTCGGACCTGGGCCTCGGGCGGGAACGCGGTGTCGGCGAAGTAGCGCCAGATGGCCTCGTCCTCCTTGCCCGGCAGCAGCAGGACGTCGGCGTGGGCGACGCCTCGGCCGGCACGTCCGACCTGCTGGTAGTAGGCGATCGGCGAGGAGGGCGAGCCGAGGTGGACCACGAAGCCCAGGTCCGGCTTGTCGAAGCCCATGCCGAGCGCGGAGGTCGCCACCAGGGCCTTCACCCGGTTCGCGAGGAGATCCTCCTCGGCCTGGAGCCGGTCCGCGTTCTCCGTGCGCCCGGTGTAGGAGGCCACGGCGAAGCCGCGTTGCCGCAGGAAGGCGGTGGCTTCCTCCGCCGCTGCGACGGTGAGGGCGTAGATGATCCCCGAGCCCGGCAGCTCGTCCAGGTGCTCCGCCAGCCAGGCCAGACGGTGTGCGGCGTCCGGCAGTTGGACCACGCCGAGTCGCAGGCTCTCCCGGTCCAGTGGGCCGCGCAGCACCAGGGCCTCTCCGGCGCCGGTGCCCAGTTGCTCGGCCACATCGGCCGTCACGCGCGCGTTGGCGGTCGCGGTGGTGGCGAGTACGGGCACACCGGGAGAGAGTTCGGCCAGCATCGCCCGCAGCCGGCGGTAGTCCGGGCGGAAGTCATGGCCCCAGTCGGAGATGCAGTGCGCCTCGTCGACCACGAGGAGACCGGTGGTGGCGGCGAGCTTGGGCAGCATCTGGTCGCGGAAGTCGACGGAGTTGAGGCGCTCCGGGCTCACGAGGAGCACATCGGTCTCGCCGCGCTCGACCTCGTCGTGGATGGTGTCCCACTCCTCGGGGTTGGCCGAGTTGATGGTGCGCGCCCGGATGCCCGCCCGCTCCGCCGCCCCGACCTGGTTGCGCATGAGCGCCAGCAGTGGCGAGACGATCACCGTGGGGCCGGAGCCGCGCCGGCGGAGCAGGGCGGTGGCGACGAAGTAGACCGCCGACTTGCCCCAGCCGGTGCGCTGCACCACCAGGGCGCGCCTGCGCTCCCGCACCAGCGCGGCCACGGCCTGCCACTGGTCCTCCCGCAGGCGCGCGGAGCCTCCCGGGTCGCCCACCAGCTGACCGAGGATGGCATCGGCTTCGGCACGGAGTTCCAGTTCGTCCATGCCCCCATGCAACCCGATGGCACTGACAGTCAGCCACTCCGGCCCCTAGCGGGTCGCCCGAAGCGGCGGCCCCGCGCGCGTGGGCGCACGATCGGCATGGTTGGCGCAGGAGATCGCCTGGGAAGCCTCATCAAGATCATCGGTGACCGGGTTCACAAGGCCGGAAGCTCTGTAGCGCACCGAGAACTGGCTATTCGCCCACTCCTGCCGCCTCGCTCTCGGACGACCTACGCGCCTCACGCGTCAGCAGGTGGATCACAGGGTAGGGATATAAGACGCACACCATCCTATATCAGTCGGGCGTCCCAATTGCTCGTTGCCGCAACCAAGTTCGACAGGAAGAATTGAGGTCCGCTCCCCGCACGGCTCGCCCGTGGTCCGGCAGGGCTCCGCTGTGGTGCGCGCTCCCCCGAATCCACCCCGCCCGCAGTGTGGGCGCGTAGCCGAAGGGAGGACCGTGACCTTCGGATTCGCTCCGTCCCCCGCGGCATCCACGTCAACCTCCAACGACCTGTCCGCCACCACAGTGGGCCGGGTGCTGGAGCCCGCCGAGTGGGCCGCCGCCGAGATCCCCCTGCTGCGCAACCCCCGCGAGGTCGTCAGCGGACTGCACTCCCGGCACCGCCCCAAACCGGCGACCGCGATCGTGGCCGTGCTCGACCCGGACGAGCGCCTGCGGGCGAGCGCCTCGTTCACCCGGCGGACGGCCCCGGCCGACGGCTGGATGTTCCGCAACGTCCTGCTCGACCAGCTGCGCCGGGTCATCCCGCACGACCTGCGCCGCCGCACGCCCGTGCGCACCGCCGTCCTGCTCTACTGCCGTGAGGGCGACGCGCGTTGGACGGAGGAGGACGGGGCGTGGATGTGGGGCCTGCGTGACGCGTGCACGCTGCACGGCCTGCGCTGCGGGGCGTACATCACGCTGACGCGGGACGGCTGGCAGGTGCTGGGCGAAGGGCGCGGTGGGCGCCGCCCCAGCGTGGACTCCACTCCGGAGCCGTTCGCCACCTCCGAGTCACCGCCGCCGCTGCCCCGCACCGGCGGCGCCACCTCGGAGCTGCTGCGCCGCGCCGCGGCCCGCTGAGCGGACCGCCCACGACCACCATCGGCGGAACGTTTCCCCGCTGCCATCACAAGCGGCAGCAAGCCGTACGTCCCACCGGACACCCCTACGGCCATCGATCGACCGCGCACCGATGCACCCCACAAGGGCCCACCAGAGCCGCGCACCCCACGACGGCAGCCGAACGCGGCCGCCCCGGACGCACGCTCACGCGCGCACGCCGAAGTCCGCACCGTGCTGGTACCACCGCAGCACCGGCGACCAACCGCTCCCGGATGAACCGGAAGCGGCTCAGACGCCCGCGCCCAGCACCGAGTTGATCTGCTGCGGGTCGCCGCAGACGATCAGCAGGGCGCCGGCCCGGCCGAGGGCCAGGGGCAGGGCGGTGGCGGCAGCGGTGTCGGATCCGCCGTTGACGGCGACCACGACCACGGCACGCGAGGCCGCACGGCTCGCGACGGCGGCGTCCGCATAGAAGACGTCGTCGCCCGCGTCGTGCTGACCCCAGTAGGAGGCTTCGCCGAAGGACAGCTCATGGGCCGCCCACGGGTGCTGTTCGCCGGTGGTGATCACCAGCACATCACCAGGGGCACGTCCCGACTCCAGCAGCAGGTCGACGGCTTCCTCGGCAGCATCGAGCGCACCCTCGGCCGAGGCCGGGATCAGCTGGATCTGCGGAGTCGCCGCAGCCGGTGCGGAGACGGGGGCAGCCGGACCGGAGGGTCCGGGCTTGGCCACGGCCGCGTCACGGGGCGTGCGTTGCGTCGGCGCCGTGGGCCGCGGGGGCCCGGGACGGCCGGGACGCGACGGAGCCGCGGGACGCGGACCGGGTACGGGACGGGGGGTCGGCGCGGTGCGGCCACTGGCCGGTGTGGCGCGGGGACCCTGGGCACTCTCGTGAATCTGAGGCTCCTCGGGAATGAGAGGCATGGGCTGATATTTATCAAACGTTGGTGCGGCTCACGTGAACGGGGGGCACATGAGTGCGAACGAAACGGTCAGAAATCGAAGCCGAGCTGGCCTTCGATCGCCGGAACGCTCCGTTCCGCCCAGCTGCGGGCCTTCTTGAGGTGCCGCCACTGGGGCAGCGCATCAAGATACGCCCACGACAAGCGGTGGTACGGGGTGGGTCCCCGCTCCTCCAGCGCGGCCTTGTGCACGGGTGACGGATACCCGGCATTGTCCGCAAAACCGAAGTCTGCATGGTCGATACCCAGTTCGGCCATCATTTTGTCGCGCTGAACCTTGGCGATCACCGAAGCCGCCGCGACCGCCACGCACGACTGGTCACCCTTGATCACCGTACGGACCCGCCAGGGGTCCCCCAGGTAATCGTGCTTGCCGTCGAGGATCACGGCTTCCGGACGGACCGGCAGGGCTTCCAGGGCGCGCACGGCGGCCAGTCGCAGCGCGGCCGTCATCCCCAGATCGTCGATCTCCTCCGGCGAGGCGTGACCGAGCGCGTACGACGTCACCCACTTCTCCAACTCCACGGCCAGCGCGGTGCGCCGCTTGACGGTGAGCAGCTTGGAGTCGGTGAGACCCTCGGGGGGCCGACGCAATCCGGTGACGGCCGCGCAGACGGTGACGGGCCCGGCCCAGGCGCCGCGCCCCACCTCGTCGACACCGGCAATGATCTTCGCTCCGGTCGTTGCGCGAAGGGAGCGCTCGACGGTGTGGGTAGGTGGTTCGTACGGCATGGCGCCCTTAGCGTACGCCGCCCGGATCACCCAGCGGTACCCCGGTTTCCCCCACCGGCGTCACGGCCCCCGCCACACACGGTCAGCCCTCGCTCGGCCTGAGCAGCGGCAGCATCAGCTGATCGATCATCTCCGCCAGCTCCTCGTCGTCCCATTCGCTTCCGCGCATCTTGGACCGGTACATCATCATGGCCGGGATGGCATCGAAGACGCACGCGTTGGCCGCGTCGGAGCGCACTTCACCTCGCTCTATTCCGCGGGTGATGACCTCGCGCAGCAGTCTGAGAGTCGGCTCGACGACACCGTCGAAGATCACACTGTGGAACCGCTCCGCCTGGATCTGATCGCATTCGTGAATGACCGCACGGAGCGCGAAACCAGGGCGCGAGTACATGGCCTCCCGCGCGAGGCGACACAGTGCGAGCAGGTCCTCCCGCACGCTGCCCAGATCCGGCACGGCGTCGATACGCGGCAGTCCGGACTTCAGTGCGTCGGCCACGAGATCTTCCTTGGAGGGCCAGCGGCGGTAGACCGCGGCCTTGCCGGTCTGGGCGCCGGCGGCGACGCCCTCCATGGTGAGGCCGTTCCAGCCGACCGTGCTGAGCTGTTCCAGCGTGGCGTCGAGGATGGCGCGTTCCAGTACGGCGCCGCGCCGGCGCATCGAGGCCGCCTGAGCGGGGGCGGCCGTCCAGCGCGAGGTAACCATCAGTGTCTCCAGCGAGCAAAGAAGCGGGGTTTCGGGGGGATACGGGGAGACCGCGCGGCAGCGACAGGGGGAACGCCACGCGGCGACAGGTGAAGTGAACGCTTGCGTTCACTACAGGGGACTCACTACCGTTGACGCGACAGTGAACGCGAGCGTTCACTAAGGCGCTTATGGGGGACCCATAGTGACAACCTCTCAGTTGATTCAGGACCAGAAGCCAGGTGCGGCCCGCAGGCAGGGCCGACCCGGTATAGCGCTCGCCGTCATCGCGGCCTGCCAACTCATGGTGGTACTCGACGCGACGATTGTGAACATCGCACTCCCGCACATTCAAGACGCACTCAAGTTCAGTACGACCGACCTCACCTGGGTCGTCAGTTCCTACACCCTCACCTTCGGCGGTCTGCTGCTTCTCGGCGGCCGGGCCGGTGACATCCTCGGCCGCCGCCGGGTCTTCATGACCGGCATCCTGCTCTTCACCTTCGCCTCGCTGCTCGGCGGACTCGCCCAGGAGCCCTGGCAGTTGCTCGCCGCACGCGTGCTCCAGGGCGTGGGTGGCGCCATCGCGTCGCCGACCTCGCTGGCGCTCATCACCACGACATTCCCCGAAGGGCCGGAACGGAACCGGGCGTTCGGCGTCTTCGCCGCCGTCTCCGCGGGCGGCGGCGCCATCGGACTGCTCGCCGGCGGCATGCTCACCGAGTGGCTCGACTGGCGGTGGGTGCTCTTCGTCAATGTCCCGATCGGCGTTCTGATCGCCGTGCTCACCCCGCTCTACATCAACGAGTCCGAACGGCACACCGGCCGCTTCGACATCGCGGGCGCGATGACGTCGACGCTGGGCATGGCCTCCCTCGTCTATGGCTTCATCCGCGCCGCCGACGAGGGCTGGCGCGACAGCCTGACCATCGGTTCCTTCGTCGCCGCAGTGCCTCTGCTGCTCGCCTTCGCGTTCATCGAGTCGCGGGCCAAGGAGCCGATCACCCCGCTGCGGATGTTCGCCGACCGCAACCGCTCCGGCACATACGTGATCATGCTGAGCCTGGCCGCGGCGATGTTCGGCATGTTCTTCTACATCGTGCTCTTCGTGCAGAACGTGCTGGAGTACAGCCCGATCGAGGCGGGCCTCGCCTTCCTGCCGGTGACCGTGGTCATCGCCATCGGCGCGGGTCTGTCGCAGCGATTCCTGCCGGTCCTCGGCCCCAAGCCGTTCATGCTCACCGGTTCGGCGCTGGTTGTGGTCGGACTGGCCTGGCAGGCCCTCATCAGCGCGGACAGCTCGTACGTGGGCGGCGTGCTCGGACCGATGCTGCTGTTCGGCTTCGGCATGGGGCTGAATTTCGTGACGCTGACGATCACTGCCGTCTCCGGGGTCGCCCAGCACGAGGCCGGCGCGGCATCCGGTCTGCTCAACGCCATGCAGCAGGTGGGCGGGTCGCTCGGTCTGTCCATCCTGACGACGGTGTTCGGCTCGGCCAGCAAGGACGAGGCGGAGAAGCAGGTGGCGCAGTTCATGGCCGAGGCATCTCCGGAACAGAAGGCCCAGTTCGCCGAGACCCAGCAATTGCCCGCGCCCTGGGGGCACGAGGTACTCACCCAAGGCATCTCGATGGGCTTCGTGGCAGCCGCCGCGATGGGTGTACTCGCCCTGGCCACCGCCTGGTTCGTGATCAAGGTCCGCAAAAGCGACCTGGAGGCTCTGTCCGGCACGGCCGGTCCCGTCGCTGGTTGATCCGGACAAGGCCGCAAGGGACCGCGGATGGCCGGGCCTCGCCCGGGGGACCGACGGCGAGGGCGACGGCCCGGCCACCCGCACCCACCCCAGCAACGCGACAACCAGCCACGGCGCAAGCCCTGGCGCCGGCACCACCAGCACGACGTACATCTCCACCCCCGAACCCCTTTCGCCCACCCGACCGTGTGACCCCATGGATCACACAGCGGATGCCAGGAGAACGACGGGACGGTCACGGAGAGTTCCCGGCATGCACGGAGAGTTTCGAACCGGCCTCGACGGCGGCGCGACCAGCGCCCGAGAAACAGGCGGGCTCCGTAAAGCCGCACCAGCCTCAGCCCTCTGAGCGCTCCGTGTCCACGCCGGCACCCGGAACCCACTCCGGGAACGCCTCGGTCCGCTCCACCCACTCCGTCGGCGGAACCCCGGCCTTGCTCGCGGCCAGCACCCCGCCCACGATGGCGCACGTGGTGTCCACATCGCCGCCGACCTGCGCGGTCGTCCAGAACGCCTGCTCGTAGTCGCCGAGGGACCGTGCCGCCGACCAGATCGCGAAGGGCACGGTGTCATGGGCGGTGGTCCGCCGCCCGCAGCCCAGCACGGCCGCGACGGTGGCGGCATCGCCGTAGTCGAGCATGTCGCGCGCCCGGCGCAACCCCGCGCCCACCGCGCTCTTCGGGACGAGCGCGATCACGCCGTCGAGGAGCGCCTCCGGGCTGGCCGGCCCGCCGGGCGCGCCGGCCAGTGCCGCCGCGGCGGCGACAGCCATCGAGCCGACGACAGCCTCGCGGTGCTGATGCGTGGGGTAGGCCGAGATCTCGGCCTGGTGGGTGGCCTGCTCCGGGTCGTCCGCATACCAGGCGCCCAGGGGCGCGATCCGCATCGCGGCGCCGTTGCCCCAGGAGCCCTGGCCGTTGAAGAGCGCCGCGGCCAGCTCACGCCAGTCGCCGCCCTCCCGGACGAGTCGCAGCAGGCGGTTCACAGCGGGGCCATAGCCCCGGTCGAAGTCATGGTGCACGGCGAAGGAGCGGGCGAGCGCGTCCTGGTCGATGCGGTGGTGGGCGGCGAGGACAGCGACCACGGAACAGGCCATCTCCGTGTCGTCGGTCCACTGCCAGGGGCCGTCCGGCAGCTCGCGTCGCTTCAGCAGCGGGTAATTCGCCGGTACGAAGTACTGGGAGCCCAGCGCGTCTCCGACGGACAGTCCGCGCAGGCTGGCAAGAGCGCGGTCCAGGCGCCCGTAGGGTGAGGAATCAGCGGTCATCGCTCTGCCACTCTATCCGGTGATTCCGTACGGTTCCGGATCTCGCCAGCGTTCGAAAGGCCGGTCAAGCACGTACTTGCCGTCATCGCCCAGAACGAGCATCCGCATCTCCGCGTTCCCGGGATTCGACAACGACTCGAATTCCGCGACGGTCCAGTGGAACCACCGCATGCAGAAGAGGCGCATCGCCAGGCCGTGGGTCACCAGCAGGACGTTCGGCGGGTGGTCGGGGGCCTCGAAGCTGCGGTACAGGCTCTCCAGGAAGCCGCCGACCCGGTCGTACACATCGGCTCCGGACTCGCCCTGGGCGAAGCGGTAGAAGAAGTGCCCGTAGGCGTCCCGGTAGGCCTTCTGAAGGCGTACGTCGTCGCGGTCCTGCCAGTTCCCCCAGTCCTGCTCACGCAGCCTGGGCTCCTCGCGGACGCGTATTAGCTCGGGGTCCAGATGGAAGGCGCGGAGCGTCTCGTGCGTACGCCGGTAGGGGGAGACGTAGACACTGACCGGCTCGCGGCCGAACACTTCGCGCAGCCGTTTACCCGTCTCCTCGGCCTGCTCCCAACCCCGGTCGGTGAGGGCCAGGGCGTGGTCGGGTTCGCGCTCGTAGACGGTGTCATCAACATTGCCCGTTGACTCGCCGTGCCGGACAAGGATGATGCGCCGTGGTCGTGCCATGCCAAAACCCTAGATCGGGTGACGGCCGATCGAGCACCCGTACGGGCTCCATACGGCGTAGGTCACACCTTTCCCGTAGTGATCCATCCGGAGATGCGCGTGATGATCAGACCGTCCAGCTGGGTTCCATCTCCACGATGTCCCCGGTGAGCGCGGCGACATCGGCCTCCGTCTGAGCGCGCAGGGCCAGTCGCTCGACCCGTTCGGCCCGGTACTTGCCGTGCTCGGCGGCCGACAGCCACATCGACAGGACGAGGAACTCGTGGCCCGGCGCCTCGCCGAACATCCCGCGGACCATGCCGGGCGAGCCCGCCATGGCGGGGTTCCAGACCTTCTCCTGCATGAGCGTGAAGTGCTCGGCACGCTCCTCGTGCACCCGGCAGTGCGCGACGCGGAGCAGATCGACATCGGTGAAGCGCGGCTCGAAACCGGTCTTCACATCGAAACGGTGGTCGAAGAGTTTGACCTGGGCGTCCTTGAAGGTGCCCGACTGGGACGCCGCCAGCCGGTCGTGGGAGCGCGCCATGAAGGAGTCGTAGAAGGCGCGGCTCTCCCAGAAGGCGATGATGTGCGCCACCCCCGGACGGCTACGGCTCCAGCCACCTCCCTGTCCCCGAAACCCCGGCTCCCCCAGAAGCCCCGCCCACTTTCGCTGCCCCCGCTCAAAACCGCGGCGGTCCACCACGGTGCAGCGAATCCACTTGACCAGCACCGCGCCATGGTACGGCCACGGAGCACGGCGACAGGTGCCCTCGCTCTCACTGCTCCTCCGCAAGGGCACACGCGCGCGTGGCAGGATGGGCAACCGGCCTTGTCTGTCGGGCAGTTCAGGCCGCATGCGGAACGGCGAACGGGGAAGGGGAGTCTGGTGAACGGCCTCAACAAGGGGATCCGTAAGGTCGAGATCGCACTCAAGTGGGACCCGAGTCCGCCGGGGCAGCCGCCCACCGACCTCGATCTCGTCGCCGCGACCTACCTGGCGAGCGACCCATATGGCGATCCGGCCTTCGTCGTGCACTTCGACAGCCGATCCCCCGACGGCACCATCTATCTCAACCGCGACAGCCACGACGGCAAGGGCTTCGGCTGGGACGAGGTCATGACGCTGGAACTCAACCGACTGGACAGCCGGTACGCGCGCGTGGTGGTCGGTGTCGTCATACAGCAGCGGTCCTTGGAGCGCACCTTCGTCAATGTGATCCACCCCGGCCTGCGCATCCGCGAGGGCTACACCGACCTGGCCACGGACGACTTCGGCAGCGTCCTGGGCGCTACGGCGGCCACCGTCGCGGAGTTCGCCCGCCAGGAGGACGCCACCTGGGACTTCCACCCCGGCATCTACGGCTACGAGGACGACCCCGCGACCTTCACCCGGGCCATGGGCAAGACCCACCAGCCCTGACCTTCAGGCGGCGGAGGAGGAGTCATGAGCGAGACCGAGAACACGCGCCTGATGGAGCGCATCTTCGCCGGGCTGGCGAAAGGGGACGGTATGCCTCTCGCCGACAGTCTCGCCGACGACTTCCGCTGGACGATCATCGGTACGACGAGTTGGTCCGGGACCTACGAGGGGAAACAGACCGTTCTCAAGGAGCTGTTCCGGCCGCTGCTGGCCCAGTTCGCGGACACGTACACGAACACCCACAACGATTCATCGCCGCGGGCGATCACGTCGTCGTGGAGTGCAGCGGGCGCGCCACCACGACGGACGGGAAGCCGTACCACAACACGTATTGCTGGGTGTGCCATATCGAGGACGGCGAACTGCGGGCGCTCACCGAGTACTGCGACACCGACCTGATAGCAAGAACACTTGGGGACCCGGGCGAGAAGAAGCCCCGTCAGCCATGACAGCCGAGTGGGGAGTCGGCGCTTTGCCGACTCCCCAACCCGAGCAGTCACTTCACGCCTGAAAGGCGCTCACCTTCAGCTGCAACCGCTGGTCGAGCCGCAGCCCTCGCAGATGTAGCAGGAACCGGCCCGCTGCATCTTGGTGCCGCAGGAGAAGCAGAGCGGCGCGTCGGCCTGGATGCCCAGTTGCATCTCCACCAGCTCGGCGCTGGTGTGGGCCTGCTTCGGGGCGGGCTTGGCCTCCTCGACCGCGGCCTTCGGCGTGACGACGGCCTTCAGCTCCTGGGTGCGGGGCGCCGACTGGGCCAGGCCCTCGACGTCGACCTCGTCGTCGGCCGGCTCGTACGAACCGGTCTCCAGGTGGCGCTGACGCTCCTCGGCGGAGTGGATGCCGAGTGCGGAGCGCGTCTCGAAGGGCAGGAAGTCCAGCGCCAGGCGGCGGAAGATGTAGTCGACGATCGACTGCGCCATCCGCACGTCCGGGTCGTCGGTCATACCGGCCGGCTCGAAGCGCATGTTGGTGAACTTCGAGACGTACGTCTCCAGCGGCACGCCGTACTGGAGGCCGACCGAGACGGCGATGGAGAAGGCGTCCATCATGCCCGCGAGGGTGGAGCCCTGCTTCGACATCTTCAGGAAGACCTCGCCGAGACCGTCGTCCGGGTAGGAGTTGGCGGTCATGTAGCCCTCGGCGCCGCCGACGGTGAAGGACGTCGTGATGCCGGGACGGCCCTTCGGGAGGCGCTTGCGGACCGGGCGGTACTCGATGACCTTCTCGACCGTCTCGCGGATGGTCGCCTCGGCCTTCTGCGTGACCTCGGTCTTCTCCTTCTCCTTGGTCTTCGCGGAGAGGGGCTGGCCGACCTTGCAGTTGTCGCGGTAGATGGCGAGCGCCTTGACGCCCAGCTTCCAGGCCTCGAAGTAGATCTCCTCGACCTCCTCGACGGTCGCCGACTCCGGCATGTTGACCGTCTTGGACAGGGCGCCGGAGATCCACGGCTGGATCGCGGCCATCATGCGGACGTGGCCCATCGCGGAGATGGAGCGCTCGCCCATGGCGCAGTCGAAGACCTCGTAGTGCTCGTGCTTGAGGCCCGGCGCGTTGACCACATTGCCGTGCTCGGCGATGTGGGCGACGATCGCCTCGATCTGCTCTTCCTGGTAGCCCAGGCGGCGCAGGGCCTGCGGGACGGTGCCGTTGACGATCTGCATCGAGCCGCCGCCGACCAGCTTCTTGAACTTGACCAGCGCGAGGTCGGGCTCAAGGCCGGTGGTGTCGCAGGACATCGCCAGACCGATGGTGCCGGTCGGGGCGATGACGGACGCCTGGGAGTTACGGAAACCGTTCTTCTCGCCGAGGCGCAGCACGTCCTGCCAGGCCTCCGTGGCGGCGGCCCAGATCGGCGTGTCCAGGTCGTCCATACGGACGGCCTTGGTGTTCTCGTCGGCGTGCTGCTTCATGACCCGCAGGTGGGGCTGCGCGTTGCGGGCGTAGCCGTCGTACGCGCCGACGACCGCGGCGAGTTCGGCGGAGCGCTTGTACGAGGTGCCGGTCATCAGGGAGGTGATGGCACCGGCGAGGGCGCGGCCGCCGTTGGAGTCGTAGGCGTGGCCGGTCGCCATCAGCAGGGCGCCGAGGTTGGCGTAGCCGATGCCGAGCTGGCGGAACGCGCGGGTGTTCTCGCCGATCTTCTGGGTGGGGAAGTCCGCGAAGCAGATGGAGATGTCCATCGCGGTGATGACGAGCTCGACGACCTTCGCGAAGCGCTCGACGTCGAAGGACTGGCTGCCCTTGCCGTCGTCCTTCAGGAACTTCATCAGGTTCAGCGAGGCCAGGTTGCAGGACGTGTTGTCCAGGTGCATGTACTCGCTGCACGGGTTCGAGCCGTTGATCCGGCCGGACTCCGGGCAGGTGTGCCAGTGGTTGATGGTGTCGTCGTACTGGATGCCCGGGTCGGCGCAGGCCCAGGCTGCCTCGGCCATCTTGCGGAACAGGGCCTTGGCGTCGACCTCTTCGATGACCTCGCCGGTCATCCGCGCGCGGAGGCCGAACTTGCCGCCGGTCTCTACCGCCTTCATGAACTCGTCGTTCACGCGGACGGAGTTGTTGGCGTTCTGGTACTGGACGGACGTGATGTCGTCGCCGCCCAGGTCCATGTCGAAGCCCGCGTCGCGCAGGGCGCGGATCTTCTCCTCTTCCTTGACCTTGGTCTCGATGAAGTCCTCGATGTCGGGGTGGTCGACGTCGAGGATGACCATCTTGGCCGCGCGGCGGGTGGCGCCACCGGACTTGATGGTGCCGGCCGAGGCATCGGCGCCGCGCATGAAGGAGACCGGTCCTGAGGCGTTGCCGCCGGAGGACAGGAGCTCCTTGGAGGAGCGGATGCGGGAGAGGTTCAGGCCGGCGCCGGAGCCGCCCTTGAAGATCATGCCCTCTTCCTTGTACCAGTCGAGGATCGACTCCATGGAGTCGTCGACGGACAGGATGAAGCAGGCGGAGACCTGCTGGGGCTGGGGCGTGCCGACGTTGAACCAGACGGGGCTGTTGAAGCTGAAGATCTGGTGCAGGAGGGCGTAGGCCAGCTCGTGCTCGAAGATCTCGGCATCGGCGGGCGAGGAGAAGTACTTGTAGTCCTCGCCGGCCTTCCGGTACGTCTTCACGATGCGGTCGATGAGCTGCTTGAGGCTCACCTCGCGCTGCGGGGTGCCGACGGCACCGCGGAAGTACTTGCTGGTGACGATGTTGACCGCGTTCACCGACCAGAAGTCGGGGAACTCGACGCCGCGCTGCTCGAAGTTCACAGAGCCGTCGCGCCAGTTGGTCATGACGACGTCACGGCGCTCCCACTGGACCTCGTCGTACGGGTGCACGCCGGGGGTGGTGTGGATGCGCTCGATACGCAGGCCCTTGGTCGCCTTGGTGCCCTTGGCTCGGGAACCTCGTGCCGGACCGCTCGCCGTCTCTGTCATGCCGCCTCCCTGTACGGGCTAAAACGCCCTGAAGTGCCCCGATGTTCCCGTGGCACGGTGTTCTGTCTGGTGTTGCGGGCATCTCTCACTGCCGCCCGCAACAGGTCTTCGGTCGCCGCCGCGCGGCCGGACCCGGAGCCTGGATCCCCGGATCCGGTCCGTCGGTCAGTCGGCGGCGTTGGCGGGCACGGGGACCTGTGCAGTCCCTCCGGACCCGCGATCGTCTTCCTGGCTCCCCGCACCCGTGTCGTCGCGGTCGTCGTCGTCCGCGGCGGGGCGCACCGTCTGCCTGAGTTCCGTGATGGCGGCCTCGAAGTCCTCCAGCGAGTCGAACGCCCGGTAGACGGAGGCGAATCGCAGATAGGCGACGAGGTCGAGCTCCTGAAGCGGGCCGAGTATGGCCAGCCCCACGTCGTGGGTGGTCAGCTCGGCGCTCCCGGTGGCCCGCACCGCCTCCTCGACCCGTTGGCCGAGCTGGGCGAGCGCGTCCTCGGTGACAGGCCGTCCCTGGCATGCCTTGCGCACGCCGTTGATGACCTTGGTACGACTGAACGGCTCGGTGACTCCGGACCGCTTCACCACCATGAGCGAGCACGTCTCCACGGTCGTGAAACGACGGGAGCAGTCAGGGCACTGGCGGCGCCTGCGGATCGACGTGCCGTCGTCGGTCGTACGACTGTCGACCACACGGCTGTCGGGGTGCCGGCAGAAGGGGCAGTGCATGAACTCCCAACCCTCCTCACAGCAGACTCAATAGCCTCGCTGGGCCTCATGGGCCCCTCGAAGCAGCCCCAAGCATAGGCGATGCCCGAGGGCCCGAAGACCCGGGGGACCACAACTTCTGGGCTGCTGCTGCAATCCAACCACTAGATGTGGGGATTGGCTCATACATCCACGCCACGCGCGCGTGTCGCCCTCATACGGAAGGGCCTCACCGGGCCGCAGCACTTGGCAGATGTCCCGCGACAACACGGGCGTGCGCAGCCGTACCGTTGCTGCACATGCGGAGATACCGTGAGCGCCAAAGGGAGGCGACGTGGGACTCCCGCACAGAAGGGGACCACGTCCCGGTCGGTCGGGCGCCGGATGGCAGACTGGGACAACAACCCACGAGGTCGTCACCCTGGCGGTGAAGGGTACAGCAATGAGCCCTTTTGTCCGCTCGGCGCCGCGTTAGCCATACACCCAGACACATGATCGCGGCGGGCGAACCGCGATTTTTCACTCGAACGTGTGTTTGGCGCAACCTTTCGAAACCAACTACCGTTGTCCAGCAGGGAGACCATCGAGAGGGGCCGACGTGACCACCACCGCAGACAGTGCCACCATCACTGCCCAGGACCGCCCCCAGGGCCGACTCGAGCCGGTGCATGCGATGAACGAAGCCGCGAATCCCGAGGGGCACAAGCGCTCCCTGCCGGGCCGACCTCCGGGGATCCGAGCGGACAGCTCCGGACTCACCGACCGGCAGCGCCGGGTCATCGAGGTCATCAGGGACTCCGTGCAGCGGCGCGGCTACCCGCCGTCGATGCGCGAGATCGGCCAGGCCGTCGGCCTCTCCAGCACCTCCTCGGTCGCACATCAGCTGATGGCACTGGAGCGCAAGGGCTTCCTCAGGCGCGACCCGCACCGCCCGCGCGCGTACGAGGTGCGCGGCTCCGACCAGGCCGCCTCGGTGCAGCCCACGGACACCGCCGGCAAGCCCGCCGCGTCGTACGTCCCGCTGGTCGGCCGGATCGCCGCCGGTGGCCCGATCCTCGCGGAGGAGTCCGTCGAGGACGTCTTCCCGCTCCCCCGCCAGCTGGTCGGTGACGGCGAGCTGTTCGTCCTGAAGGTCGTCGGCGACTCGATGATCGAGGCCGCGATCTGTGACGGCGACTGGGTCACGGTCCGCCGCCAGCCCGTCGCCGAGAACGGCGACATCGTGGCCGCGATGCTCGACGGCGAGGCCACCGTCAAGCGCTTCAAGCGCGAGGACGGCCACGTCTGGCTTCTCCCGCACAACTCCGCGTACGAGCCGATCCCCGGCGACGACGCGACCATTCTCGGCAAGGTGGTGGCGGTGCTGCGGCGCGTGTGAGCACCGCGCGGCAGATCTCGCCGATCTGACCGGGCCCCGGGACCCCTGCGCCGGTTCCGGGGCCCTGTTCTGTCCGGCCCCGCTGAAGGTCGGTCACCGAGGGGTGGTTGGCCTGTCCCGCAGCCGGGACAGGCCAACCACCCCTCACTCGTCGCCGGCCTGCGCTTCCGCCTTCTGTGCCGCCGCGTCGATCGCCGCCAGCGACCTGCGCACCTGGTTACGGTCCGTCGTGTACCAGAAGTCAGGCAGTGACGCCTTCAGATAACTCCCGTACCGCGCCGTGGCCAGCCGCTGATCCAGTACGGCGACCACGCCACGGTCCCCCGAGGCCCGTACGAGGCGACCGGCGCCCTGGGCCATGAGCAGTGCCGCGTGGGTCGCGGCGACAGCCATGAAGCCGTTGCCGCCCGCGTCCTCCACCGCCTTCTGGCGGGCGCTCATCAAAGGGTCGTCGGGGCGCGGGAACGGGATCTTGTCCATGACGACGAGCTGGCAGCTCGGGCCCGGCACATCGACGCCCTGCCACAGCGAGAGCGTGCCGAAGAGGCACGTCCGTGGGTCGGCCGCAAAGTTCTTGATGAGCTCGCCGAGGGTCTCCTCGCCCTGGAGCAGGATCGGGAACTCGGGAATGCGCGAGCGCAGCTCCTCCGCCGCGAGCTGAGCAGCCCGCATCGAGGAGAACAGGCCGAGCGTGCGGCCCCCGGCCGCCTGGATCAGCTCCGTCAACTCGTCCAGCATGTCCGCCCGATCGCCGTCCCGCGCGGGGCGCGACAGATGCTTGGCGACGTACAGGATGCCCTGCTTCGGATAGTCGAAAGGCGAGCCGACGTCGACGCCCTTCCACTGCGGGAGGTCATCTCCCTCCGTCCCCTCGGGGGCGAGGCCGAGGGAGGCGCCGACGCCGTTGAAATCGCCGCCCAGTTTCAGGGTCGCCGAGGTCAGGACGACCGAACGGTCAGCGAAGAGCTTCTCGCGCAGCAGCCCGGAGACCGACATGGGGGCGACCCGGAGGGAGGCGCCGAAGCGGTCGTGGCGCTCGTACCAGACGACGTCCCACTCCGAGCCGTTCGTGATCCGCTCCGACACGTCGTGCACGGTCTCCACCGAGGCCAGCGCCTGCTTGCGGACCGCGTCCTCGTCCTGAACGGACTTGTCGCGTGTCGCGCCGATCGCGGAGATCACCGTGCGGCAGGCGTCCCGCAGCGCCATCAACGCGTAGCCGAGGTCCTCAGGGATCTCCTCCAGACGGCCCGGCAGCGCGAGCTCCATCAGCCGCTCGAAGCCCTCGGCGGCGGTCTGGAGCTGGTCGGCGGCCTTCTCGTTGACGAGCTTGGCGGCCCGCCGCACGGCCCGGTTGACCTGGCCCGGAGTGAGCTCGCCGGTGGCGACACCGGTGACCCGGGAGACCAGTTCGTGCGCCTCGTCGACGATCAGCACCTCATGCTGCGGGAGCACGGGGGCGCCCTCGATCGCGTCGATCGCGAGCAGGGCGTGGTTGGTGACGACGACCTCGGCGAGCTTGGCGCGCTCACGGGCCATCTCGGCGAAGCATTCCGCGCCGTAGGCGCACTTCGTGGCCCCCAGGCACTCGCGGGACGACACGGACACCTGAGCCCAGGCCCGGTCCGAGACACCGGGCGTGAGGTTGTCGCGGTCGCCCGTCTCGGTCTCGTCGGACCAGTCGCGCAGCCGCAGCAGATCCTGCCCCAGCTTGCTGGTCGGCGCGGCCGCCTCGAACTGGTCGAAGAGGCCCTCCTCCTCGTCCTGCGGCACACCCTCGTGCAGACGGTGCAGACACAAGTAGTTCGACCGGCCCTTGAGCATCGCGAACTCCGGACGGCGGCGCAGCAGCGGATGCAGGGCGTCGACCGTGCGGGGCAGGTCTCGCTCCACCAGCTGGCGCTGGAGGGCCAGGGTGGCCGTCGCGACGACGACTCGCTCCCCGTGCGCGAGTGCGGGAACCAGATAGCCCAGGGACTTTCCGGTGCCGGTGCCGGCCTGGACCAGCAGATGCGAACCGTCGTCGATCGCCTCCGCGACGGCTTCGGCCATGGTCACCTGGCCGGGGCGCTCCGTACCGCCGACGGCAGTGACGGCAGCGTGCAGGAGTTCGGGGAGTGAGGGCTTCGTCATAGCGCGACCACCCTACGACCCGGCACTGACAAACGGGTGATCACGTGGATGGCAGGGGGCTGGATCAAGACCTGGGGTCCTTGGGTGGTCGTGGGGTACTGGGCTGGGTCCGGTTCGGGTGCGGCTTGAAATCGATCGACCGCGAGTGGGAACCCCGGCCGCCCGAGCGGTGTACCAAAAGTGACGACACCGCAGCGTGGCGTTACAGCAGATCGCGCAAGGCCCGGTCCCTGACCATGAGGGCGGCCTGCTTGGCAGGCAGGTCGACCTCTGCGGCGAACCGGAAACCGGCGCTCAGAAAAGCGGCGACGGAAGGGGTGTTGCGAAGGTCGGGTTCCGCGATGACGCGTGCGCAGGCGAGCCGCCTGTCGAGCGCACAGTCGGCAACGGCTCGCAAAAGCGCGGAGCCGAGGCCTCGCCCACGGTCGGCGACATCACCGATGAGGAGGTGGATTCCGGTGTCATGAGGACGGGCGGGATAGTGGCGGGCCAGCGGGTCGAGGTCCGCCCGGTAGATCTCCCAGTAACTCATCGGCGTGCCGTCCAGTACGCCCACGCACGGCACACTGCGCCCGTCTCCGTCGAGCTGGGACCGCACGTGTTCCTCGGTCACGCTCGGGGGCCCGGCCAGCTCCCAGAAGGCGGTGACGGCGGGGTCGTTCATCCAGCGGCTGATGAGAGGGAGGTCGCGTTCAACACGCACGGGGACGAGGTGGAGCATGCCTGCGGCCGTCTTGATCGGCCCCCAGTCGACGACACTGTCGAGGAGGTCGTCGCCGGAGGGCGGCGCAGTGGCCGGCTGGGTGAGCGTCGCTGTACCCGCGCCCCCGCCACCGCCCCCTCCCCCGTCACCGGCTTCGATGACGGCCTCCTCTGTCGCCGCGATCAGCGCGAAGAATTCCTCGGGCAGCCGCAGGTCCAGCGTGTCCTCGCTGTCTCCGCCGGGGTGGGCACCGGGGGCGGTGTCTGTGCTGACGGATGCGGCGGGGTCGATACCGGCGTCGGTGCTCGCGTCGTTGGGAGCCACGGCGACGCTCCTCTCAGGAAACGGGGTGGGTCATGTTCCTCAGAAATGCGGGGAGTGCAGGGGGTTGGCGATGGTGACGTAGACGGACTGGGTGTCGACCGGGCCGACGAGTTCGTCCAGGCCGTGCAGGCGGGTCAGGAGGTTCGCTTTGCAGCGCAATGTGGATGAGTCGAGCAGGTGGGCGGGAAGCGAGGTGCGCAGGCGTGCGGGGCCGGAGGCCACGTCGCCGAGGAATCGACGGAAGGCGGCAAGCAGCAGTCGCTCGTCGGCGAGGCCTTGGGAGCCGAACGCGCCGATGAGGCCGAACACGTTGTTGATGGCGAGGTAGTAGGCGAAGCGCTCGTCCGTTACTGCGTCGGAGACGAAGGTGTCGCTGTGCTTGCCGATGCCGGGCAGTCGGGCGTCGAGTTCCTCACGGCGGGACTCGCGGAAGTAGTAGCCCTGGTTGTCGCGGTAGCGGCCGCCGGTGGGCCAACCGTCCGGGTCCAGCAGGAGCAGGGTGTTCTGCTGGTGCGCCTCCAGGGCGATGCCTGCCTCGGCGTCCAGCCAGAGCACCGGGCGGACCACGTGTTCGAGGTAGCGCAGGAACCACTCGGCGGACACGGCTCCTCGGGAACGGCCGGTGCGTGCGGCGAGGCGGGTGACGAGGTCTGCCAGGCGGGACCGCCAGGCCAACGAGGTCGGTCGGTGGCTGCTGAAGGCGTTCGTCAGCGCGGGCTGCGGTCGTGGGGAGACGAGTCCGGCGATGCAGGAGACATCGGCGGCTGGATGGAAGGGGTTGTGCCTGATCATCACATCCAGCCCGGGGACCGGCTCACCCTGTGGTCCGTCGACGGCGAGCCAGGCGGGGTCGCGGACGATGTCGAAGCTGGGGTGCGCGGTCTGCCAGTGACTGGACAGGCCGGCGCGCAGCAGGCGGTGGACCTCGACGCCGCGGTGCAGTTCCTTGCGGAGGTTTTCACGACGGGAGTTGGTGATGCGCAGGCCCAACGAGAGCTTGAGCATGGCGGGGGCGCCGGACCGGTGGACGGTGCGTACGGAGGAGGTGGGGTGCCAAGGGGCGCCGTGAGGACCAATGTCCCGGAGCAGTCCGGCGTCGAGCATGGCGGCGGTGTCGGGGCGGTTGCGGATCTCGCGGAGTTGCCAGGGGTGCAGGGGCAGGGCCGCGTAGGTGTCGGGCAGTGGGAGCCCGGGTCCGGCGAGTCGGGTCGTGAGCTGGGGCGCTGTGACAGGCCGGCCGCGTTCGGTCCAGGCGGAGTCGGTGGCGAGGACAGAGGGAGCTACGGCGATCCAGTTGAGGGGAAAGGAGCCGCGCAATTCGGGTGAATAGAGGTGCACTTCGGAGTCGGAGAGGCATTCTCGGCTCTTCGGGGCGGGGTGCAGGGGGTGTCCGAGGACGAGTGCCTGTTCGGCGCTGAGGAAGAGGTCGGGGCCGTCGGTCGGCCGTTCCCGGCGGTCGCTGATGAACAGGGCGGTCCGGCGGACCGAGTCGGCGACGCGGGCGACCAGGTCGGTGCGGTCGGAGGCGGCGGGGGGTGTTCCTTGGCCGGCCGTTGCCCCTGTGTCGGGGCTTTCGGTTCCGTCCCAGGTTTCCGTGCTCTCCAGGCACTCGGTTGCGTTCGATGTCTCGCGGGTGAGCAGCGCCGCGACCGTGACTGCGTCGGCGGGTGGGGAGTGTTCCGGGGCGCCCTCCAGGTGTGGGAGGCCGAGGCGGTGCCAGCCGGTCGGGGACCAGTGGTGGACCGGTGTGATCAGGGCCGTGCCGCTGCTGGGGAGGGGGATGCGGAGGGCGCCGTCCGAGGGAGCGGGGAGGCCGACTTCCCGCACCCAGCAGCGGAGCAGGTTCTCCACGACGGCAGCCTGGGCCGCGGTGTGCGGGTCGGGGTGCTGGAGGAAGTCGGTGGCTGGTCGGCGCGGTGAGCTGGGGGTGCCCGCGCTCCCTGCCGCAGGGCCGGCCCCCGGCTGCGAGCCGGCGCCGACCGCCGAGCCGTCTCCCCGCCCCGAGCGACATCCCAGCTCCGAGGCGTCCCCCACCCGTGCCCCGTCCCCCTGCTCCACGCCCCTCACCGCATCCGAGCCGTCCTCCGCTCTCGGCCCGCTTCCCAGTTCCGGGCCGGCCCCCTGCTGACGAGGGACCGACGCGTCCGTCGGAGTGGCGGGGGCAGGGTCGGAAGGGGCCTGACTGGGGGAGTTGTCCGTGCCCCTCGGGGTGTGCTCGTCCGATGTGTGGCTGGTGATCAACTTCTGCTCTGTTCCTGGGGAGGTGGTTCTGGTGGGGAGGAAACCGTCAGCGGCGGGGCCGGGTCTCGGTGTGGGACTGGGCGGCCGTGTGGACGGCGTCGGTGAGGCGGTCGAGGACCGCGGCTGCCTGCTCGTCGCTGATCGTCAGGGGTGGGAGGAGCCGTACGACGCTGTTGTGACGGCCGCCGAGTTCGACGATCAGGCCGCGTCGCAGACACTCCCGTTGGACGGCGGCGGCGAGTTCGGGGGCCGGCGGGCGCGCACCGCGGGTTGCCTCCGTCCGCGTGGGATCCTGGGCCGGCTCCGGGTGCTGTTTCGGCGTTGGCCCCTCCTCCGGGTCCACCAGCTCGACCCCGATCATCAGGCCCCTGCCCCGGACATCGCCGACGCAGGTGAACTCGGCTGCCAGGGCCCGGAGTTCGGTGAGCATGCGGGCGCCGAGGTGTCGGGCGCGTTCGGCCAGGCCGTTCTCGCGGACGTAGGCGAGGGTTGCCGTGCCCGCGGCCATGGCGAGTTGGTTGCCGCGGAAGGTGCCAGCGTGGGCGCCGGGTTCCCAGGCGTCGAGGTCCTCGTGGTAGACCACGACGGCCAGCGGAAGGCTGCCGCCAATGGCCTTCGAGAGGACCATCACATCCGGGGTGACTCCGCTGTGCTCCACCGCCCAGAAGGCGCCGGTGCGTCCGACGCCGGTCTGGATCTCGTCGACGATCAGTGGGATGGAGCGGTCG
Organism: Streptomyces davaonensis JCM 4913; assembly: GCF_000349325.1. Lineage (GTDB taxonomy): Bacteria > Actinomycetota > Actinomycetes > Streptomycetales > Streptomycetaceae > Streptomyces > Streptomyces davaonensis. The sequence goes on from NC_020504.1 coordinate 3,003,284, forward strand.
GCGGTGAGCTGCCGCATGCGGCGCAGCCAGGCGTCGGGGGCGGGGATCACTCCTCCCTCGCCCTGTATGGGTTCGAGGATCATCCCGGCGGGATGCGGTACCCCCGGCTTGGGGTCGTCGAGGACGGATTCGGTCCAGCGGGCGGCGAGTTCGGCTCCGCGGGCGTCGGCGACGCCGAACGGGCAACGGTGGTCCTGAGGGTGGGGCAGGTGGACGTCGGCGGCGTTGCTGGAAGCTGCGCAGGCGCCGGTGATCATGCCGTGGTAGGCGCCGGTGAAGGTGAGCAGGCCGCCTCGGCCGGTGGCAGTGCGGACCAGCTTGAACGCGGCCTCCACGGCGTCAGTTCCGGCGGGTCCGCAGAACCGCACGCGTGCGTGGTCGGCGAGTCCGGGCGGCAGCGTGCGGAACAGTTCGGTGGTGAAGGCGTCCTTCACCGGGGTCGCGAGATCGAGGACGTGCAGCGGAGCACCGGAGTCCAGGACCTTGCGGATCGCCTCCAGGACGACGGGATGGTTGTGGCCGAGGGCCAGGGTTCCGGCGCCGGAGAGGCAGTCCAGGTACCGGCGCCCGTCCGCCCCCTCGATCGTCATCCCGCGCGCCCGTACCGGCACGATCGGCAGGGCACGCGCGTAGGTGCGCGCCGCCGATTCGCGCGCCGACTGCCGCCGCAGAATCCCTTCGTGCCAGGAGGAGCGCTCACCCGAACCGCCCGCGCGCCCTCCGAGCCTCCACCCGCCCAGCTCACGCGCCCCCGGCGCGGGCGCACGGCTCTCACGAGTCCCGCCTCCACGCCCCCCAGCCGCAACCCCGGAGCCAACCCCAGCCTCAGCCCCAGGCACTCCAACCTCAGGCACGCCTACCTCACCGGCCCCGACCTCACTGGCCTTCACAACACCAACCAACCCCCCGGCCACAAGCCCGCCCAAAGCCCCGTCCACGCCCACCGATGCCCAACCTCCCGCCACCCTGGGGCGAGTACGTCACCCGTGTTCTCGCCCGTCCCGACATACGCACCCCCGCGAGCCTTCACTCGAAGGTGCGGGGAAATGGGTACAGGGGGCCGCCTACGGACAGCGGAATCCCCATCGCTACCAACCCCGGACCGCTCCCACGGTTACGGGTTGCTTCAAGATCCTTGCCGTGACGGAACCGTTGCCGTTCCGTCGGAAGTCCCCCACAGCGAGCGCATAGTGTGTGTTGCCGTTCCCGCAGTCGACGTCGCAGCCATCGGTGGCGCGCGACTGTGGCAGCGCTGCCAAGTTCGTTCACCTCAGGGGGAGTCAGACTCATGCGATCGATACGGCCGTCGTTCACCACTCGCCGAGGGAGGAGCGCGCGGCGCAGAACCTCCCCCCTGCCCGCCGCCGTCGCCCTTGCCGCGGCCCTCGCGCTCACCGCCACCGCCTGTGATTCGGGCGACGAGGCCACCGACGGCGGCTCCTCCGCGACCGCCGCCGCAGGTGACGACAAGATCTCGATCCCGGACGACATCAAGGACCGGCTCAAGGAGCACGGGATCGACATCGACAAGTGGAAGGACGGCGCCTGGAAGAACTGGAACAAGGACGACTGGCTGCGCGAGGCCGAGGACTTCGTCAACCCGATCATCGAGGACCTGTGGGACCCGGACCGGATGCGCGAGGCCGAGGAGCCGGACCAGGGTGTCGACGACAGCGACCTCTCCGGTGACCAGGGTGTGACCGACCCGACGCCCGCTCCGGTGGACGCGCAGGCCGTTCCGGCTAAGTACCACGACGCCGCGCCGACGGCGGGCAAGGTGTTCTTCGACTCGCCCGAGGGCACGATGGTGTGCTCGGCGACGGTCGTAGCGGACCCGGCCAACCCCGGTAAGTCCAACATGGTGTGGACGGCCGGCCACTGTGTGCACGCGGGCAAGAGCGGCGGCTGGTACCGGAACATCGCGTTCGTGCCGTCGTACAACAACGACGCCATGGAGACGGCGGAGTTGGAGGGTGCCACGCGCGAGCAGGTCGCTCCGTACGGGGTCTGGTGGGGTGACTGGGTGCAGACCTCGGACCAGTGGATCGAGCAGGGCGGTGCGACCGGCGGTGACGGCGCCTCGTACGACTTCGCCGTCATTCATGTGACGCCGGAGGAGGGCAGCGGCGGGAAGTCGCTGGAGGAGATGGTCGGTTCGGCGCTGCCGGTGGACTTCAACGCCCCGGCCGTGCCGAAGGTGGACAGCATCACCGCGACCGGTTACCCGGCGGCGCCGCCGTTCGACGGGCAGAAGATGTACCAGTGCCAGGACAAGCCGGGCCGTCTGTCGCTGAACAAGGCGGATCCGACGATGTACCGGATCGGCTGCACGATGACCGGCGGTTCGTCGGGCGGTGGCTGGGTCGCTACCGGTTCGAACGGCAAGCCGGCGCTGGTGTCCAACACCTCGATCGGGCCGGTGGAGTCGGGCTGGTTGGCCGGGCCGCGGCTCGGTGAGGAAGCCAAGGGTGTGTTCGACGAGGTCAGCGGGAAGTTCGCCGGCCAGTGAGCCATGGCAGAGCGGCGGTGGGACCGGGAAACCTTCACGGTCCCACCCCCGTTCGCCCTCAACTCCCCGGGCATAGTGGGATGTCGCGTGCCCGGGGCACGCCGGATCACATTCACAGCAGCAGTTCTACGGGGGTCATCGCACCATGCGTTCCACACGTTCCCGCCTCGCCGCCACCGCGCTTCTCGCGGCCGTGGCACTGACCGCGACCGCGTGCGGCGGTTCCGGCGACGACGAGGCGAGTGACAAGCCCAGCGCTTCCCAGGCGGCCGATCAGGGCAAGGCCGAGGTTCCCGCGGGCATCGCCGACAAGCTGAAGGAGCACGGCATCGACGTCGATGCCTGGGCCGACGGCGGCTGGCAGGACTGGGACAAGGACAAGTGGCTCAGTGAGGCCAAGGACTTCGTCAACCCGGTGATCGAGGGTCTGTGGAAGCCGGAGCGGATGCAGTCCGCGAAGGAGGCCGACAAGACCATCTCCACCAAGGACGCCTCCGCCGACCAGGGCGTCAGCGACCCGGAGCCCGCGCCCGTGGAGGCGACGGCCGAGAAGACGCCGTACCACCAGAACGCGGCGCCCGTCGGCAAGGTGTTCTTCGACTCCCCGGACGGTCCCGCGGTCTGTTCCGGCACGGTGGTCAAGGACGTCAACCACCCCGGCAAGTCCAACCTGGTCTGGACGGCCGGCCACTGTGTGCACGCGGGCGGTGAGGGCGGCTGGTACCGCAACATCGTCTTCGTCCCGGCCTACAACGACCTCGGCAAGTCCGAGGCGGACCTGAGCAACGCCGACTCCACCGAGATCGCCCCCTACGGCAACTGGTGGGCGGACTGGGCCTCCACGTCGAACGAGTGGATCCAGGGCGGCTCGTCCACGGGCGGCGCGGGTGCGGCGTACGACTACTCGGTGCTGCATGTGAAGCCGGAGCAGGGCGCGAAGTCGCTGGAGGAGACCGTCGGGGCCGCGCTGGACGTGGACTTCTCGGCGCCGTCCGCGACCGAGTCCGGCACGATGGGCGCCTGGGGCTACCCGGCGGCGCCGCCGTACAACGGTCTGAAGATGTTCAAGTGCCTCGACCAGCCGGGCCGTCTGTCGCTGAGCCCGACGCTGCCGACGATGTACCGGATCGGCTGCACGATGACCGGTGGCTCGTCCGGCGGTGGCTGGTTCCGGGTGGTGGACGGCGAGACCAAGCTGGTGTCGAACACCTCGATCGGTCCCGAGGACAACACCTGGCTGGCGGGCCCGCAGCTCGGCAAGGGCGCCGAGGCGCTGTACCAGAACATGAGCAAGACCTACGGCGGTCAGTGATCACGACGGCATGACGAAGGCCCGCCCCGGTGTCTCACCGAGGCGGGCCTTCGTGCGTCCGTCGGAGTCCGACAGAGTCCGTCAGACCGCCGGAGTCGGCACATACGGCGCGAGTTCCGCCGCCAGTTCCTCGTGCACCCGCACCTTGAGCAGGGTGCCCTCCGGGGTGTGCTCCTCGGAGATCACCTCGCCCTCGTCGTGCGCGCGGGCGACGAGCTTGCCGAGGGTGTACGGCACCAGCGCCTCGATCTCGACCGAGGGCCGGGGCAGTTCGTTGTCGATCAGCGCGAGCAGTTCCGCGATGCCCTGGCCGGTGCGGGCCGAGACCGCGATGGAGCGCTTCTCGATCCGCAGCAGCCGCTGGAGCGTCAGCGGGTCGGCCGCGTCGGCCTTGTTGATCACGACGATCTCGGGTACGCGGGTGGCACCCACGTCCGTGATCACTTCGCGTACGGCGGCCAGCTGCTCCTCCGGGTCCGGGTGCGAACCGTCGACCACGTGCAGGATCAGGTCGGACTCGCCGACCTCCTCCATGGTGGAGCGGAACGCCTCGACCAGGTGGTGCGGCAGGTGCCGGACGAAGCCGACGGTGTCCGCCAGGGTGTACAGCCGGCCGCTCGGGGTCTCGGCCCGGCGCACGGTCGGATCGAGGGTCGCGAACAGGGCGTTCTCGACCAGCACGCCCGCGCCCGTGAGGCGGTTGAGCAGCGAGGACTTGCCTGCGTTGGTGTAGCCCGCGATGGCGACGGACGGCACCTTGTTGCGCTTGCGCTCCTGGCGCTTGATCTCGCGGCCGGTCTTCATCTCCGCGATCTCCCGGCGCATCTTCGCCATCTTCTCGCGGATCCGGCGCCGGTCCGTCTCGATCTTGGTCTCACCGGGACCACGGGTGGCGAGGCCGCCGCCCTTGCCGCCGCCCATCTGCCGGGACAGCGACTGACCCCAACCGCGCAGCCGCGGCAGCATGTACTGCATCTGCGCGAGCGCGACCTGCGCCTTGCCCTCTCGGGACTTGGCGTGCTGGGCGAAGATGTCGAGGATCAGGGCCGTACGGTCGATGACCTTGACCTTGACGACGTCTTCGAGGTGGATGAGCTGGCCGGGGCTGAGCTCACCATCACAGATGACCGTGTCGGCGCCGCTTTCGAGGACGATGTCCCGCAGCTCGTTGGCCTTGCCGGAACCGATGTAGGTGGCGGCGTCGGGCTTGTCGCGCCGCTGGATCACACCGTCGAGCACGAGCGCGCCCGCGGTCTCGGCGAGGGCGGCGAGTTCCGCGAGGGAGTTCTCCGCGTCCTGCACGGTCCCGGTGGTCCAGACACCCACGAGGACGACCCGCTCCAGACGCAGCTGGCGGTACTCGACCTCGGTGACGTCCTCGAGTTCGGTGGAGAGTCCGGCCACGCGGCGCAGAGCCGCGCGCTCGGAGCGGTCGAACTGTTCGCCGTCCCGCTCTCCGTCGATGTCGTGGCTCCAGGCGACGTCCTCTTCCATCAGGGCATCGGCCCGAAGACCTTCGGCGTAGTTGTGCGCGAGGCGCTGCGAGTCCTGGGAAGGGGAAGAAGAGGAGGTCATTGGGTCCTTACGTCGTTGAGGATTCCGGTTCGGCGGTCATTGTGCACAACGTACGAGTGCCCCGGGAGATTCCCGCGGAACCGCTGGGGTTCCGGGCTCCGTACCGCGCCGACCTGAAGATGGTCGCACGGGACGGGGCGTCTCGTCATCGCCTTATTCGGCGCGTGCGGCCTTCGCCGGAGCGACCGGCTTCCAGTCCGGGTGGCCGGGCATGGGCGGGGTCCTCTCGCCGTACAGCCAGGGGTGGAGGAAGTCGTGCAGATCGCGTCCGGTGACCTCCGAGGCGAGGGCGACGAAGTCGTCGGTGCCGGCGACGCCGTCCTGGTGGCGGGTGACCCAGGCGCGCTCCAGCCGGTCGAAGGCGGGGCGGCCGATCTCCTGGCGGAGGGCGTAGAGGACGAGTGCGGCGCCGTCGTAGACGTTGGGGCGGAAGATGCTGATCTTCTGGCCGGAGTCGGGGGCCTTGGGCGCGGCCGGGGGCCCGCCGGCGGTGCGCCAGCGGTCGGAGACGCCGTACGCGGCCTTCATCCGCGCTGCCAGGGGGCGGTCGGCCTTCTCCTCCGCGTACAGGGCCTCGTACCAGGTGGCGTGGCCTTCGTTGAGCCACAGGTCGGACCAGGTGCGGGGGCTGACGCTGTTGCCGAACCACTGGTGCGCCAGCTCGTGCACCATGATCGATTCCACGTACCAGGCGGGGTAGCCGCGCTCGGTGAACAGGCCCTTCTCGAAGAGGGAGAGGGTCTGTGTCTCCAGTTCGAAGCCGGTGTTCACGTCCGCCATGAGCACGCCGTACGTCTCGAAGGGGTAGCGGCCGACCTTGCTCTCCATCCAGGAGATCTGGTCCGGGGTCTTCGCCAGCCAGGGTTCCAGCTTCGCGCGGTGCGCGGTGGGGACGACGTCGCGGACGGGGAGGGCGTGCGGGCCGGTGCGGCGCAGGACCGTGGAGCGGCCGATGGAGACCTGGGTGAGTTCGGTGGCCATGGGGTGCTGGGTGCGGTACGTCCAGGTCGTCACCGCGCGGGAGCGGTCCACGTCGGTGGGGACGCCGTTGGCGACGGCCGTGTAGCCGCTCGGGGCGGTCACCTTGATGGTGAACATCGCCTTGTCCGAGGGGTGGTCGTTGCCGGGGAAGATCAGGTGGGCGGCGTCGGCCTGGTTGGCCATGGCGAGGCCGTCCGCGGTGCGCACCCAGCCGCCGTCGCGGTCCTTCGCGGGCATGGGGTCGCTGGTGTGCCGCACGGTGATCCGCATCCAGCTGCCTGGGGGCAGCGGGTCGGCCGGGGTGACGACCAGGTCCTCGCCGGTGGTGACGAAGGCGGCCGGTTCGCCGTCCAGCTCCACGGAGTCGACCGTGCCGTGGGCGAAGTCGAGGTTGACGCGGTCGAGTGCGGCCGTCGTCCAGGCGTCGATGGTGGTGACGGCCTGGAGGGGCTTGCTGTTGCTGCCGGGGAAGGTGAAGGCGAGGTCGTACGCGGCGACGTCGTAGCCCGGATTGCCCAGGTGCGGGAAGAGGCGGTCGCCGAGGCCCAGGGGTTCGGCGGGGGCACTGGCGGCAACGAGACAGACGGTTACGGCCGAGGCGAGGAGGGCTGTGGCCTTGCGGGGGGTGTGCGGCATGGACCACCGCTACCAGCGGCGGCACCCGGGGCGGCGACGACGCGCGCCCGGCCCACCCGAACGGGGTGGTCGCGCTCTGCTGAGGCAACTCCCGCCGTCCTACGACACGCCAGGCTGTGTCTGCGTCCTGGCCACGTCGTACACCCCGGCCACGTTCCGCATCGCCCGCATCAGGGCGGGCAGGTGGGCTGCGTCCGGGAGTTGGAGGGTGTAGGTGTGCCGGACCCGCTGCTGGGTGGGCGGTTCCACCGTCGCCGAGACGATCTCGGCGCCCTCCAGGGCCATCGCCTCCGTGAGGTCGGCCAGCAGATGCGGGCGGACGAACGATTCCGCTACCAGCGTCACCCGGCACTCGCTGGTGTCGCCCCAGTGGACGGGGATCTCCGGCCGGCCCGTGCTCTTCATGCGGGACACCGCCGCGCACTCCACGCGGTGGACGGTCACCGCGCCCCCGCGTACCGCGAAGCCGGTGATCCCGTCGGGGGGCACCGGTGTGCAGCAGCCTGCCAGCCGTACCGTCGCGTCCGGCTGGTCGACGACGACGTTGGCCGCGGGTCGGGCCGTCGGTGAACCCTCCAGCGACAGTGCCTCCGTCGTGGGGCGGGGAGTGGTGGCGCCGTCCTCCGGGCGCGGGTCCGCGTCCTCCGCGGAGGGGTGTGAGGCCAGCCAGCGCTGGATGGCGATGCGGGCCGCGGGGGTGTGGGCGTGCTCCAGCCACTCCCTGGAGGGCTCGGAGGCAGGGTCCTGGCCCATGAGGAGCTGAACGGTGTCGCCGTCCCTCAGAACCGTGCTCAGGGTCGCCAGACGGCCGTTCACGCGCGCGCCGATGCACGCGTGGGCGTCCTCGCCGTACTGCGCGTAGGCCGCGTCCACGCAGCTCGCGCCCTCGGGCAGGCCGAGGGTGCCGCCGTCGGGGCGGAAGACGGTGATCTCACGGTCCTGGGCGAGGTCCTCGCGGAGGGTGGACCAGAAGGTGTCGGGGTCGGGGGCCGCCTCCTGCCAGTCCAGGAGGCGGGAGAGCCAGCCGGGGCGGGTCGGGTCGGCGCGCTCGCCGTCGACGGGCTCGTCGGAGGAAGGGGCGTAGGGGTTGCCGAGTGCGATCACCCCGGCCTCGGCGACCTTGTGCATCTGGTGGGTGCGGATGAGGACTTCGACGACCTGTCCGTCCTCGCGGGCCACCGCCGTGTGCAGGGACTGGTACAGGTTGAACTTCGGTACGGCGATGAAGTCCTTGAACTCCGAGACGACCGGCGTCATACAGGTGTGCAGCTCGCCCAGGACGCCGTAACAGTCCGCGTCCTCGCCGACCAGCACCAGCAGCCGTCCGAAGTCCGCGCCGCGCAGCCGGCCGCGTTTGCGGGCGACCCGGTGGACGGAGACGAAGTGGCGTGGCCGGATGAGGACTTCGGCCTGGATGTCGGCGTCCCGGAGGACGGTGCGCATCTCGTCGGCGACCTCGGCGAGCGGGTCGTCCGCGCGGGAGGCGTTGTCGACGATCAGCTCCCGCGTGTGCTCGTACTCCTCGGGGTGCAGGATCGCGAAAACCAGGTCCTCCAGCTCGGTCTTGAGCGCCTGGACGCCGAGGCGTTCGGCGAGCGGGATGAGGACGTCGCGGGTCACCTTGGCGATGCGGGCCTGTTTCTCGGGGCGCATCACGCCGAGGGTGCGCATGTTGTGCAGCCGGTCGGCGAGTTTGATCGACATCACGCGGACGTCGCTGCCGGTGGCGACGAGCATCTTGCGGAAGGTCTCGGGCTCGGCGGCGGCGCCGTAGTCGACCTTCTCCAACTTCGTGACGCCGTCGACGAGATAGCGGACCTCGGCGCCGAACTGCTCGCCGACCTGATCGAGCGTCACCTCGGTTTCCTCGACGGTGTCGTGGAGCAGGGAGGCGGTCAAGGTCGTGGTCTCGGCGCCGAGTTCGGCGAGGATGAGGGTCACGGCGAGCGGGTGCGTGATGTACGGCTCGCCGCTCTTGCGCATCTGGCCGCGGTGCGAGGACTCGGCGAGCACATACGCGCGGCGCAGCGGTTCGAGGTCGGCGTCGGGGTGATGGGCGCGGTGGGCCTCGGCGACATGGCCGATGGCGTCGGGCAGCCGGTCACGGGCGGCCGGGCCGAGCAGTGCGGCACGGCCGAGACGGCGCAGGTCGATCCGGGCCCGCCAGCGAGCTGCGGGCCCGGTTACCGGGCCGGGCGTCGCGGGGTTCGTGGCCTCCGCACTCATGGGCACCTCCGGCTGCGTGGACCGGCGGACGGGGTGCCCCATGGCGGACACGGCTCAGGGGACTGGCAACGGTCCCCCGTCCGGGCCGGTGCTTGATGCTACCGAGCCCATCACGCGCGGCTGACCGCCTCTCGCCGAGCGTGAAACGGATCACCCATTCGAGCGAAGGTTCGCAGGTTTACGGTTTCGAACCCCGCGACCTGCGGCCGACCGGGGATTCGATCCTCGACCGGGTGGCCGCGGAAGACAAGCCTCCGCAGACCGGGCACCCGTCACACCGATACCAAGTCGTTGCCCAGGCTCAACGGGCCGCCGCCAACCGTTCGGCCTGCTCGCCCGGCTGAGCGGGCGGGGTGCCAATGGGTCGGCGTCGCTGCCCGGCTCAGCCCGCGAGGGTCGTCAGCCAGGTCGCGTCGAACTCGCCCTCGGCGACGATCACCGCGGGGCCGGTCATCTCGATCTCGCCGTCGGGGAGCTCGGTGATCACCAGGGTGCCGCCGGGGACGTCGACGGTGTACGTCGACGGAGTGCCGGTGACCGCCGGGTCGGCGCCGTCGCGGCGGGCCGTGGCGACGGCGACGGCGCACGCGCCCGTGCCGCAGGAGCGGGTCTCCCCCGCGCCGCGCTCGTGCACGCGCAGGGCGACGTGCCGGGGCCCGCGGTCGACGACGAACTCGACGTTCACACCGTCCGGGTAGGCCGAGGCCGGGCTGAACGGCGGCGGCTCGTACAGGTTCCCGGCGTGTGCGAGGTCCGCCACGAAGGCCACCGCGTGCGGATTGCCCATGTTCACGTTCCGCGCGGGCCAGCTTCGCTCGCCGACGCTCACCGTGACGTCGCCCTCGGGCAGGCGCGCCTTGCCCATGCCGACGGTGACGTCGCCGTTCTTGGCGAGGTGCACGCGCTTGACGCCCCCGCGCGTGGCGATCGCGAGGTCTCCCTCGGTGGCGTGTCCCGCGCGCTGGAGGTAGCGGGCGAAGACGCGGACGCCGTTGCCGCACATCTCCGCGATCGAGCCGTCGCCGTTGCGGTAATCCATGAACCACTCCGCCTCGGCCGCCATGTCCTTGGCCTCGGGGTGCGCGGCGGACCGCACGACGTGCAGCAGTCCGTCCCCGCCGATGCCCGCGCGCCGGTCGCACAGCGCGGCGACAGCGGACGGGGGCAGGTCGATGGCGTTCTCGGGGTCCGGGACGATCACGAAGTCGTTCTCGGTGCCGTGACCCTTGAGGAAGGCGATCCGCGTGCTCATGCCTCGATCGTACGGTGCCGCACCGACAGCCACAGAAGCGGAGCCGACGGCTCAGGCAGCGACGTAAGGGAAGCCGACCGCTCGGTCAGGCACCCGGGAGCCGCGTCGACTGCTCAGCGCAGCCGCGCCACGCGCCACACCGCGAGCACGACCACCGCGGCCACGACCACGATGTACGCCAGTACCACCCGCCAGTCCGGGCGCCGCCCGGAGCCCCGCTGGGGCAGGCCGGGCCACGTGTAACCCACGCGGCGGGCCGCCATCATTCCCCAGCCGGCCGCGCACGAGCAGATCAGCAGGCCCAGCATGGCGATCACGGCGCCGCTGTCGCCGAAGTCGAAGGCCAGCGGGAAGGCGAACATCAGGGAGCCGACCGCGGCCAGGGCCACGATGGGGGCGAGCTGCCAGATGCGCAGCCTGCGCTGCGGGCGCAGCTCGACCTCGACCTCGGGGCCCCCGGCGAACATCTCCTCCGGTTCGGGCCCGTCGTCGGTCACGCCGTCCGGTGCCTCGTCGGGACCGTCCGGGCTCAGACGGTCGCCGTCCCGCTCCGGTTCGCCCCGGTCACCGGTGACGGATTCGGTGCCTTGTGCGGTGTCGCGAGGGCCGGCCTCCATCGCCACGCGCCCTCCCAACTCGGACTCCACTTGGTCGATCGAAGCTCGATGATGGCACGGCGTCGGAGGCCGAGATGACGGCCGGAGCGTCCCGATGCCATGACGTGATCAGGCTGTAACCGGTCGTTCGACCAACGCCAGTGCGAGGTGCGGAAGTTCTGTGAGATCCGCCGCAGCCCCACTCAGCCAGTGCACCCGCGGATCGCGCCTGAACCATGAATCCTGACGGCGCGCGAAGCGTTTGGTGGCACGTACGGTCTCGGCGCGGGCCTCCGTCATGGTGCACTCCCCGGCGAGCGCCGCGAGCACCTGCTGGTAGCCGAGCGCGCGCGAGGCCGTACGCCCCTCGCGCAACCCCTGCGCCTCCAGTGCGCGCACTTCCTCGACGAGCCCCGCGTCCCACATCCGGTCGACCCGGCGGGTGATGCGGTCGTCGAGTTCGGGGCGGGTGACGTCGACGCCGATCTGCACGGTGTCGTAGACCGAGTCATGGCCCGGCAGGTTGGCCGTGAAGGGCTGGCCGGTGATCTCGATCACCTCGAGGGCGCGGACGATACGGCGGCCGTTGCTGGGCAGGATCGCGTGCGCGGCGTCCGGGTCGGCGGCGGCGAGCCGGGCGTGCAGGGCGCCCGAGCCGCGCAGGGTGAGTTCGTCCTCCAGGCGGGCGCGGACCTCGGGGTCGGTGCCGGGGAACTCCAGGTTGTCGACGGCACCGCGGACGTACAGGCCGGAGCCGCCGACGAGGATCGGCCAGCGTCCCTCGGCGAGCAGCGCGTCGATCCGCTCGCGGGCGAGCCGCTGGTACTCGGCGACGGACGCGGTGACGGTGATGTCCCAGATGTCCAGCAGATGATGGGGGACGCCGTCCCGTTCCTCGGGCGTCAGCTTGGCGGTGCCGATGTCCATCCCGCGGTAGAGCTGCATGGAGTCGGCGTTGACGACCTCGCCGCCGAGCTGTCGGGCCAGGAAGACGCCCAGATCGGACTTTCCGGCCGCGGTGGGACCGACGACGGCGATGACGCGGGGGGCGGAGGGTGCGCTGCTCACTGCCCCAGTCTCGCAAACCTCACGGGGTGGCCTCGAACGAGTTACGTGACGGCCCGCGCCCGACGTCGTTGCCGTTTGCGTGGTGCGCGCCGCCGGTCTGCGAGAGGCGGCGATCCGGGCGACGCAAACGGACGCACCGGACGACGCGGGATTTCGCCCGCACGAGTAACGTATGGAGTTGATATGGGCGTTTTGGCACGGCTTTTCCGGAGGTCCAAGACGACGCAGGAGGCGTCGACCGACGAGGCTCAGGCCGGCACCGAGGCCGCCGGGTCCGAGGCGGGAGAGACGGCTCAGGCGGAAGAGGCCACTGAGGCGAAGGGTTCGGCCGAGGCCAAGGCCGCGGACGAGACGACGGCTACGGCCACGGCCACGGCCACGGCCACGGCCACGAAGGCCGTCGACAGCGAGGGCGTCGAGATCCCCAAGCAGCAGTCCGCCGACGAGGCGGCCGACCGTGAGGCCGGCGAGGGCGCCCGCACCTGAACATCCCGCGTGGGAAGGCGAACGATGGGTCTCCTGAACAATCTGAAGGCCAAGCTCGGCCCGGCCAAGGGCAAGGTGTCCGACCTCGCCCAGCAGCACGGGGGCAAGATCCAGCACGGTCTGGACAAGGCTGCCAAGGTCGTCGACGAGAAGACCAAGGGCAAGTACAGCGACAAGATCCAGACGGGCACGGGCAAGGCCAAGGGCGCCATGGACCGACTCGCGCACAAGGACGACGGAACGGGCGGCGGGACGGGCACGGGCGGAGACACCACCCCGCCTCCGGCTTCCTGAACCGACGGCACACCGACGGACGGTCGCGGAGCAACCCGCTCCCCGGCCGTCCGCCGTCGTTCCGGGGACGGCCGCTACGACCAGGTCGCGACCACGTACCCGACGCCGTACGGCGCGCTCTCGTACAGCAGCGCGCCGGACAGCCCGGCGTCCTCGGCGGCGCCCGCGAGCACCTGCCAGGGCGCCCGGCCGGACGCCTTCAGTTCCCGCGCCAGTTGGGTGTCCATCGTCTTGAGCGCGGCCACGTCCGCCGCGCCCAGCGCCCGCGCGACGGCCGTGTCGAAGGGCTCCGCGCGCTCGTCTAGGTAGCCGGGTGCCTTGAGCGTGCGGCAGACGCTGGCGTCGCCCATCACCAGCATCGCCACGCGTTCGGGGCCCGCGGCGATTTCCCTTCCGACTTCGATACACCGCTCGGCGTCCAGGGGTTCCCCCACCCCGAGTCCCTCGATCGGGGCGTCGGCCCACCCCGTCCGCTCCAGCAGCCATGCGGCGACCGCCAGCGAGGACGGCAGTTCCCGCGCGGTGTCGTCCGCCTGCTCCGTCCCCAGCCGTACGTCGACCTCGACGCCGAAGCCGCGGAAGGAGCCCCGCGCCCCCTCCGGATGCGCCCCGTGCCCCTCCTGCCCCGCGGGCCCGACGACCACCAGCCGGTCGGGCCGGGCGGCGGCGAGTACGCCGAGCGCGTCCGCGCACGCCGCGCGGGCAGCGTCCAGTTCGGGCGCGGCACCCGCGGCGACCTCGGGCACGAGCAGCGGTGGGCAGGGGCAGACAGCGGCGGCGACAAGCATGATCGGCAGCGTAACCCCGCACGACCGCGCACGTCAGTCGACGCTCAGTCGACGGCACAGCCTCCGGTGACCACCGGCAGCGGCTCCGGAACGCCGACCGTCGGCAGCCCCAGCATCACGCCCGCCGACTTGGCGGCCTGCTCGGCGTTCCGCTTCTCCCAGGCGTCACCCGCGCGCGTGCGGCGCACATCGAGGACCGCGCCCTCCGCGAGGAGGTGGTGGGGAGCGGCGTAGGTGATCTCGACCGTGACCACGTCGCCGGGGCGGACCTCCTGGTCGGGCTTGGTGAAGTGGACCAGGCGGTTGTCGGGGGCGCGGCCGGAGAGGCGGTGGGTGGCGCCGTCCTTGCGGCCCTCGCCCTCGGCGACCATCAGCTCCAGGGTGCGGCCGACCTGCTTCTTGTTCTCCTCCCAGGAGATCTCCTCCTGAAGGGCGACGAGACGCTCGTAGCGCGCCTGGACGACCTCCTTGGGGATCTGGTCGTCCATGGTCGCGGCCGGGGTTCCGGGGCGCTTGGAGTACTGGAAGGTGAAGGCCTGGGTGAAGCGGGCCTCGCGGACGACGTGCATCGTCTGCTCGAAGTCCTCCTCGGTCTCGCCGGGGAAGCCCACGATGATGTCGGTGGTGATCGCGGCGTGCGGGATGGCCGCGCGGACCTTCTCGATGATCCCCAGGTAGCGCTCCGAGCGGTACGAGCGGCGCATCGCCTTCAGGACCGTGTCCGAGCCGGACTGGAGCGGCATGTGGAGCTGCGGCATCACGTTCGGCGTCTCGGCCATCGCCGCGATCACGTCGTCCGTGAAGTCACGCGGGTGCGGGGAGGTGAAGCGGACGCGCTCCAGGCCCTCGATGGACCCGCAGGCCCGCAGCAGCTTGCTGAACGCCTCGCGGTCGCCGATGTCGGAGCCGTAGGCGTTGACGTTCTGGCCGAGCAGCGTGATCTCGGAGACGCCCTCGCCGACCAGGGCCTCGATCTCGGCGAGGATGTCGCCGGTGCGACGGTCCTTCTCCTTGCCGCGCAGGGCCGGGACGATGCAGAAGGTGCAGGTGTTGTTGCAGCCGACGGAGATCGACACCCACGCCGCGTACGCGCTCTCGCGCCGGGTCGGCAGCGTGGAGGGGAACGCCTCCAGGGACTCGGCGATCTCGACCTGCGCCTCCTCCTGCACGCGGGCGCGCTCCAGCAGGACGGGCAGTTTGCCGATGTTGTGCGTGCCGAAGACGACGTCCACCCAGGGCGCCTTCTTCACGATGGTGTCGCGGTCCTTCTGCGCGAGGCAGCCGCCCACCGCGATCTGCATCCCGGGACGCGACGCCTTCTTCGGCGCGAGCCGCCCGAGGTTGCCGTAGAGCCGGTTGTCGGCGTTCTCGCGGACGGCGCAGGTGTTGAAGACGACGACGTCGGCGTCGCCGTCGGCGCCCTCGGGGGCACGGACGTAACCGGCGTCCTCCAGCAGCCCGGACAATCGCTCGGAGTCGTGGACGTTCATCTGGCACCCGTAGGTGCGCACCTCATACGTTCGCTTGACGTCCACGGTGTGGCTCCGGTCGATGCTGCTCATGCCCTCAAGGGTAAGGGCGCGCCGGGAGCACCCCTCCCGGTCGCCGTTTTATCCGCACTCCGGGGACTCACCCGGAACCGTCCGCCGGTCACACCCGACGGCAGTACAGCGCGTCCGGCGTCCGTCCCGAGCCCACTCGGCCCGTGTACGCGATGCCGGCCGCGTACTCGTCGTCCGCGCACTGCCCCTTGTAGTGGCCGTACGCGAAGTCCCCGCCCTTGGGTGACGCCCCGCGGTTGTCGCCCCGGTCGAACCAGACCGTACGGCCGCCGGTGGCGCCGACCAGGGCAGCCGAGCACAGCGCGGCCGAGACCGCGGCGCCCCGGACGCTGTAGCCGGTGAGCACGAAGCCGTCCGGGCACTGGAGTTTGGTGTAGCCGGACGCCCAGTCCTGGCCCGGCCGGACGTGCCGTTCGTCGACGACCACCTCGTACGCCCCTGTCGTCCCCGACGACAGGCCAACGTCCGAGCAGAGCCCGCGGTTCCCGGTGTGGCTGAGCCCCGACAGACGCTGTCCGTCCGGGCAGACGGCCTTGCGGGCGCCGGGGTCCCAGTCGGGCCGGGCCCGCATCCGCCGGGAGGCGATGAAGTCGCCGTGGTCGGGGCTGAGCATGGACCAGTCGGCCACGGGTGCCACCTGTCCGGTCCGCCCCTGTGCCGACGTCAGCCGGGTCCAGGCGGCGGAGCGCCAGTCGTCGCCGTCGTGGACGCCCATCCGGTTGCCCGCCGCGTCCCAGTGCAGGAGCGCCCAGCCGTTGCCCGTGCGGCCCTCGTGCCAGCCGACGAGGGGCCAGTACGCGAAGTCCGCGTCCATGCGGATGAGGTGGTCGACGAAGTTCTCGAACCAGGCGCGCTGCCTGGCGCCGGTCTCCTCGCGGCCCCCGACGCCGAACTCGCTGATCCAGACGGGGGCGGTGAAGTGCTGGTCCGGTTCGGAGGCGACGTAGAATGCCTGGCGGTTCAGGACCGAGATCAGTTCGCTCGGGCTCAGGTCGCGATAGCGGGGGTCGGTGGTCTCGCCGGTCCCGGTGGCGCCGCTGTGGTTGGGGCCCGTGTAGTCGTAGAAGTGGGCGGAGTACACGAGCTTGCCGGAGTCGACGAGGGTGTGCGAGAGGCGGCGCACGGGCTCCAGGGTGGGGCGCTCGTGGGCGAAGCCGTCGATGGGGATGCCGGTCCAGTTGATGCCCTCGACGATGATCAGCAGGTCCGGGTTGGCCTCCAGCAGCAGCCGGTCGGCGACCCGCTGCGAGGCCGCGAACCAGTCGTGGTCGTTGCCCCAGCCCCAGTTGGGGTCGTCCCAGATGTTCCGGCGGACCTCGTTGTAGAGGTCGGCGCCGACGACCCGTTTGTTGTCCTTGTAGCGGTTCGCCATGAAGAGCCAGTCGGTCTCCCAGGCGGCTGTGGACTGACTGGCGTTCCAGCGCTCGTTGCCGTCGACTCCGCAGCACCAGCGGGTGGTGTTGGTGTGGTTGTTGAGGATGACGGCGAGTCCGGCGGCGGTCAGTTCGCGGACCACCACGTCGTAGACCTGGAGCGGGGTCTTGCCGCGCAGTGACGGGTTGGCGGCCACGGCGTCGTCGGTGACGGGGCGGGAGTCGCGGATCATCTCGTTGGAGAAGGGCAGCCGGATGCTGTTGATGCCGATCTCGCGGAACCCGGCGATGATCTCGTCCATGGGGGCACGGTCCAGGCCGAGCGGGATACGGCCGGAGTTCTCGCCCGCGTGATGGTTGGCGTCGTCCTCGGTGCTGCCCGAGCCGTTCCACGTGCCGCTGGCGCCGTGCCAGTTGCCCGAGCGCAGCTTGAACCGGTCGCCGTCCGCGTCGACGATCCAGCGGCCCCGGGTGCTGAGCGGGCCCGTCCAGTCCGCCTCGTCGGCCGCCCGCGCGGGGACGGACGTCAAAGGCACGAGGAGCAGTACGGCGACCAGGGCCGCCCTGAGGAAGCTCATCCGTGTTGTCATGGCAGCGTCATGATGACGCGGCGGCCCGGCTTAGTCCATACCTGCGCCTCAGGGCTCGATGAGCCCCGCGCGTATGGCATACCGGGTCAGTTCCAGCCGGTCCCGCACGCCCAGCTTCTGGAGCAGGTTGGCCCGGTGCCGCTCGACCGTCTTGGCGCTGATGAAGAGCAGCTCACCGATCTCCTTCGAGGTGTGCCCCTCGGCGACCAGCTTGAGGATCTCCTCCTCCCGCTCGGTCACCGGCCGCTCGGGCAGCCGGTCACCCCCGTGCAGCCGCTCCAGGTAGGAGCGCACCAGAGCCCGCTCGGCCCCGGGGTAGATGAACGGTTCGTCGCGTACGGCGGCCCGGCACGCCTCGACCAGATCGCGGTCGGCGACGGACTTGAGCACATAGCCGCCCGCGCCCGCCTTCAGCGCCTCGAAGAAGTACTGCTCGTTGTCGTACATGGTCAGGATCAGGATCCGCAGGTCCGGCAGCCGGCGGGAGAGTTCCCGGGCCGCCTGGAGGCCGGTCATCCGCGGCATGGCGATGTCCAGCACCGCGAGATCCACCTCCCCCGCGCGGGCCAGCGCGACCGCCTCGGCACCGTCGGAGGCCTCGGCGACGACCTCCAGATCCGGCTCGCCGTCCAGGATGAGCCGCACGCCACGGCGGACCAGGGTGTGGTCGTCGGCGAGCAGGACACGTATCGGCGTGGTCATCAGCGGCCGCTCCCGGTCGCGGCCGGCACCCGCAGCCGTACCTCCGTGCCGCCCCCGGGCCCCGGCCGCACCGACAGCTCCGCCCCCACCAGCAGCGCCCGCTCCCGCATCCCGCGGATTCCGGCGCCCTCCGGGGCGGCGCCGAGTCCCTTGCCGTTGTCGCGTACGACGAGTTCGACTCCGTGGGACACGGGCTCGAGGCTGATCTCCGCGCGGTCGGCGGCCGCGTGCCGGGCGGTGTTGGTCAGGCCCTCCTGGGCGACCCGGTAGAGCACGAGTTCGGACTCCTCGGTGAGCGGGGGCAGTTCGGCAGGGAGCTGAGGGCGTACCGACAGGCCGTGCGTGGTGAACTCGCCGGCCAGTGAGCGCAGGGCGCTGACCAGGCCGAGTTCCTCCAGGACGCCGGGGCGCAGCCGGCGGGCGATGCGCCGGATCTCGTCGAGCCCCGCGCGGGTGGCCTCCTGCGCCTGGGCCACCTCCTCGCGCAGCCCCTCGGGCGCCCGGTCGGCGACCCGCTTGAGCTGGAGCAGCACGGCGGTCAGGGTCTGGCCGACCTCGTCGTGCAGCTCCCGCGCGATGCGGTGCCGCTCCCGCTCCTGTGCCGACAACGCGCGGGCGGCCCCGGCGGCCCGCTCGCTCTGGAGCCGGTCGAGCATCGTGTTGTACGTCGTGATCAGCTCGGTCGCCTCGGCCGGACCGGCGACCACCGCGCGGGCGCCGGGGCGCAGCAGGTCGGCGTCGGCCATGGCGCGGCCGAGACGCTGGAGCGGGGCGAGCCCGAGGCGCAGCACGACGGCGTTGCCGACCAGCAGCAGCGCGAGGCCCACGACCACGACGAGCGCCTCGGCGGGCAGCACGGGGGTCGAGACGGTGACCGGGCCCAGCAGCAGCGCCGTGGCCACGACCAGGCCGACGGCGTTGAGCGAGAAGATCCGCCAGAACAGGGACACGGGCGCGTTCCGACTCCTTCCGGCTCTCCAGGGCACCGCCCCCACCAGCCTCGCCGCTCGAGTCTCCTCGCGTATATCCGTGCCAACACCCATATCGCCACCGTACGGGCGGATGGAAGCATGCGGACGGCTGCCCTGCCCCGCAGGGCGGCCCTTGAGCCGCATCGATCCATGGAGGGGAAGAGAAACGTGTCTGCACCACGTCTGAGGGCGACACCGCTGCCCGGCATCGGGGTCCAGTACGACCTCGTGACACGGGAACACCGCCATCTGTCCGTGGTGGCACACCGGGACGGGGGCCGCACGGTGAACGTCTACCGGACCGACGATCCCGACTCCTGCCTTCAGTCCCTGCGGCTGACCGGATCGGAGGCGGACTCGCTGATCGACGCGCTGAAGCCGTCGCACCACAGCGCGAGCCTGCTGTACACGACCGATCTGGGCCTGGTGGCCGAGCGGATCGAGGTGGCCGCGACCTCGCGCTGGAACGGGCGGCTGCTGGGCGACACCCGGATGCGCACCGAGACGGGCGCCTCCGTGGTGGCGGTGCTGCGCCGGGCCGAGGCGATCCCCTCACCGGCGCCGGACTTCCGGCTGATGGGCGGTGACACTCTGATCGTCATCGGCACCCGCGAGGGCGTGGACTCCGCCGCGTCGATACTCGGGCGGGAGTGAGTCGGTGCATTCCGCCATCCTGCTGATCGAGTTCGGCTCGATCATCCTCGGCCTGGGTCTGCTCGGCCGGGTGGCCGCCCGTTTCCGGCTCTCGCCGATCCCGCTGTATCTGCTCGCCGGGCTGGCGTTCGGCAAGGGCGGGCTGCTGCCGCTCGGGGCGAGCGAGGAGTTCGTCGCGGCGGGCGCGGAGATCGGCGTCATCCTGCTGCTGCTGATGCTCGGCCTGGAGTACACGGCCGGCGATCTGGTCACCAACCTCAAGTCCCACTACCCGGCGGGCCTGGTCGACGGCGCGCTCAACGCCCTGCCCGGGGCGGCGACCGCCCTGCTGCTCGGCTGGGGTCCCGTCGCGGCCGTCGTGCTGGCCGGCGTCACCTGGATCTCGTCGTCCGGCGTCATCGCGAAGGTCCTGGGCGACCTGGGCCGGGTGGGCAACCGCGAGACACCGGTCATCCTCAGCGTCCTGGTCCTGGAGGACCTGGCGATGGCGGTGTACCTGCCGATCGTGACCGCCCTGGTCGCCGGGGCGGGCCTGGTCACGGGCAGCATCACGCTGGCGATCGCCCTCGGCTCGGCGGGCCTCGTCCTGTTCGCCGCGGTCCGCTACGGCCGCGTCATCTCCCGCTTCGTCTCCAGCGACGACCCCGAGAAGCTGCTGCTGGTGGTGCTCGGCCTGACCATCCTGGTCGCCGGTGTCGCCCAGCAGCTCCAGGTGTCCGCCGCGGTGGGCGCCTTCCTGGTGGGCATCGCGCTGTCGGGGGAGGTCGCCGAGGGCGCGCACACGCTGCTCAGCCCCTTGCGGGACCTGTTCGCCGCGGTGTTCTTCGTCTTCTTCGGGCTGCACACCGACCCGGCGAGCATCCCGCCGGTCCTGCTGCCCGCGCTCGCGCTGGCGATCGTGACCGCCGGGACGAAGATCGCCACGGGCTACTGGGCCGCGCGCCGGGCGGGCATCTCGGAGAAGGGCCGCTGGCGAACGGGCGGGGCGCTGGTGGCCCGCGGCGAGTTCTCCATCGTCATCGCGGGCCTGGCGGTCGGCGCGGGCATCGAACCGTCGTCCCTGGGCCCCCTCGCGACCGCTTACGTCCTCATCCTCGTCATCGTGGGCCCCCTCACAGCACGCTTCACGGAGCCGGTGGCGATGTGGTGGACGGGACGCCGGAAGACGGAGCCACGGGAGGCGGCGGAGGAGGCGGCGCCCCTTTAGGAGTCCTTCAGGAGGCCCTCAGGGGGCATGCAGAAGGCTCGGAGCCTTCAGGACCCCTCGCCCCACCCCTGCCGCCGCAGCACCTCCGCCACGTCCGGGGCCTGGTAGTGCTCCCCCTTGAGGACCTTGCCGTCGGCCCGGCGGGCCACGTGTCCGTCGGGCCCCAGCTTGGTCATGTTGGAGCGGTGCACCTCGGCGATCACCGCGTCGAGGTCGATCCCGTGGACGAGAGCCGTGCCGTACGCGACGTACACCACGTCCGCCAGTTCGTGCGCCAGCTTGTCCAGCGGTCCCGTCACGGCGACCTCGGCGACCTCCGCCGCCTCCTCCGCGAGCAACTCGCCCCGGTGCGCGGCCATTTCCGGCGCGACCTCGGTCGGCGTACTGCGGGCGTCGAGCCCGAAGGCATGGTGGAAGGCACGGACCAGATCTGCGGGCGAGGAGCTCATACGGCGACCCTATCGGCCGGGCTCCGGGCCGCCGCCCCTGGTCAGCGGGGCGTACCGCCTGGCAGGATCGCCCGCATGTCCACGCTGTTCCCCCGTATCGGCAGGCGCCGGGCCCTCCAGGGCGCGGGCGCCGCCTTCGTCGCCCTCGGGCTGCTGCTGTGGTGGCTGCTGCCCCTGGGCGAGGAGCCGCCGAGCGGGACGATCACGTTCAGCACGGGCACCCAGGCGGGCGTCTACCACGAGTACGGCGAGCGGCTGCGCGCCGAGCTCGCGAGGGACATGCCCGATCTGAAGGTGGAGCTCCAGCCCAGCGCCGGCTCGCAGCAGAACGTCCAGCGGGTGGCCACCGGCGAGGCCGACTTCACCATCGCCGCCGCCGACGCGGTGGAGACCTACGAACTCGCCGACGGCCCCGGCGCCGACCGGCTGCGCGGGGTGGCACGGCTGTACGACGACTATGTGCAGCTCGTCGTCCCGCCGGACTCCGACATCGACTCCGTGAAGGACCTGCGCGGCAAGCGGGTCGCCATAGGGCTGCCCGACTCGGGCGTCCGGCTGATCGCCACCCGGGTGCTGGAGGCGGCCGGGATCGACCCGGAGAAGGACATCACACCCCGCTCGGACGGCATCGACACCGGGCCCGGGCTGCTGGGGCACGGCCTCGACGCGTTCTTCTGGTCCGGCGGACTGCCCACGCGCGGGCTGACGGAGATCGCGGAGACCTCCACGTTCCGGTTCGTGCCGATCGACGAGGACCTGGTCGCCAAGGTGCACGCCCAGGGCGGCGCCACCCGCTACTACCGGGCCACCAACATGCCGGAGTCGGCCTACCGGACCATCCAGAACGGGTCCACCGTGGCGACGATGGCCGTGGCCAACGTGCTGGTGACCCGCAAGGACCTGGATCCCCGGCTCACCGAGTGGCTGACCCGCACCGTCCTGGACAGCCGCGACGGCATCGGCGCGCACGTCCACTCCGCCCAGCTGGTCGACGTACGCACCGCGATCTACACCGACCCGCTCCCGCTGCACGAGGGAGCCCGGCGCTACTACCGCTCGGTCAAGCCGTAACAGCGGTTCAGGCCGCCGACCCGCCCCGCGGCACCCGTACCGTCACCTTCAGGCCGTGCGGTTCGTGATGGGCGTACGCGATGGTCCCGCCGCCCGCCGAGAGCAGGGCCCGGGAGATGGACAGGCCGAGGCCGGAGCCGTTGATGTTCTGGTGGCGGCCGCTGCGCCAGAAGCGGTCGCCGATGCGGACGAGCTCCTCGTCGGTCAGTCCGGGGCCGAGGTCGGTCACGACGACGGTGGCGGTGTCGCCGTTGGAGGCGACGGTCACCTCCACACGCTGGTCCTCGGGCGTGAACTTCACGGCGTTGTCGATCACCGCGTCCAGCGCGGACGACAGGGCCACCGGATCGACCCACGCGGTCGTCGCCGGGCACTCCCCGGCCAGCGTCACGCCCTTGGCCTCGGCCGTGGGCGACCAGGCCGCGACCCGCTCGGCGGTCAGCGCGCCGATGTCGATGAGCCGGAGTTCGGCCGCGGTGTGCTCGGCCAGCGCCAGGTCCAGCAGGTCGTCCAGCACCTGGGCCAGGCGCTTGCCCTCGGTCCGGACCGAGGCGATCTCCTCATTGCCCTCGGGCAGTTCGAGGGCGAGCAGCTCGATGCGCAGCAGCAGCGCGGACAGGGGGTTGCGCAGCTGGTGCGAGGCGTCGGCGACGAAGGCCCGCTGCTGCTCCAGCACGTCCTCGACGTTGTCCGCCATCTCGTTGAACGACCGGGCCAGGCGCCGGAGTTCCGGGGGCCCGCCGGCCGCCGCGACCCTGGACTTCAGGCGACCGCTCGCAATGGCGTGCGTGGTGGCGTCCAGGATGCGCACGGGCCGCAGCACCCAGCCGGTGAGCCGCAGGGCCGCACCGACGGCCAGCAGCATCGCGGCGAACTCGCCCGCGGCGATGACCAGCCAGCCGTACAGGATCCGCGAGCGCATGTCCCCGGTGGGCGAGTCGGTGACGACGACCGCGACGACGTCGCCGTCCCGTACGACCGGCGAGGCGACGACGAGTCGGCCCCGCTGCCAGGGCCACACCTGCTCCGGGTCGTGGCTGCGCCGGCTGAGCAGCGCCTCCTCGAAGGCCTCGCGCACCTCGCCCGTCTCGGGCAGGAACCAGGTCTCCGGCGCGTTGGCCAGCGGGGTGTCCCCCGGCAGGAAGACGCCCGCGCGGATGCCGTAGACGCCGTAGTAGCTCTCCAGGGCGTGGCTGAGGTTGCGGCCCTCGTCGCGGTGGCCCTGGGAGGTGTCCATCACGGAGCGAGTGATGGCCGCGAAGTACGCCGTGTCGTCGATCCGGTCGACGACGACCTTCTGCTGCTGGGCGGCGGCCAGGCTGACGGCGAGCGGGACCCCGAGCGCCAACAGCACGGCCGCCATCAGGACGATGAGCAGCGGGAGGAGTCGAGTGCGCACCCGTACCCGCTAGACGGCCGGGGCGACGAGCCGGTAGCCGACCCCGCGCACGGTCTCGATCAGGGCCGGCATCCGCAGCTTGGCGCGCAGGGAGGCGACATGGACCTCCAGGGTGCGTCCGGTCCCCTCCCAGCTGGTCCGCCACACCTCGCTGATGATCTGCTCCCGCCGGAAGACCACGCCGGGCCGCTGCGCGAGCAGCGCCAGCAGGTCGAACTCCTTGCGGGTCAGCTGGACGACCGAGCCGTCCACACTGACCTGCCGGGTCGGCAGCTCGATGTGCACCGAGCCCAGCCGCAGCACGGTGTCCCCCGCGGCCGCCGGGTCCTCGTGGACGCTGCGCCGGCTGACGGCGTGAATCCGGGCGAGCAGTTCGCCGGTGTCGTACGGCTTGACCACGTAGTCGTCGGCGCCGAGGTTGAGGCCGTGGATGCGGGAGCGCACGTCGGAGCGGGCGGTCACCATGATCACGGGGGTGCTGGTGCGCTTGCGGATCTTGCCGCAGACCTCGTAGCCGTCCTGGTCGGGCAGGCCCAGGTCGAGCAGGACGACACCGAATCCGGCGCCCTCCGGGACCAGCGCCTGGAGCGCCTCCTCGCCGCTGCGGGCATGGGTGACGTCGAAGCCGTGCCGCGCCAGAACAGCGGACAGGGCGGCGGCGACATGGTTGTCGTCCTCGACGAGGAGCAGTCTCATCCCGTCCCCCTCCTGTTCATCGGCCGTACGGGTTGATCATCGAGCGTGATCCGTAAATGCTTCGGCACGCGCGCGCGTGCACATGGCAGTCACGCTGATTGACGCTGACGCCGTCAAGTGGGTTCCGGTTGCGCGGGGCTTGTCGTTATCCACCCGGTACGCGCCCAGGTCGCAAGTGCTACGACACGTGTCCGATTGCTATCGGATCGTGATGCTCAAATTCCCCTCAGGACTAATGACGCAGGTCGGATACGGTTATTAGTGTCCTCCGAAACCGAGGAGGACGGAGCCTGAGAGCGATGACCGAAGTATCGGTGGCCAAGGAAGATGTGGCCGCGACCGGCGACCTGGTCGTCCTGAAGAGTGTCAACAAGCATTTCGGCGCGTTGCACGTGCTCCAGGACATCGACCTGACGATCGCCCGCGGCGAAGTCGTCGTGGTCATCGGACCCTCCGGGTCCGGGAAGTCCACCCTGTGCCGCACCATCAACCGCCTGGAGACGATCGACTCGGGGACGATCGTCATCGACGGAAAGCCGCTGCCCGCCGAGGGCAAGGAGCTGGCCCGGCTCCGTGCCGACGTCGGCATGGTCTTCCAGTCGTTCAATCTCTTCGCACACAAGACGGTGCTGGAGAACGTGATGCTGGGCCAGATCAAGGTCCGCAAGGCCGACAAGAAGAAGGCCGAGGAGAAGGCCCGCGCCCTGCTGGACCGGGTGGGTGTGGCCAGCCAGGCGGACAAGTACCCCGCCCAGCTCTCCGGCGGCCAGCAGCAGCGTGTGGCCATCGCGCGGGCCCTGGCGATGGACCCGAAGGTCATGCTCTTCGACGAGCCGACCTCCGCCCTCGACCCGGAAATGATCAACGAGGTGCTGGAGGTCATGCAGCAGCTCGCCCGCGACGGCATGACCATGATCGTCGTCACCCATGAGATGGGCTTCGCTCGTTCGGCCGCCAATCGAGTGGTGTTCATGGCGGACGGTCGAATCGTCGAAGAGGCTGTGCCGGACCAGTTCTTCAGCAACCCGCGCAGCGACCGTGCCAAGGACTTCCTGTCCAAGATCCTGCACCACTGACGACGCATCGACGTCTCGACGACCCTGCGTCACCCGCACTGACGGCTCGCCTCTCTTCACCAGACAAAGGATGTTCACCATGAAGCTCCGCAAGGTCACCGCCGCGGCCGCCGCTGCGCTCGTCCTCTCCCTGACCGCGACGGCCTGTGGCGGCGACGACGACAGCGACAGCGCCGACACGGGCTCCGGCGGCGGCGACAAGATCAAGGTCGGCATCAAGTACGACCAGCCCGGTCTCGGTCTCAAGGAGCCCGACGGTTCCTTCTCCGGCTTCGACGTCGACGTAGCCACCTTCGTGGCGGGCGAACTCGGCTACGAGCCCAACCAGATCGAGTTCATCGAGACCAAGAGCGCGGACCGCGAGAACGCGCTCGCCCGTGGCGACGTCGACTTCATCGCCGCCACCTACTCCATCACCGACGAGCGCAAGGAGAAGGTCGACTTCGCCGGCCCGTACCTGCTGGCCCACCAGGACCTGCTGGTCAAGGCGGACTCGGACATCGCCGAGGGCACCGACCTCAACGGCAAGAAGCTCTGCTCGGTCACCGGCTCGACCTCGGCGCAGAACGTCAAGGACGAGATCGCCCCCGACGCCCAGCTCAAGGAGTACGGCACGTACTCGGAGTGCATCGCCGGCCTCCAGAGCGGTGCCGTCGACGCGGTCACCACCGACGACTCGATCCTCGCGGGCTTCGCCGCGCAGGACCAGTACAAGGGCCAGTTCAAGCTCGCGGGCCTGAAGCTGAGCAACGAGAACTACGGCGTCGGCGTCAAGAAGGGCGACACCGAGACCGTGAACAAGATCAACGACGCGCTGGAGAAGATGGTCGCCGACGGCGCCTGGGAGACGGCCGTCAAGGAGAACTTCGGTCCGGCCGACTACAAGTACGAGCAGGCCCCGAAGATCGGGAACATCGTTCAGTAACGCGGACTTCCGCAGCCGCGCCGCCGCCGTCGGCCTGACCCTCACGACGGCGGCGCGGCACGTCAGTACGGCGGCGGCCCGACACGACCGCCCCGTACGTCACGTACGCCACCCACCCGGAAGCGCGGGAGATCGTGTTCGACTTTCTTTCTGACTATGACGACCCGAGTCTGCTGGGCGCCTTCTGGGTGACGATCCAGCTCACCATTTTCTCGGGCATCGGTTCCCTGATCTGGGGAACCCTGCTGGCGGCCATGCGGGTCAGCCCCGTTCCGCTGATGCGCGGCTTCGGCACCGCCTATGTGAACATCGTCCGGAACATCCCCCTGACCGTCATCATCGTCTTCACCTCGCTCGGCCTCGCCGACATCTTCGGGATGACGATGGGCGCGCCCGACGACTTCGAGGCCCAGGGCTTCCGCCTCGCGATCCTCGGTCTGGTCGCGTACACGGCCGCCTTCGTGTGCGAGGCGCTGCGCTCCGGCATCAACACCGTGCCCGTGGGGCAGGCCGAGGCGGCCCGCGCCATCGGGCTGAGCTTCAGCCAGGTGCTCCGGCTGATCGTCCTGCCGCAGGCGTTCCGCTCGGTCATCGGCCCGCTCGCCAACGTCCTGATCGCCCTCACCAAGAACACCACGGTGGCGGCCACGATCGGCGTGGCCGAGGCGGCGCTGCTGATGAAGGAAATGATCGAGAACGAGGCCCAGACGCTGCTCATCGGCGCGATCTTCGCCTTCGGTTTCGTGGTATTGACCCTGCCCACCGGCCTGTTCCTCGGCTGGCTGAGCAAGCGACTGGCGGTGAAGCGGTGACCTCGGTTCTGTACGACGCCCCCGGCCCGAGGGCCAAGCGGCGCAATCTGATCTTCTCGATCGTCTTCTTCGTCCTGCTCGCCCTGCTGGCGTGGTGGGTCTGGCAGGTGATGGACGACAAGGGCCAGTTGAAGTGGTCCCTGTGGGAGCCGTTCACCCAGTCCGAGGCGTGGACGACGTATCTGCTGCCCGGTCTCGGCGACACCCTCAAGGCAGCGGCGCTCGCGATGATCATCGCGCTGCCGCTGGGCGCCTTCTTCGGGATCTCCCGCATGTCGGACCACCGCTGGGTGCGGATGCCGGCGGGCGCCGTGGTCGAGTTCTTCCGGGCCATCCCGGTGCTGCTGCTGATGCTCTTCGCCAACGAGTTCTACGCCCGCTACACGGACGTCAGCAGCGCGGAGCGGCCCCTCTACGCGGTCGTCACCGGTCTGGTGCTCTACAACTCCTCGGTCCTCGCCGAGATCGTCCGCGCGGGCATCCTCGCCCTGCCCAGGGGGCAGACGGAGGCCGCCCAGGCGATCGGTCTGCGCAAGGGCCAGACGATGTCCACGATCCTGTTGCCGCAGGCGGTCACGGCGATGCTCCCGGCCATCGTCAGCCAGTTGGTCGTCATCGTGAAGGACACCGCGCTGGGCGGCGTGATGCTCGGCTTCACCGAGCTGCTCAACGCCCGCGGCACGCTCGCGGCGAACTACGCCAACGTCATCCCCAGCTTCATCGTGGTGGCGGTCATCTTCATTGTCCTGAACTTCATCCTGACCAGCTTCGCGAGCTGGCTGGAGGGCAGGCTGCGGCGCAGCAAGCGGAGCACGGGCGCGGTGCTCGGCGCCGAGGACGTCGACGAGCTCAACGCCGCGGAGATCGGCACCCCCGGGACCGGCAAGGGCGACATCGTCTGACACGCAGTCAAGTGACCTGAGTGACACGCCGCGTATGGCGTGAACGACACGGAGGCAGTGGCATGATCGCCACTGCCTTCGGTCACTTGACGCAAGCACCGGCAATGGGTTGCATACGTTCTGTGATCGTGCACCCTGCTCAAACCTCCTGTTCACACACGTCCCTCGGGACACCGCCGCGGGCAGGGGGCACCACGCCGTGGACCCGGTGATCATCGTCGGAGCGGGGCCCGTCGGGCTCACGCTCGCCCTGGCGCTGGCGCGTCAGGAGGTGCCGTCCGTCGTCCTCGACGAGGGGTCCGGCAGGGACGAACCCCGCCTCGCGCGCACCGTCGTCCTGCGCGAGGACACCGCCGCCCTGCTGGAGCGGCTCACCGGGCTGCCGGTCGCCGAGGCGGGCTGCCGCTGGGCCGGATGGCGGTCGATGCGGCGCAGGCAGGTGATGCGCCAGGTGTCCTTCGACGACCCGGCGGTGCGCGAGGGTGACTCCCCCGGCACCGCCGCCCCCGTGCACATCGCCCAGCACGTCCTGACCGGCGCCCTGCGCGCGGCGCTCGCGAGCGAGCGGCTGGTGCGGATCGCGGTGGACAGCCGGCTCGACGGCATCGAGCAGGAGCCCTCGGGCGTCAGCGCGCACACCAAAGGCCCCAACGGCACCTGGTGGCGGGGCAGTTACCTGATCGGCTGCGACGGTCCCCGCTCCACCGTGCGCAAGCTCCAGGACATCCGCTTCCCCGGCCGTACGGCGGTCGAACGGCACGCGGTCGCCGCGCTGCGCACCGAACTCCCCTGGCCCGACGAGGCGTTGCTGCACCGGATGCCGCCCTGGCGGACCTCGGGCCCCTCGGCCGGCGAGATCACCGCGCGCCCGCTGCCGGGCGGCGCCTGGCGTCTTGACTGGCTGCTCCCGCCGGGCAAGGACCTGGTCACACCCGAACTGCTGGTGTCCCGCGTCCGGGAGACCCTCGCGGGCTGGACAGGTGGCCCGACACCGCCGTACGAACTCCTCGACACCGGGGTTCACACCGTGCACCACCGGCTGGCGCGGCGCTGGCGGGCCGGGCGGGTGTTTCTCGCCGGGGACGCCGCGCATCTGCTCGGGGCGCTCGGCACCCAGGGGCTCGACGAGGGGCTCAGGGACGCCGACAACCTCGCCTGGAAGCTGGCGCTGGCCTGGCATCACGGGCCGCGTGAGGCGCTGCTCGACAGCTACCAGACGGAGCGGCGCGCGATCGTCGCCGCCCGGCTGCGCGCCGCCGACCAGGCGCTGCCGCTGGTGCGCGGCGGCGGAGGGCTGCGCTCGTACGTGCCCGGCTCCGCCCGCGGCCATGACGCGCTGCTCGCGGAGGGCCATCTGGGGCGCGGGACGCTCGGCGCGCCGGGGGCGTACGCCGATTCGCCGCTCGCGCCCCGGCATCTGGAGGGCGAGGTGTCCCTGGACGCGGCCGTGGGCGCACCGGTCACCGATGTGCGGGTGACCGCGGAGGACGGCTCGTTCGTCCGGCTGCGGGAGCGGCTGGGCCGGGGCGCGCTGCTGGTGCTGCTGATCGCGCCGGGCACGGGCGTGTGGGACCGCAAGCACTGGGTGACCGCCGGGATCATGCCCCGGCTCGCGGCGGCCGTGGCGGCCCTGCCGCATCCGGCGGAGCTGCTGGTCGCCGAGAGCTACCCGGGGGCCGCGGCACACTCGGTCCTGCTGATCCGGCCCGACGGCCACCTGGTCACGGCGCTGAGCGGGGTGCGCCCGGCCGATCTGTACGCGGCAGCGGAGGCGGCACTGGGCGGGCCGGTGGAGTCGGGGGCGGAGGCGACGGCGGGGACGCGCTGAGACGCCTTCCCCGGCCAGGGAGGGTGTCCGGGGCACCCACCGTCCACATGCTGACGGCGAGTTGACCGGTCCACACCGGCATGGTCTACTCCGCATCGTGACGGACACCTGTGTGCACCTGTGGCGGAAGGTCCATGTGGACCTCGTCCGCTACGCGGGCTGCATGTGTACCCGGTCCTGCTGAATTCGCATCTCTCCTCCTTCGCGCGCACCACCGACGTGCCGTCGCGCGCACCCCGCGAACCCTCATCAGGACGGTCGAAGTGTCTGTCTCCCCCTCCCCTGCCGTTTCCACCGCCACCGCTCCCACGCAGGCGGACCTCCTCGATTTCGTACGGCGCACCGCCGCCGACGCCGAGCTGATCGCCTCGCTGCCGCTCGACCCCGAGGGGCGCACCTGGGTACGTCTGGAGGGGCCCGCCGGGAGTGAGGCCTGGCTGATCGGCTGGCCGCCCGGCTCGGGCACCGGCTGGCACGATCACGCGGACTCGGTCGGCGCGTTCCTGACGGCGGCCGGTGAGCTGAGGGAGAACTCGCTCGCCGCCCGGCTGCCCACGGACGGCTGGAAGACCCTGGAACTCAGCGAGGACGTGGACCGGGAGCGCAGGCTGCCGGCCGGCAAGGGCCGCTCCTTCGGCCGCCACCATGTCCACGAGGTCCTCAACGAGTCCCCGGACCGCCACGCGATCTCCGTCCACGCCTACTATCCGCCGCTGCCCCGGATCCGCCGCTACAGCCGCAGCGGGCCCGTGCTGCGCCTGGAGCAGGTCGAGCGCCCGGAGGACTGGCAGTGAGCGGCCGGGGCGAACAGCCCGTCGGCATCGACGAGTTGTTGGAGCGGGTCCGCGCGACCTACGTCCGCGTCACCCCTCGCGAGGCCTACGACGCCGCCCAGGCCGGCGAGGCGCTGCTGGTGGACATCCGGTACGCGGCCCTGCGGGAGCGGGACGGACTGGTTCCCGGTGCGCTGGTGATCGAGCGGAACGAGCTGGAGTGGCGCCTGGATCCACGGGGCAGCCACCGTGTGCCCGAGGCCGGCAGCCATGACCTGCGGGTGGTGGTCTTCTGCAACGAGGGATACGCGTCCAGCCTGGCGGCGGAGTCGCTGCACCGGCTGGGCTTGCACCGGGCGACCGATCTGACCGGCGGATTCCAGGCGTGGCGGACGGCCGGTTTGCCGGTCACCGGGGTGCGGCGCTGACCTCCCGGTGCGCCCCGCGCGTCAGTACCCCTCGCCCGCCATGAACTCCGTGTCCTCTCCCTCCGCTTCCAACGCCTGCCGGACCACCCTCAGTGCCATCCCCTCGGGGTATCCCTTCCGGGCGAGCATTCCGGCGAGACGGCGCAGGCGCTTGTCGCGGTCGAGGCCCCGGGTGGAGCGCAGCTTGCGGTCGACGAGTTCGCGCGCGGTCGCCTCCTCCTGCTCGGAGTCGAGCTGCCCGACGGCCTCGTCGATGAGCGCGGAGTCGACGCCCTTGGTGCGCAGTTCCTGGGCGAGCGCCCGCCGGGCCAGTCCCCGCCCGTGGTGCCGGGACTCCACCCAGGCGTCCGCGAACGCGCTGTCGTTGATCAGCCCGACTTCCTCGAACCGCGACAGCACCTCCTCCGCGGCCTCGTCCGGGATCTCCCGCTTGCGCAGGGCGTCGGCAAGTTGCTTGCGGGTGCGCGGAGTCCCGGTGAGCAGGCGCAGGCAGATCGCCCGTGCCCGCTCCACCGGGTCCCCCGGGGGCTCCCCCTGCTCGGCCCTCGACGAGGCAGAGGTGCCTCCGTCCTCACCGGACGGCTCTTCGCGACCGCGCCGACGGCGCCCCCGGGCGCCGCCCGCGCCACGAGCCCCACCGGCTCTCCGACGCGAACCGCCGGCAAGCCCATCGCCGTACGGCCCGTCACCGCCGTACGCGTCGCCGTCCTCGCCCCCCGCGGAGCCCGTGACGCCTCTCCCGCCCCGCTCCTCCGGCGGGTCGGGGCAGGCGTACTCGGCCCAGTCGGTTCGTCGTGTCACGGGGTCAGCTCTTGGCGGCGGCGGCCTTGGTCTTGGTGGCCTTGGCCGCGGCCGGAGCGGGCACCGTCTTGGCGTCGTCCGCGGCACCCGCGGCGTCCGCGCCCGGCTCGGCGGCCGGCTGCTCCGGACGCACACCGACGCCCAGCTTCTCCTTGATCTTCTTCTCGATCTCGTTGGCCAGGTCGGGGTTGTCCTTCAGGAAGTTGCGCGCGTTCTCCTTGCCCTGGCCGAGCTGGTCGCCCTCGTACGTGTACCAGGCGCCGGCCTTGCGCACGAAGCCGTGTTCCACGCCCATGTCGATCAGACCGCCCTCGCGGCTGATGCCCTGGCCGTAGAGGATGTCGAACTCGGCCTGCTTGAAGGGCGGCGCGACCTTGTTCTTGACGACCTTGCAGCGGGTGCGGTTGCCGACCGCCTCGGTGCCGTCCTTCAGGGTCTCGATACGACGGATGTCGATACGCACCGAGGCGTAGAACTTCAGCGCCCGGCCACCGGTCGTGGTCTCCGGGGAGCCGAACATCACGCCGATCTTCTCGCGCAGCTGGTTGATGAAGATCGCGGTGGTCTTCGACTGGTTGAGCGCGCTGGTGATCTTCCGCAGCGCCTGGCTCATCAGACGGGCCTGGAGACCGACATGGCTGTCGCCCATCTCGCCCTCGATCTCCGCGCGCGGCACGAGCGCGGCGACGGAGTCGATGACGATGAGGTCGAGGGCGCCGGAGCGGACCAGCATGTCCACGATCTCCAGAGCCTGCTCGCCGTTGTCCGGCTGGGACAGGATGAGGTTGTCGATGTCGACGCCGAGCTTCTTGGCGTACTCGGGGTCCAGGGCGTGCTCGGCGTCCACGAAGGCCACCTGGCCGCCGGCCTTCTGCGCGTTCGCCACCGCGTGCAGGGTCAGGGTCGTCTTACCGGAGGACTCCGGTCCGTAGATCTCGACGACGCGGCCGCGCGGCAGGCCGCCGACGCCGAGGGCCACGTCGAGCGCGGTCGATCCGGTCGGGATGACCTCGATGGGCTCCATCGACCGCTCGCCCATGCGCATGACCGCGCCCTTGCCGAATTGCCGTTCAATCTGTGCGAGTGCGGCATCCAGGGCCTTCTCGCGGTCGGTTCCTGCCATGGGTTCCACCCGATTTGCTTGAGTCGATCGCTTCACGTCAAAGACGCTAACGCCTGCCACTGACAATGCGCCCCGACGCCCGTCCGGCCTGTGGATAACTCGGGTGCTTCTCCGTCCAAATCATGGCAAACCACCCGTCGAAAGCTCCGCCGGCGCCTCCATGAGAATGGATGTTCGATTTTCGTGTCAAGCACACCACGCGAGGCGTGCCGCCGGGCCGAGGACGGCTCTATCGTGCAGTCATGACCATCGAGGTTCGCCCGGCGTCGGTCTACGAGGACGTCCGGGCCGTGATCGGGCCGAAGTCACCCACGGCGAGTGTCTGCTTCTGCCTGAGCTACCGGATCCCCTCCAAGCTCAACAACGAGCTGCGCGGCCCCGCCCGCGGCGAGTACGTCGCCGAGCTGTGCCGGGCCGAGCCGCCTCCCGGGGTGATCGCCTACGACGGTGACGAGCCGGTCGGCTGGGCCGCGGTGGCCCCGCGCGCGGAGACCTCCTTCGCCCGCAACCGCAAGATCCCGCACGTCGACGATCTTCCGGTCTGGTCGTTGTGGTGCGTCCGGGTCCGCCCCGGCCACCGCAAGCAGGGCATCTCGCACGCCCTCATCGCGGGCGCGGTGGAGTTCGCCCGCGCGCACGGCGCCCCGGTCGTGGAGGCCTACCCGCTCGACAACGGCGACGCCAGGGTCGACCTGACGACGGCGTACGCGGGTCTGCGCAAGAACTTCGAGCGCGCCGGGTTCGTCCATGCCGCCGACACCACCTCGGTGCTGGCGGGGCATCCGCGGATTCTGATGCGGCTGGACCTGCGCTGAAGGGTCAGCCCTCGCCGGAACCCGGGGCCTTGTCCGGGGAACCCTCGCCGGAAGCGTCCTCCGGCCGCGCCCAGGCCCGCCTCACGCGGGCGATCAGGCCCTGGCCCTGACCCCGGCTCCGGTGGCCGTGCACACGGGGGTCGTCGGTGACGTCGTACCGCTTCACATACGCGCCCAGGAACGCCTGAAGGGTGGCGACCGCCGGAATCGCGATCAGTGCGCCCACCGCGCCCAGGAGCGCGGTACCGGCGATCACGGAACCGAAGGCGACCGCGGGATGCACATCGACGGTCTTCGCGGTCAGCTTGGGCTGGAGCACATAGTTCTCGAACTGCTGGTACACCACGACGAAGATCAGCACCCACAGCGCATACCAGGGATCGACCGTGAAGGCGATCAGCATGGGCAGGGCGCCCGCGAGATAGGTGCCGATGGTGGGGATGAACTGCGAGACCAGACCCACCCAGACGGCGAGCACGGGCGCGTACGGCACGTCCAGGGACTGGAGCAGGATGTAGTGGGCTATCCCGGAGATCAGCGCCATCAGTCCGCGGGAGTACAGATAGCCGCCGGTCTTGTTCACCGCGATCTCCCACGCGCGCAGCACCTCGGCCTGCTTGGCGGGCGGCAGGACGGAGCACAGGGCGCGGCGCAGTCGCGGGCCGTCCGCGGCGAAGTAGAACGAGAACAGCGTGATCGTCAGCAGTTGGAAGAGACCGCCGATGACCTGCGCGGACACATCGAGGACACCGGTGGCGCTGTTCTGCACGTAGTTGCGCAGCCAGTCGGAGCGCAGCAGGCCCTCCTGGATGTCCACCCGCTTCAGATCGGTCTGGAAGTGGGTGTTGATCCAGTTGATGACGGAGTCGAGGTAGTCCGGGAAGCCCTCGACCATGGTGATGATCTGGCCCGCGAGCATCGAGCCGAGCAGGGTGACGAACCCGGCGGAGACCACCATCACGGCGAGGAACATCAGAGCGGTGGCCAGGCCCCGGCGCATCCCGCGGGCGGCCATCCAGCTCACGGCGGGCTCGATGGCCAGCGCCAGGAAGAACGCGATCAGGATGTTGATCAGCAGCCCGGTGAGCTGGTGGAAGGCCCAGCTGCCGAGCTGGAAGGCACCGACGAGCGCGAGGGCGAGCACCATCGCGCGCGGCAGCCAGCGCGGCATGCGGGCGTTCGGCTGCGCGGCGCCCCCGTCGGCCGGGGGCCGGGTCGGGGGCGTCGTACCGAACGGGGATGCCTGCTGGGCGAGCTGCCCGGTGTCGTCAGTGGGGGCCACGGAGCAAGTCTCGCCCACGCCACCGACAATCGGGGGGCGGGGTGCGATCTTCGTGACCTGTCAGCGCTGTTCCTGTGGCACGTTCATGACGTGGCAAACAACCCGCCACACGTCCTTGGCCTCCCAGCCGGCGTCCAGCGCCTCGTGCACGGTGCGTCCGCCGAGCTCCGACATCACGTGATCGCGCGCGAAGGTGTCGGCGTATCCCGCCGTACCGAAGTGCTCCGCCATCCGCTCCCAGAAGACCGTCAACCTCATGACGTCAGTATCCCGCCCCTGAGAGTGGGCCCGAGCCGGGACCCCTC
This sequence comes from Streptomyces davaonensis JCM 4913, assembly GCF_000349325.1. Taxonomy (GTDB): domain Bacteria; phylum Actinomycetota; class Actinomycetes; order Streptomycetales; family Streptomycetaceae; genus Streptomyces; species Streptomyces davaonensis. The sequence continues at coordinate 3,038,751 of NC_020504.1, forward strand.
GCCGAGACCGCTTTCCGGCCTACGGTCTGACCCATGGCCGAAACAGGAGCTTCACCACTCCCCCCGACGCCCCCGGTGCACTCCCCGCTCTTCCGCGCCGAGCAGTTCGTGTGGCTCACCGCGCGCGTGCTGGAGCAGCGCCTCTTCGCGTACCACTTCCTGCACGGCGGCGCCGACCCGGTCGAGACCGCGCTGGACGCCTACCGCAACGACGACGGTGGCTACGGTCACGGACTGGAGCCCGATCTGCGCGGCCCGGTGAGCCAGCCGCTGCACACCGGGCACGCGTTGCGGGTGCTGGACGCCGTCGGCCGCTGTGGCGGGCAGCGGGTGGAGCGCGTCTGCCGCTATCTGACGTCGGTCTCCACCGGGGACGGTGCCCTGCCGGTGATCCATCCCGGTCAACGGGGTTATCCGGCGGCGCCGTTCATCCCGATCGTGGACGACCCGAGCAGCGAGCTCCTGGCCACCGGCCCCGTGGTGGGCGTGCTGCACCGCAACGAGGTGTGGCACGCCTGGCTGTTCCGGGCCACGGACTTCTGCTGGCAGGCGGTGGAGTCCCTGGAGAAGTCCCATCCGTACGAGATCGAGGCCGCCGTGGCCTTCCTGGACTCCGCTCCCGACCGCGCCCGCGCGGAGGCCGCCGCCGACCGGCTCGGCCGCCTGGTGCGGCAGCACCGGCTCGCGGCATTGGACCCGGACGACCTCGCCGCGTATCCGGTCGCGCCCGGCTACGCCCCCACCGAGCACCACTTCCCGCACGACTACGCGAAGTCCCCGCACTCACTGGCACGCGCGTGGTTCACCGACGACGAGATGTCCCGCTCACTGGACTTCCTCGCGGCGCAGCAGCAGGAAGACGGCGGCTGGCCGATCCGCTGGCGCCAGTGGTCGCCGGGCCCCGCCCTGGAGGCGCGCCCCATGGTGACGATCGAGGCCCTGCACACACTGCGGGCGTACGGGCGGGCCATCGGGTGACGAGCCGGGCCAAGAGGGGGCTGTTCATCCCCCCAATGCCCGCACTCCCGCCGTCACCACCACGGCTGCCCCCACGACCACCAGGAACGGCGCCCGCAGCACCAGCGCCACGGCCGCCGCGGCCAACCCCGCCGCTCTCGCGTCCAGGACCAGCGCCCGTCCGTCGGCGAAGGTCTGCTGGGCCGTGAGGGCGGCGAGGAGCGCGACGGGGAGCAGTGCGGCGAGCCGCCGGACCAGGGGCCGCTCCAGAACCCCGGCGGGCACCAGGAGCCCGGCGAGCTTGACGGCGTAACAACCGAGGACGGTCAGCCCGATGGCGATCCAGATCGTCACCGGTCCCCCTCCTTCAGCCCGCGCCGCCCCTGGGCCCACAACACCGCGGGCGCCGCGAGCGCGGCCACCAGCACCGGCACTCCGGCGGGCAGCACCGGCAGCAGCCCGAGCCCCAGGACGACCGCGGCACCGGCGACCGCACGCTCGGTCGTGCTGGTCAGCATCGGCGCGAGCAGCGCCAGGAACACGGCGGGTCCGGCCGCGTCGAGGCCCCACGCGTCGGTGTCCCCGATGGCCTCGGCGCCGAGCGCCCCGGCCAGCGTGGTGAGGTTCCACAGCGCGTACAGGCTGAGCCCGGTCACCACGAACCCGAGCCGCGCGGCCCGCCGGGTGGGCTGGGCGAGCGCGACGGCGGCCGTCTCGTCGATGACCCACTGAGCGGCGAACGGCCGTACTACGCGCGGGAGGGCAAGTACCTGCGACAGACGCAGCCCGTAGAACGCGTTGCGCACCCCGAGGAAGAAGGCCCCCGCGGCCGCGGCGAACGCCCCGCCGCCCGCGGCAAGCGCCCCGACGAGCGCGAACTGGGACGCGCCGGTGAACACCAGAAGGCTGAGCGCGCAGGTCTGCCACAAGGTGAGCCCGCTGCCCGCCGAGGTCACCCCGAAAGCGAACCCGGACAGCCCTACGGCGACCCCGACCCCGAGCCCGTCCCGTACGACGGCGGCGTCCGGCTTTCGCTCGCCGTCCCGTATGTCTGTGAGTGTTGTGTCTGCCACGCCCCGGACGGTACGAGGAGCCGCCCCGCCGGGTCTTGTACGTTCTTGCGCTCGCGCTGGTACGCGCCGGGCGGCACGCCCACGATCCGGGTGAAGTGCCGGTTCAGGTGCGGCTGGTCGGCGAAGCCCACGGCGACGGCGGCCTCGGCGGGCGTCACGCCCGTGTCCAGCAGCCGGCGCGCGTGCCGTACGCGGGCGTCCGTCAGCCAGGTGTGGGGCGGCATCCCATAGGCGTCGCGGAAGGCGCGCAGCAGCGCGAACGGGCTGGTGCCCAGCTCGGCGGCGAGCTTCTCCAGGCTCGGCGGCTCCGCCATCCGCTCCTGGAGCACGCCACGCGCGCGTGCCGCGACCCGGGCGCCTGCCGTGCGGATCTCGCGCCGTGGCAACGGCCCGCCGTTCAGCCGCAGCAGCCGGGTCACGGCGACCCGCAGCAGGGTGTCGGCAGCCAGGGCGTTGCCCTCGTCGGCGGCGCGCAGCACCTGGTGGACCAGGGACACGGCGTAGGGATCGTCGAGCACCGGGGAGACGAACCCGGGTGTGCCGCGGATCGCCGTGGTCTCGGCCGCGATCTCCGCCACCACCTCGGGCGACGGATACACGGCCCCGTACCGCCACCCCTCGGGCACCCCGGCCCGCCCGGTGTGCGGGGTGTCGGGGTTGACCAGCGCGAGCGCTCCGGCGCCCGCGGACACATCGGAGCCGCGGTGGTGGAAGACCTCGACGCCGTCGGCGATGGCGGCGATCACGAAGTTCTCGTGGGTGTGCCGGACGAAGGTCTTGCGGATGTACCGGGCCCGCAGCAGGTCGACACCGGGCAGCTCCGTGTACCGCCAGTGCCGTGCCCGTTCACTCGAACCCGCCATGCCCCCATTCTCACCGGACCCGGACCGGTGCCGCCCCCGCCCGCGTTGGCGCAGGTCAGCGTGATTGTCAGTGGCCGGGTGCAGGATGGACGCATGGTCAGCTCCGCACACCGAGCCCTGGACGGCTTCTCCCCCGCGACCCGCGGCTGGTTCACGGGGGCGTTCTCCGCGCCCACCGCGGCCCAGGCGGGCGCGTGGCAGGCCATCTCCGAGGGCTCGGACGTGCTGGTGGTGGCGCCCACCGGCTCCGGCAAGACGCTGGCCGCGTTCCTCGCCGCACTCGACCAGCTGGCCTCGGCTCCCCCGCCCGCCGACCCCAAGAAGCGCTGCCGGGTCCTGTACGTCTCACCGCTGAAGGCCCTCGCGGTGGACGTCGAGCGCAACCTCCGCAGCCCGCTGACCGGCATCCGCCAGGAATCCGTCCGCCTGGGCCTGCCCGAGCCGGAGGTCAAGGTCGGCATCCGCTCCGGCGACACCCCGCCCGCCGAGCGCCGGGCCCTGTCCACCCGCCCCCCGGACATCCTGATCACCACCCCGGAATCCCTGTTCCTGATGCTGACCTCGGCCACCCGTGAGGCGCTGACCGGCATCGAGACGGTGATCCTCGACGAGGTGCACGCGGTCGCGGGCACCAAGCGCGGCGCCCACCTCGCGCTCACCCTGGAGCGCCTGGACGAGCTCCTGCCGAAGCCGGCCCGCAGGATCGGCCTGTCCGCCACTGTCCGCCCGGTCGACGAGATCGCCCGCTATCTCTCCCCGCGCCGCAAGGTGGAGATCGTCCAGCCGAAGTCGGGCAAGGAGTTCGACCTCTCGGTGGTGGTCCCGGTCGAGGACCTCGGCGAACTGGGTGGCTCACCGGTGGCCGACGGCAATGAGGGCGGCGAACGGCCGTCGATCTGGCCGCATGTCGAGGAGCGGATCGCCGACCTCGTCCAGGCCCACCGCTCCACCATCGTCTTCGCCAACTCCCGCCGCCTGGCGGAGCGCCTGTGCAACCGCCTGAACGAGATCGCCTACGAGCGGGCCACCGGCGAACCCCTGGACGAACACCACGCCCCCGCCGAGCTGATGGGCGGATCCGGTGCCGCCCAGGGCGCCCCGCCCGTCATCGCCCGCGCACACCACGGCTCGGTCTCCAAGGAACAGCGCGCCCTCGTCGAGGAGGACCTGAAGGCAGGGCGCCTGCCCGCCGTGGTGGCCACCTCCAGCCTCGAACTGGGCATCGACATGGGCGCGGTCGACCTGGTCGTCCAGGTGGAGTCCCCGCCCTCCGTCGCCTCCGGCCTCCAGCGCGTGGGCCGCGCGGGACACCAGGTGGGCGCGGTCTCGACCGGTGTGGTCTTCCCGAAGTACCGCGGCGACCTGGTCCAGGCGGCCGTGGTCACCGAACGGATGCGCACCGGCGCCATCGAGTCCCTGCGGGTCCCGGCCAACCCCTTGGACGTACTGGCGCAGCAGGTCGTCGCCATGACGTCGATGGACACCTGGCAGTTCGACGACCTCCTCACGACGGTCCGCCGCGCCGCCCCGTTCGCCTCGCTCCCGGAGTCCGCGTTCACCGCCGTCCTGGACATGCTCGCCGGGCGCTACCCCTCGGACGCCTTCGCCGAACTGCGCCCGCGCGTGGTGTGGGACCGCGTCGCCGGCACGATCACCGGCCGCCCCGGCGCCCAGCGCCTCGCCGTCACCTCCGGCGGCACGATCCCCGACCGGGGCCTGTTCGGGGTTTTCCTCGCCGGTTCCGACCCCAAGAAGGGCGGCGGCCGGGTCGGCGAGCTCGACGAGGAGATGGTCTACGAGTCCCGCGTGGGCGATGTGTTCACGCTCGGCACCAGCTCCTGGCGCATCGAGGACATCACCCGCGACCGCGTCCTGGTCTCCCCCGCACCCGGTGTCCCCGGCAGGCTCCCCTTCTGGAAGGGCGACCAGCTGGGCCGCCCGCTCGAACTGGGCCGCGCGGTGGGCGCGTTCCTGCGCGAGGTCGGTTCGCTGACCAAGGAAGACGCCCGGCTGCGCCTGCTGGCCGCGGGCCTGGACGCCTGGGCCGCGGACAACGTGCTGTCCTACCTGGACGAACAGCGTGAGGCCTGCGGTCATATCCCCGACGACCGCACCATCGTCGTCGAGCGCTTCCGCGACGAGCTGGGCGACTGGCGGGTCGTCGTGCACTCCCCCTTCGGCGCCCAGGTGCACGCCCCCTGGGCGCTCGCCCTGGGCGCGAAGCTCTCCGAGCGGTACGGCATGGACGCGCAGGTGATGCACGCGGACGACGGCATCGTGCTGCGCCTGCCGGACGCCGACCTGCTGGGCCTGGACCTGCTGGACCAGGAGCCCCGCAAGGCGGGCACCGAGTTCGACGCCGACCAGGCCCCCGTAGGAGCCGCGGATGTCGTCTTCGACAAGGGCGACGTCGACCAGATCGTCACCGACCAGGTCGGCGGCTCGGCCCTGTTCGCCTCCCGCTTCCGGGAATGCGCGGCGCGTGCCCTGCTGCTGCCGCGCCGCAACCCCGGCAAGCGCACCCCGCTGTGGCAGCAGCGCCAGCGCGCGGCCCAACTGCTCCAGGTGGCCAGCGAGTTCGGCTCGTTCCCGATCGTCCTGGAAGCCGTCCGCGAATGCCTCCAGGACGTCTTCGACGTCCCCGGACTCACCGAGCTGATGGGCGACCTGGAGTCCCGCAAGGTGCGCCTGGTCGAGGTCACCACCCCCGAGCCCTCCCCGTTCGCCCGGTCCCTGCTGTTCGGGTACGTCGCCCAGTTCCTGTACGAGGGCGACTCCCCGCTCGCCGAGCGCCGCGCCGCCGCCCTCTCCCTCGACTCCCGGCTGCTGGCCGAGCTGCTCGGCCAGGCGGAGCTGCGCGAGCTGCTCGACGCCGAGGTGCTGACCGAGCTGGAGCGGGAACTTCAGTGGCTCACCGAGGACCGGCGGGTCAAGGACGCCGAAGGCGTCGCGGACCTGCTGCGGCTGCTCGGCCCGCTGACGGACGCCGAGCTGGCCCAGCGGGGCGCGGAGCCGCACTGGGCGCAGGAACTGGCCGGAGCCCGCCGCGCCATCAAGGTCCGTATCGCCGGCACCGACCACTGGGCGGCGATCGAGGACGCGGGCCGACTGCGCGACGCCCTCGGCACCGCACTGCCGGTCGGCGTACCGGAAGCCTTCACGGAGCCGGTGAAGGACCCGCTCGGCGACCTCCTCGCGCGGTACGCCCGCACCCACGGCCCCTTCACCTCGGTCACCGCGGCGGCCCGGTTCGGCCTGGGCGTGGCGGTCACCGAGGGCGCCCTCCAGCGGCTCGCGGCGGCGGGACGGGTCGTCCAGGGCGAGTTCCATCCGGCCGGGATCGGCCAGGAGTGGTGCGACGCGGCGGTCCTGCGACGGCTGCGCCGACGCTCCCTCGCCGCCCTGCGGCACGAGTTGGAGCCGGTGCCTCCGGCCGCGCTCGCCCAGTTCCTGCCCCAGTGGCAGCACATCGGCAAGGGACACGGGCTGCGCGGCATCGACGGACTGGTGCGCGCCATCGAGCAGCTTCAGGGCGCGTCGGTGCCCGCCTCAGCCCTGGAGAAGCTGGTCCTGCCGTCCCGCGTACAGAACTACACGCCCGCGATGCTCGACGAACTGACCTCCGCCGGAGAGGTGGTGTGGGCCGGAGCAGGCGCCCTGCCCGGCAAGGACGGCTGGGTCTCCCTGTACATGGCGGACGCGGCCCCCCTGCTGCTTCCCGCGCCCCACCCCCTGGAGCCGACCGCGCTCCACCAGTCCGTGCTGGACACACTCTCCGGTGGCTACGGCCTGTTCTTCCGGCAGATCGCCGACCAGGTCCGCGCCACCACCCACCCCGATGCCACCGACCCCCAACTCGCCGACGCCCTCTGGGAGCTGGCGTGGTCGGGCCGTCTGACGAACGACACGCTGGCTCCGATGCGCTCCCTGCTGGGCTCGGGCCGCACCGCGGGATCCACGGCCCACCGAGCCAAGCGCACCGTCCCGCGCGGACGCTACGGCTCGCTCACCGCCGCCGCCCGCCCCGCCTCCCGCTCGGGCCCGCCGACCGTCGCCGGGCGCTGGTCCCTGATCCCGGCCCATGAACCCGATCCCACCGTCCGCGCCCACGCCCTGGCCCGCACCCTCCTCGACCGGCACGGCGTGGTCACCCGGGGCGCGGTCTCCGCGGAAGGCGTCGAGGGCGGCTTCTCGGCGACGTACCGCATCCTGTCCGTGTTCGAGGAGAGCGGTCAGGCCCGGCGCGGCTATGTGGTGGAGGGCCTCGGCGCCGCGCAGTTCGCGATGGACGGAGCCGTGGACCGCCTCCGCGCGGTGGCGAACGCCCGCGACCGCGGCGAGTCCCTGCCGCCCCCGGCGTTCCCGGCCGGCGACTTCCCGCCCCAAGCCTTCCCGACCGGCGACTTCCCGGCCCAGGCACTCCCGACGGGTGACTTCCCCGTCGGCGACTTCCCGAACGGCGATTTCACAAGCGACGACTTCCCGCCCGAGTCCTTCCCGCCCGCCCCCTTCACGGATCACGCCTTCGCGAACCCCGCCTTCGGCGACGGCCTCGACAAGGGCGCCCCCCACACCCCCACCCGCCCCGACGAGTACGTCTCCCCCCGAGACTTCCCACCGCCACCCGCCCAACACCCCGGCCGCCGCAACCGCCCCACGCCCGACACCCGAGCCGTCGTCCTCGCCGCCGCCGACCCCGCGAACGCCTACGGCGCCGCCCTGTCCTGGCCCGAGCCCCCGACCGGCGCCGGGCACAAGCCTGGCCGGAAGGCGGGCTCGCTGGTGGTCCTCGTGGACGGCGAACTGACCCTCTACATGGAGCGCGGCGGCAAGACCCTGCTGGCCTGGCCCAGCGGCGCCCCCGACGACTCCCCCATGGACGACCCCCGCCTCCTCTCGGCCGCCGAAGCCCTGTCCGCGGCCGCCCGCGCGGGCTCCCTCGGCACGGTCACCGTCGAGCGCGTCAACGGCGCCTCCGCCCTGACGTCCCCCTTCGGCACCCTCCTGGAAGGAGCGGGCTTCATCGCCACCCCCCGCGGCCTGCGCCTACGCGCCTGATCCGAGCACCCCTCGTGCCACCCTTGACCCATGCCCGAAGGAGACACGGTCTGGCAGGCCGCGAAGCGCCTGCACACAGCCCTCGCGGGCAGGGCACTGACCCACACCGACTTCCGGGTCCCCAAGTTCGCCACGGTCGACCTCGCCGGACGTTCCGTCCTGGACGTCACCCCGCGCGGAAAGCACCTCCTCACCCGGATCGAGGGCGGCCTGACCGTGCACTCGCATCTGGGGATGGACGGCTCCTGGAAGGTGTACGCCGACCGGCAGCGTTGGTCCGGCGGCCCTGCCCACCAGATCCGCGCGATCCTCGCGACCACGGACCGCACGGCCGTCGGCTACCGCCTCCCGGTCCTCGAACTCCTCCGCACCGCCCACGAGTCCCGGGCCGTCGGCCACTTGGGCCCCGACCTCCTGGGCCCGGACTGGAACCCCGCCCTGGCGCTGGCCAACCTCCTCGCGGACCCCGCCCGCCCCCTCGGGGAGGCCCTCCTCGACCAGCGCAACCTCGCCGGCATCGGCAACATCTACAAGAGCGAGCTCTGCTTCCTCCTCGGCGCCACCCCCTGGCTCCCGATCGGCGCCCTCCCTCCCGACCGCGCGACCGAACTCCCCGGACTCGCCCAGCGACTTCTCGAAGCCAACCGCGAGCGTCCGGTCCGCAGCACGACCGGCCGCCGCGGCCAGGACCTCTTCGTGTACGGCCGCGCACCTCGCCCCTGTCTGCGCTGCCACACCCCCATCCGCTCCGCCAACCAGGGCGACGGCTCCCGCGAGCGCCCCACCTACTGGTGCCCGAGCTGCCAGACCGGCCCGTCCCCCGCACTGAGCCGCCCGCGCACCGGACCGCCTTCGCCGTAGAGCAGGAGGCCCCGCACCGTTAGAGCCCCGCACCACTAATTGACGACCTGTCAGAAACCCTCGTACCGTCGCTTCATGGCCGTCAGCGTGTACGACCTCACCGGACGCACCGCCTTCGTCACCGGTGCCGCGAGCGGGATCGGCCGGGCCTCGGCCGTCCTGCTCGCGGAGGCCGGCGCCACCGTGCACTGCGCGGACCGCGACCCGCAGGGCCTGCACGAGACCGCGACCCTGATCAAGGACCGTGGCGGCACCGCCCACACCCACCCCCTGGACGTCACGGACGGCGCCCAGGTCAAACACGCGGTGGAGTCCTGCGAGCGCCTGGACGTGATGGCCGCGATCGCCGGAATCATGCACAGCAGCCCGGTCCTGGAGACCACGGACGAGGACCTCGACCGGGTCCTGAACGTCAACTTCAAGGGCGTCCTGCACGCCTGCCAGGAGGCGGCCCGGCTGATGCTCGCCGGACACGTGCGGGGCAGCATCGTCACCATGGCCTCGGGCGCCGTGGACACCGGCGGCCCCGGCCTCCTCTGCTACGGCGCCGCCAAGGCGGCCGTCGTGCAGCTGACGAAGACGCTGGCGACCGAGGTCGGCCGGCACGGCATCCGGGTGAATGCCGTGGCGCCGGGCTGGATCCGTACCCCCATGACGGATCGCCACGACGACGAAGCACAGGCGCACACCGAGGCGCTCATGACGCGGATGGCGCCCCTCGGCCGCGTCGGCGCACCTGAGGACGTCGCCCACGCCGTGCTCTATCTGGCCTCGGACGCCTCGGCGTTCACGACGGGCCAGATTCTGCGTCCGAACGGTGGTGTGGCGATGCCGTGGTGACGGGGGCCGCCCGCCACGCCCGAACCCACCGCCCCGTGGCGACGGCGCCCACGGCCCGCGCCTTCGGCACACAGTGCACCGGCAGCAGGCTCAGCCCCCATCCCCCGGCGGCCACCGCGCCCTCCAGCACCCCGGCGTCCGGCGCCACGGCGAGCCGCAGCACGGCCCACCACCACAGCACCCCGAGCCCGAGCGCCGCCCCCCAGCGCGCTATCCCCGCCATGACCGCCACCTCCAGCCCGACGCTAGACCCGCGCCCTCACCCGCCGGGAGGGCGCACCGGCGGCACACGGATGCACCCAGGACGACCCTCCTCAGCCGTTCTCCGCCTGGAACATCCAGTGGTGCTTCTCCAGATCCGCCGTGATCGTGATGAAGATGTCCTGGCTCACCGGATCCGCCTCGCCGGTCGCCGCGATCCGCTTCCGCATCCGGGCGATCACCGCACCGAGGGCCTCGACCAGCCTGCCCACGGCGTCGACGTCCTTGACCCAGCCGTCGGACACGGCCCCGATGCCACTGCCCGCGGCCACCGTCGCGGCACGTCCGTCGGGCGGGACGCCCAGGGCCGAGGCCCGTTCGGCGACCGTGTCGGAGTGCAGCCGCGCGGTGTCCACGACCTCGTCGAGCTGGAGATGGACGGTACGGAACCGCGGCCCGACCACGTTCCAGTGGATCTGCTTCGCCACCAGGGCGAGGTCCACGAGATCGACGAGGGCGCCTTGCAGGGCCTCGGTGACGGTCTTCAGGTCGGCGTCGGACAGCGGGCTCTTCACGACGTACATCCACATGCTCCGATCGGTGGTGCCCCGAGTTCCACGCCCTCCACGATGCACGAAAGCCCCGGCCGTCGCCTCTCCAGTCTCGCTGGAGAAACCCCGGCCGGGGCTTCATGCACGTCCTCAGCGCATGATCAGCTCATGCGCCCACGCGCGTGGCACTCACGCGGCGACCACGTCCACTGCTTCCGCGGGCGCCTTGATCGTCACCCGTTCCGGTGGCACACCGGTCACCGAAACGGAACCCAGCATCGGCCGGACCGACGTGGGCACGGGCTCACTGGGCGTGGCCGCTGCCGACTGGGCCAGCTCGGCGAGGGCGAGCTCGTCGCTCACTTCCCGCATGAGCTCGGACATCCGTACGTCCAGCGCGTCGCAGATGGCGGAGAGCAGCTCGGAGGAAGCCTCCTTCTGCCCCCGCTCCACCTCGGAGAGATAGCCGAGCGATACTCGGGCGGACGAGGAGACTTCGCGCAGAGTACGGCCCTGGCGCTGGCGCTGCCGACGCAGCACGTCACCCAGCAGGCGACGGAGCAGAATCATCGGTGGCTCCCTCCTCGGACCGCGTAGCCGCATCCTTCACGCCCCACCGTACCGCCTCGCGCTGCGGCCGTGCGGGGAGCGATGTCGTGTTCACTCAGGGCTGCAAACATCAAAACCCCCCGTTCTGTTCCGTATCCTGTGCCCGCTCATTCTCGGTCTGTTCGCTCGCAAGCTGCTGAAGGAGCAACGCGAGTACGCTCCGTACACTCTCCATACGAATTTCCGCCCGGTCGCCGTTCAACCGCAGCAAGGACACTTTCCCGCCGCCGACGGTCCCGAAATCCGGCCCGCAGGGCCCTTCCACGGCCACGAAAACTGTGCCCACGGGCTGCTCGTCCTGCTCGTCCGGCCCGGCGACACCGGTCGTCGCGATGCCCCAGTCGGCCCCGAGAGCCTTCCGCACCCCGGCCGCCATCTGGGCCGCGACCTGCGGATCCACCGCTCCCCGCCGCTCCAGCAGGGCGGCGTCGACACCGAGCAGCTGCGCCTTGAGTTCAGTCGCGTAGGCGGTCACCGAACCCCGGAAGGCCTTGGACGCCCCGGGAACCCCTGTGATCTCCGCCGCCACAAGGCCACCGGTGAGCGACTCCGCGACTGCGAGGGTCTCGCCCCTCACTGTCAGTAGTCGCACCACGTCGGCGGCCGGGGAACTCACGCTTCCGTCTCCTCCAACGCCGCCTTGCGCTCGGCGATTCCCTGTCTGCGCAGCACAATGGCCTGTCTTACATAGTCGAGCCCGGTCACCACGGTCAGGACCACCGCCGCACCCATCACCCAGAACCGAAGAGTGGCCAGCCACCCCGTCAGCGCCAGGATGTACATGCCGACGGCCACGCCCTGGGTGAGCGTCTTGAGCTTGCCGCCGCGGCTCGCGGGGATCACGCCGTACCGGATGACGAGAAAACGCAGAAGCGTGACGCCGAGTTCCCGGCCGAGGATCACCACGGTCACCCACCACGGCAGATCGCCGAGCGCGGACAGGCAGATCAGCGCCGCCCCCATGATCGCCTTGTCGGCGATGGGGTCGGCGATCTTCCCGAAGTCGGTGACCAGGTTGTACGTCCGGGCCAGATGGCCGTCGAACAGGTCGGTGATCATGGCGATGGCGAAGGCCGCCCAGGCGAGCGAGCGCCACGCCGGGTCATAGCCGCCGTCGGCCAGCATCAGCGCGACGAACGCGGGCACCAGCAGCAGCCGGAGCATGGTCAGGAGGTTGGCGATGTTCCAGACGCTGGCCTGGTTGACGGCCGCCGCCGCGAGCTTCCCGCCCCGGGCCGACTTCGCGCCCCCCGGTTCACCGGAGGCCGCGGCCGCGGGTGTCGCCTTGGGGGAGCCGCCCGCGGCGGACGCCGGGACTCCGGTCATCTGGCCCCCTCCTCACCGGATACGAGCGAGCCGTGGAGCGGCTCGGCCACGAGGTCGACACCCTCGGTGCCGACCACCTTCGCCTCGACGATACGGCCGACACTCAGACCCTGGCCGCTCGTGAGCAGCACCTGGCCGTCCGTCTCCGGCGCCTGGTGCACGCCACGGCCGTACACGCCCTCCTCGTCGACGGACTCGACGAGCACCTGGACGGTCTCGCCCAGGCGCTCCTCGGCCCGCTGCGAGACGAGCTGCTCGGCCAGCCGGGAGACCCGTGCGAGCCGGTCGGCGACGACGTCCGGGTCGAGCTTGTCCTCGTACGTCGCCGCTTCGGTGCCCTCCTCGTCGGAGTAGCCGAAGACGCCGATGGCGTCCAGGCGCGCGTGGTTGAGGAAGCGCTCCAGCTCGGCCAGGTCCGCCTCGGACTCGCCGGGGAAGCCCACGATGAAGTTGGAGCGCACGCCCGCCTGGGGGGCCTTGCTCCGGATGGTGTCGAGCAGCTCCAGGAAGCGGTCGGTGTCGCCGAAGCGGCGCATCGCCCGCAGCACGGCGGGCGCGGAGTGCTGGAAGGAGAGGTCGAAGTAGGGCGCGATCTTGGGCGTGCCGGTGAGGACGTCGATCAGCCCGGGGCGCATCTCGGCCGGCTGGAGGTAGCTGACGCGTACCCGCTCGATGCCGTCGACCTCGGCCAGCTCGGGCAGCAGCGACTCCAGCAGGCGGATGTCGCCGAGGTCCTTGCCGTAGGAGGTGTTGTTCTCGGAGACCAGCATGATCTCCTTGACGCCCTGCTCGGCCAGCCAGCGCGTCTCGTTCAGCACGTCGCTCGGGCGGCGCGAGATGAAGGAGCCGCGGAAGGAGGGGATGGCGCAGAAGGTGCAGCGCCGGTCGCAGCCGGAGGCGAGCTTCACCGAGGCGACGGGCGCGCCGTCGAGCCGTCGGCGCATCGGCGCGCGGGGGCCGGAGGCGGGTGCGAGGCCGTCCGGGAGGTCGACCGGGGCGTGCCCGGGCAGGGCGACCTCGGCGGCGGACTCCTGGCGCTCGGCCGGGCTGATCGGCAGCAGCTTGCGTCGGTCGCGCGGGGTGTGCGAGGCGTGGACGCCGCCGCTCAGGATGGTCGAGAGGCGGTCGGAGATGTCCGCGTAGTCGTCGAAGCCGAGCACGCCGTCGGCCTCCGGCAGCGCGTCCGCCAGTTCCTTGCCGTACCGCTCGGCCATGCAGCCCACCGCCACGACGGCCTGGGTTCTGCCGTGCCCCTTGAGGTCATTGGCCTCCAGGAGGGCGTCCACGGAGTCCTTCTTGGCGGCGTCGACGAAGCCACAGGTGTTGACGACGGCGACATCCGCGTCGGAGGCATCCTCCACGAGGTCCCAGCCGTCCGCCTCCAAGCGGCCTGCGAGCTCCTCCGAGTCCACCTCGTTACGGGCGCAGCCAAGAGTGACGAGTGCGACGGTACGGCGTTCAGGCATGGGCTCAAGACTACTTTGTCTCACTGACACCCAACGTCGACGGGGTTGGCCAAGATCGACCAACCCCGTCCGTTTGCGCAGATGGCTCAGCCGACCTGGGGATCGCCCTTTGTGTATGTGAGGCGTTCCACCGCGCCCGGCTGCCAGTCGTCGTCGATCTTCTTGCCGTTGACGTAGAGCTGGATCGCGCCCGCGTCGCCGAGGACGAGGTTGATCTTCTCGCTGTCCTGGAAGGTCTTGGAGTCGCCCTGCTGGAGCAGGCCGTCGAAGAGCAGCCGGCCGTTGTGGTCCTTGGCGGAGATCCAGCTCTTGCCGTCGGCGGCGCTGACCTGGACCGTCACCTTGTCCTGGGGCGCGGCGGCGATGGCGCTGTCGGACGGCTCCGGCTTCGGGTCCTCGGGCTTCTCGGTCTTGGGCTTGGTCGTGGCGGGCTTGCTGGTCGACGGCGTGGCGCCCTCGGCGACGGACCCCGCGCCGCCGTCGTCGCCCTTGAACGCGGTGAACCCGACGAAGCCGATCACGGCGACGATCGCCGCGACCATGGCCGCCGTCCAGTTCGGCCCGCGCCGCTCCGGGCGGATGCGCTCCGCCTCGAACAGCGGGGCCGCGGGGGTCGGCGCCGGACGCCCCCCGTGATCCGCGTCGTACTGGGCGAGCAGGGGCGCCGGATCGATGCCGACGGCCTTGGCCAGGGTCCGGATGTGACCGCGCGCGTACACGTCTCCGCCACAGGGGCCGAAGTCGTCGGCCTCGATGGCGTGCACGATGGGCAGGCGGACGCGGGTGGCGTTGCTGACGTCGTCGACGGTCAGTCCGGCAGCGATACGCGCCTGCTGGAGGGCACGGCCGACGGAGGGCCGGTCGTCGCCGGAAACGTCTTCGAACGGACGCTCGTCTTCAGGGGAGTTGCCGATGGACACGGGGGCGCCTTTCGAGCGTGTAGCCACCTGTGCTGGAGGTTCAGTCTAGGGGGGGTACGAAAGGGTGGGGCAACCGGGCGGTGGGACTTTGTACGCCATCGGTATGGCCGGACACACCGATGGTGGGGCAGGAGCTTTTCGCTTCCCTCAACTTGACGTACGCCGAAGGGAAACGGTTGCTCAATGATCCCTTACGGGTGAGTCACGATCGAACATCGGTGGTCTCCTCCGCGCGGCACTTCTCTCAAGCCTCCCCGCGGATCTGCGCCAGCACGCCATCCAGCTCATCAGGCTTCACAAGAACGTCACGAGCCTTGGAGCCCTCGCTCGGCCCGACGATGTTCCGCGACTCCATCAGATCCATCAGCCGCCCGGCCTTGGCGAACCCGACCCGCAGCTTGCGCTGGAGCATGGACGTCGAGCCGAACTGCGTGGAGACGACCAGCTCGGCCGCCTGGCACAGCAGGTCCAGGTCGTCGCCGATGTCCTCGTCGATCTCCTTCTTCTGCTTGGTGCCCACGGTGACGTCGTCCCGGAAGACCGGCGCCATCTGGTCCTTGCAGTGCTGGACGACCGCCGCGACCTCTTCCTCGGTCACGAACGCGCCCTGCATACGCGTGGGCTTGTTGGCGCCCATCGGCAGGAACAGCCCGTCGCCCTTGCCGATCAGCTTCTCGGCGCCGGGCTGGTCGAGGATGACCCGGGAGTCGGCGAGCGAGGAGGTGGCGAAGGCGAGCCGGGAGGGCACGTTCGCCTTGATCAGACCGGTGACCACGTCCACCGACGGCCGCTGCGTGGCGAGCACCAGATGGATGCCTGCCGCGCGCGCGAGCTGCGTGATGCGCACGATCGCGTCCTCGACGTCCCGCGGCGCGACCATCATCAGGTCGGCGAGCTCATCGACGATCACCAGCAGATACGGATACGGCTGAAGCTCCCGCTCGCTGCCCTCGGGCGACTTGACCTTGCCGTCCCGTATGGCCTGGTTGAAGTCGTCGATGTGCCGGAAGCCGTACGCCGCCAGGTCGTCGTACCTGAGGTCCATCTCCCGTACGACCCACTGGAGCGCCTCGGCGGCCCGCTTGGGGTTCGTGATGATCGGCGTGATCAGGTGCGGGATGCCCTCGTAGGCGGTGAGCTCGACCCGCTTGGGGTCGACGAGGACCATACGGACGTCCTCCGGGGTCGCCCGGACCATGATCGACGTGATCAGGCAATTGATGCACGACGACTTGCCCGAACCGGTGGCTCCGGCGACCAGGACGTGCGGCATCTTCGCGAGGTTGGCCATGACATAGCCGCCCTCGACGTCCTTGCCGAGCGCCACCAGCATCGGGTGGTCGTCCTCGGCCGCGGCCGCGAGGCGCAGCACGTCACCGAGGTTGACCATCTCCCGGTCGGTGTTGGGGATCTCGATGCCCACGGCCGACTTGCCGGGGATCGGCGAGATGATCCGCACGTCCGGGCTGGCCACGGCGTACGCGATGTTCTTGGTCAGCGCCGTGATCCGCTCGACCTTCACCGCGGGCCCGAGCTCGACCTCGTAGCGCGTGACCGTCGGCCCGCGCGTGAAGCCGGTGACGGCGGCGTCGACCTTGAACTCGCTGAAGACATTGGTGAGCGAGGCGACGACGGCGTCGTTTGCCGCGCTGCGCGCCTTGCCGGGTCCCCCGCGCGCGAGGAGGTCCAGCGAGGGCAGGGAGTAGGTGATGTCACCGGACAGCTGGAGCTGCTCGGCGCGTGGCGGCAGGTCGGCGGGTGCCTCCGGCGCGGGCTTGGTGAGGTCGGCGACCTCGGCCTTCAACCGCTCCTGCTTCAGCCGCGCGGCCGGGACGGGCGTCGGCGTCGGCGTGGTCTCCTCGCGGCCGCCGACGCTGACGCCCTGGGTGAGGTCGGCGACGATCGGCGAGGGCGGCATGCCGTGCAGCACCGCCCCGTCGAGCGCGGCGGCGGCGGCCGCCGCGACGTCCACGGCGTCCATGGGGCGGCCCAGGTCCGGCTGGGGCACCGCGGAGCGCCGGGGGCGCCCGCGACGCCGCGAGAGGGCCTCCTGCTCGGCGCCGTCGGGGTCGTAGTCCTCGGGCGCGGATCCGCGCCGACGCCCGCGCGGGGGCAGCGCCTCACGCCACTGCTCGTCATAGCGCTCGTCGTCGTCGGAGAACTCCTCCGGATCGTGCAGGACCCCGAGCTTCACCCCGAGCAGCCTGAGCCGCTGCGGGATGGCGTTGACCGGCGTGGCCGTGACGACCAGCAGTCCGAACACGGTCAGCAGCACCAGCAGCGGTACGGCGAGCATCTCGCCCATCGTGTACGTCAGCGGGGTCGCCGCGCTCCAGCCGATGAGGCCGCCGGCGTCCCTTATGGCCTGCATGCCGTCGCTCCGCGCGGGCGAGCCGCAGGCGATGTGCACCTGGCCGAGAACGCCGATCACGAGCGCGGACAGGCCGATCACGATCCGCCCGTTGGCCTCCGGCTTCTCCGGGTGCCGGATGAACCGTACGGCGATCACCGCGAGCAGGATCGGCACGAGCAGGTCGAGCCGGCCGAAGGCGCCGGTCACCAGCGTCTCGACGAGGTCGCCGACGGGACCGCGCAGATTGGACCAGGTGCCCGCGGCGACGATCAGGGCGAGACCGAGCAGCAACAGCGCGACGCCGTCCTTGCGATGGGCCGGGTCGAGGTTCTTCGCGCCCTGCCCTATCCCGCGGAACACCGCGCCGACGGCATGCGCGAGCCCGAGCCAGACGGCACGCACCAGTCGGTACACGCCCCCGGTGGGGTTGGGGGCCGGCTTGGGCACGGGCTTCTTGGCCGCGGCCTTCTTCGCAGGCGCCTTCTTCGCTGGAGCCTTTTTGGCGGCGGCCTTCTTCGCCGGACCCTTCGCGGGAGCGGCCGCCTTCTTCGCGGGCTGCTTCTTGGCTGCGGAGGGACGTGAGGCCATAGGTGTGAGATTACCGGTGGAGGCGACGGCGGACACGTGTGCCCACTGCTTCACCCGTTCGTGTCGCCGTTACGACGGCGCTGAACTGACGCGCGTTCACAAAGCGGTCATCTTCAACGCGCCCCGCGCGGGCGTCAGTTCTGCGAGGACACCGAGGAGGCGTTGCCCGCGCCGGGCTCCAACGCGTCCAGCGCGCGCCGCAATCCGGTGAGTTTGCGCTCCAGATGGGCGGCCGTGGCGACCGCCGCCGCGTCCGCGGATTCGTCGTCGAGCTGCTTGGAGAGCGCCTCGGCCTGCTCCTCGACCGCCGCGAGCCGCGCGGACAGTTCGGCGAGCAGCCCCGCCGGTTCCTTGGTCTCGGCGCCCGCGGTCCTGCCGCCGCCCTCCAACTGGAGCCGCAGCAGCGCCGCCTGCTCCCTGAGCTGGCAGTTCTTCATGTACAGCTCGACGAACACGGAGACCTTCGCCCGCAGCACCCACGGGTCGAACGGCTTGGAGATGTAGTCGACCGCACCGGCGGCGTATCCGCGGAAGGTGTGGTGAGGTCCATGGTTGATCGCGGTGAGGAAGATGATCGGGATGTCCCGGGTCCGCTCCCGGCGCTTGATGTGCGCGGCGGTCTCGAAACCGTCCATGCCCGGCATCTGGACGTCCAGCAGAATGACCGCGAAGTCGTCCGTGAGCAGCGCCTTGAGCGCTTCCTCCCCGGACGATGCCCGCACCAGGGTCTGATCGAGCGCGGAGAGGATCGCCTCCAGCGCCAGCAGATTCTCCGGCCGGTCATCGACCAGGAGGATCTTGGCCTTCTGCACCATGGCCCGCCCTCCTCGCCCCGGCATGGGGCCTCCCCTGTCCGCAGGACTTGGGGCAGCACCTGCGGGTGCCGCCCCAGGGGACGACTCCCTTGCGCCGCCCGTCCTCGTGCCGGTCATGGTAGCCGCACCCCGCCCGTCGCCACACCCTGTCACCGCGATGTCACTGTGCACGTAGCAGAAACGTAGCGGGAGACCAGAAGGTTCCCCCAATCCCGTACTTCTACACGGCTTCGAGCACACTGCGTCAGCAACTCCGCGTGAACACCGTAGGTTCTCGCCAGGCCCTGCCCCAGCCCGCTCACCGAGCCCGTACGAACCCCGTACGAAGCCCGACCGATCCCGTCACTCCTCCCGCATCCACTGCTCCATCACCGACAGCAGGTGATCGGGGTCGACGGGCTTGGTGACGTAGTCGGAGGCGCCCGACTCGATCGCCTTCTCCCGGTCGCCCTTCATGGCCTTGGCGGTCAGCGCGATGATCGGCAGCCCGGCGAACTGCGGCATCCGGCGGATCGCCGTGGTCGTCGCGTACCCGTCCATCTCGGGCATCATGATGTCCATCAGCACGACCGCCACATCGTCGTGCTGCTCCAGCACTTCGATGCCCTCGCGGCCGTTCTCGGCGTACA